>NZ_KI421511.1:6765908-7065908 GCF_000473265.1 Amycolatopsis thermoflava N1165
GTGCACGTGCGGCTGTTCGAGCACCGGCACGCCGACGAGCTGGCCGCCGCGATGGCCCAGGGGCAGGCCGATCTCGCCGTCGGACCGGCACCGTCCGATTGGGACGGTCCGGTGCACCCGCTCGGCGAGGAGGAGTTCGTCGTGGTGGTGCCGCCGGACGATCCGGTGGCCACGGCGACCACGGTCCGGCTCGCCGACCTCGCCGAGCGGGAGTGGGTCCACTACGCGCCCGGCAACGGCCTCGCCGACCTGCTGGACCAGGTGTGCGGGGCGGCCGGGTTCCAGCCCCGCGCCGCCGTGCGGACCGAGCAGACGGCCGCCGCGCCGTCGCTGGCCGCCGCCGGTCTCGGCCCGGCGCTGGTGCCTGCGAACGTCCTGCCGCCGCGGTTCGCCGCGCACCTGCTGCGGCCGGACCCGCCGGTGCGACGCCGATTGGCGGCTTACACGCGCCCGGGTGGCGATCCTGTCGTGTCCGCGTTCATCGAAATCCTCCGCCGCAAGGCGATTCTGGTGCCGGGTCACGTGCGGCGCTGCCTGAATTGACCCGTTTCCCGGCCCGGCATCGGCTATATTCCAGCCCTGCCGATCGACTGGGAGGGTCCATGCAGGAGAGCCGGTGGCTGTCCGATGACCAGCTCCGGGCCTGGGTGCACTACCTCGGCGCACAGACCCTCGTGCAACGCGCGCTCGAGCGCCACCTGCACGAAAACGCGGGAATTTCCCATGCTGAATACGAAATCCTCACCAGGCTGGACGCCGCGCCGGACCGCCGGATGCGGATGGGTGAGCTGGCCGCGGTGCTCTTCTCGCCGGGCAGCAGGCTGAACTACCGGATCACGCGGCTGGCCGGCCTCGGCTGGGTCCGGCGCGAACAACACCCGACCGACCGCCGCGGCCTGTACGCGGTGCTGACCGCGGAGGGCGCCGAATTCCTCCACCGCGTCGCGCCCGGATACCGCAGGGCCGTGCACGAATGCGTGGTGGATCCGCTGACCGACGAGGAATTCGCCGAGCTGGGCCGGATCAGCCGGAAACTGTTCCAGCACCACCTCGGTCGCGGTGATTAGGGCAGCAGGACCAGACGGCCGCGCAGTCCGCCGTCGCGCAGCCGCGCCGCCGCTTTCGCCGCTTCGGCCAGGGGATGCGTGCCTGCCACGCGCAGCGTGAGGTGGCCGGACGCGGCCAGCCGGGACAGCCCGGTCAGGGCCACGCCGTCGGCCTTGATGCGCACCGCGTGGATTCGGACGCCCCGGTAGTTGTCCGGACCGTTGCCGATCACCGCCGCGAACGCGCCACCGTCGGCGACCGCGTCCAGAGCCGGGTATCCGAGCACGGCCGCGTCGATCGCGCCGTCGACCCCGCCCGGCACCCGCTTGCGCACTCCTTCGGCGAGGTCCTCCGTGCGCGGCACGAAGAACTCGGCCCCGAACCCGCGCACGACCTCCTCGTCGCTCGCGCCCGCCGCCGCCACCACCCGGAGCCCGCGCAGCGCGGCCAGTTCGACCGCGAACCCGCCGACCGCCCCGGCCGCACCGGTGACCAGGAGCGTCTGCCCGGTCTTCAGCGCCAGGGCGTCCAGGGCCTGTAGCGCGGTGAGCGAATTCAGCGGCAGGGTCGACGCCGCGACCGGATCGACTCCGTCCGGAGCCGGTGCGACGGCCGCCGCGTCGAGGACGATCTGCTCCGCCCACGTGCCGAGCGGGTCGGCCAGCCTGGTCCGCAGCCCGATCACCGCGTCTCCGGGCGCGAACGCCACCCCGGCGCCGGCCTCTTCGACGACTCCGGCGACGTCCCAGCCGATCGCCGTCGGGCCGGTCCCGGCGACCACGCCCATCTCGGCGAACGCCCCGGCCGTCGTGGCGAGGTCCACCGGGTTGACCGCGGCGGCCGACACCCGGATCCGCACCTGTCCCGGACCGGGCACCGGGACCGGCACGTCCACGACCTCCAGGGCCTCGGGGCCGCCGAACTCCTGCACGACTACCGCACGCATTCTTCGTCTCCTCCGGAATGAATCGATGGCGTCTGCAGTCGTTGAGAACCGGAGGCGCCGCGACGCCCATCCCGCAGCGAGGCACGCACTTTCAAGTGCGTAGGACACCCGGAGGTGCGATGGCCACCCTGACCGCCGCGCAACGCAGGCAGCGCGACCGCCAGGCCTACGACGCGTTCCTGGCGGCCTGTCCCGCGCGCAAGGTGCTCGACCGGATCAGCGACAAGTGGGTCACGCTCGTGCTGGCCGCGCTCGGCGACGGGCCGAAGCGCTACAGCGACCTGAGCCGCATCATCGCCGGCGCGAGTCAGAAGATGCTGACCCAGACGCTGCGTTCGCTGGAGCGTGACGGTCTCGTCGCCCGGACCGTCACGACGGCGGTACCGGTCCGCGTCGACTACGAGCTCACCGAACTCGGCCACAGCCTGCACGCCGTCGTGCGGCAGCTCAAGGACTGGGCGGAGAGCCACATCGAGGAGATCGAGCAGGCGCGCGCCGCCTACGACGCTTGAGGAACCTTCGCAAGGAAGTTCGTCAGTGCGGAATTGAACTCCGCGGGCCGTTCCAGGTTCGGCATGTGCGCGGCGCCTTCGATGACCGCCAGCGCCGCGCCGGGGATGAGGGAGTGCAGGAACTCCGCCTCGGCCACCGGGGTGTACTCGTCCTGGTCGCCGACGACCACCAGAGCCGGCACGCGGACCCCGGCCAGCGTCGGCACGTAGTCCGGGCGTTCGGCCCGGCCCCGCAAGGCCGCCGCGGCGCCCTCCGGCGCGGTCGAGCGCATCATGCGGTGCACGTGTTCCGCGACGTCCGGCATCGCGGCGATGTTGGCGGGCGCGACCATCTTCGTGAGCACCTCGTCGGCATACGGCCGGAGCCCTTCTCGGAGCAATCGTTCGGCCATCTCAGTGCGATTCCGCTTGCCGTCCGCGGTCTCCGCGCGCGGTGAGGTGTCGGCGAGGACCAGCGCGCGGATCCGCTCCGGGAAGAGCCGGTGGCACTCCATCACGATCTGCCCGCCCATGGACAGCCCGCCCAGGACGAATTCGCCGACGTCCAGACGGTCGAGCAGGCCGGCCAGGTCGCGGGCGAAGGTCGCCAGGGGCGTCTTGCCGGGCACCACGGTGGTCTCGCCGTAACCGCGCAGGTCGGGTGCGATCACTCGCCAGCCGTGCGCGCTGAAGTGGTCCAGCTGGGGCCGCCACATCGAGCGGTCGAACGGGTGGCCGTGGACCAGGACGAGGGCCGGGCCGGAGCCCTTGTCGTCGTAGCCGATCTCGATCGTCATGTTTCGACGGTAGATCCGCTGCTATGCTCGGTGCAATACAAATATTGCTCTCGGTGCAATGTGGAGGTGCGGGTGGACTACCGGACGATCGCGGACGACGTCGCCGCAGATGTCGCCGCCGGGCGGCTCCGGCCGGGCGACCGGTTGCCCCCGCAGCGCCGGTTCGCGCGGCAGCGCGGCATCGCGGTCTCCACCGCGGCCAGGGTGTACGGCGAGCTGGTCCGGCGTGGCATCGCGGTGGGCGAGACCGGGCGGGGCACGTTCATCCGGGCGGCGCCGGAGCCGGGGTCCGCGCTGGCCGAACCGGCGGCCGCGACGGTCGACTTGGAGCTGAACTTTCCAGTGCTGCCGGAGCAAGCCGAGTGGATCGCCGCGAGCCTCGGGCCGTTGCTGCGGGCGGACCTGCTGGTGCAGGGGCTGGGGCCGTCCGTGGTGGCGGGCACGGCCGAAGCCAGGGCGGCGGCCGCGCGCGTGCTGGCGCGGGGCGGGTGGGCGCCGTCCGCGCCGGACGTGTTGTTCACCGGCAACGGCCGCCAGGCGATCGCCGCCGCGGTGGCCGCGCTGGTCCCGGCCGGGGAGCGGCTGGGGGTCGAGGCGCTGACGTACCCGGTGGTGAAGGGCATCGCGACGCGGCTCGGGGTCACGCTGGTGCCGCTGGAGCTGGACGAGCACGGTGTGGTGCCGGACCTGCCGCCGCGGTTGCGCGCGGTCTACCTGCAGCCGGCGCTGCACAATCCGCTGGGGCTGGCCATGCCGGCGGCGCGGCGGGCGGAGCTGGCGGAGGTGTTGCGGGAGCGGGACCTGCCGGTGATCGACGACGGCATCAACGGTTTCCTGCGCCCGGACCTGGCGCCGCTGGCGGAGATCGCGCCCGAGCGGACGGTCGTGCTGGACAGCCTCTCGAAGCGGCTCGCGCCCGGGCTGACGCTGGGGTTCGTGGTGGTGCCGCCCGCCCTGCGCGACCGGGTGGCCGCCGCGGTGCGTTCGGGCGGCTGGGCGGCGGCGCGGTTCCCGATGGCGGCCGCGACGCGCCTGATGGCGGACGGCACGCTGGCGAAGATCGAGGCCGCCAAGCGCGCCGACGCGGTGGCGCGGCAGGAGCTGGTTGCCGAGCGCCTGGCGGGTTTCGAGGTGCGGTCGGACCCGCGGGCCTACCACTGCTGGTGGCAGCTGCCGGAGCCGTGGCGGGCGGAGACGTTCGTGGCGGCCGCCGCACGGCGCGGGATAGCCGTCACCCCGGCCGCGGCGTTCGCCGTGAGCCCCGGCAGAGCCCCCACCGCCGTGCGGCTGGCACTGGCCTCCCCGGGGATCGACGTACTGGCCGGGGCGCTGGACACGCTGGCCGCGCTGGCCCGCTCGAGCCCCGAGGACAGCGGAATCGAGTGATTCACCGCGGCGGTGCCGGTTGGCGCTGGCGGCAGCTTTCGCCGCGGGCGCGGTCATGTCGTCGCGCGGCGGGCGGCTGTTCGAAGGGCGGCGGGATCGAGTGCCCTGCCGTGGCGGTGCCGCCCGCAGCTTTCGCCGCGCGGCGGGCCGCGCTGTCCGCAGGACAGTGGATCGAGCGATTCGTCGCGGCGGTGGCGGCCGCAGGGTTCCGCCGCGCGGCGCGGTCAGGCCGTCACGCGTCGGGCCGCGCTGCTCTGAGGGCGGCGGATCGAGTGATGTGCCGTGGCAGTGCCGCCAGGTGTCACCGTCCGGTGCCGCCCGCGGCTTTCGCCACGCGCGCTGTCCGGCAGCTCGCCCTGGCTCGGCGGCAGCGGCGGCCAGCGCGCGGGCTTGGGCCGAGCGATCCGCCGCCATCCCGCCGCTGGCCCGGATGACAGCGGGGTCGAGTGAATCCTCGCCGCGCGCCCGGCCCCTGCCGCGCCTAGGTTCGGGCCATGACCAGCGAAGAACCGCGGAGCCTTGCGCACGATCTGCGGGACGCGATCGCCCCGCGGACCGTCCTCCTGGTGCTCGGGGTGCTGCTCCTGCAGCTCGGCTTCATCCTGTCCTACGTCGGCGCCTTCCACAGCCCGTCGCCGCACCGGGTCGACGTCGCCATCGTCGGTCCACAACAGACGGTCGACCGGATCAACGCCCTCGACGGCACACCCATCGAGGCGTCACCGAGCCCGGACGCGGACGACGCGCGCCGGCGGGTCCTCGACCGCGACGTGGCGGCGGCCTACCTCGCCGACAGCGGCACCCTCCTGGTCGCGACCGCCGCGGGCCCCGCCCTCGCCACCGCCGTCGAGCAGGTCTTCACCGAAGTCGGCGCCGCCCAGAACCGCGCCCCGGTCGTGCAGGACCTCGTCCCACCGCAGGCCGGCGACGCCCGCGGGCTGACCGCCTTCTACGCGGTCGTCGGATGGCTCGTCGGCGGCTACCTCGCCGCCGCGGCGCTCGGCATCGCGAAGGGCGCCCGTCCCGCGACACTGCGCCGGACGGTGATCCGGCTCGCCGCGATGGTGCCCTACGCGATCGTGTCCGGACTCGGCGGCGCGCTGGTCGTCGACCAGGTCCTCGGCGCGCTGACCGGGCACTTCCTGGCCCTGTGGTGGATCGGCGCGGCCATCACCTTCGCGGCGGCGACCGTCACCATGGCCTTCCAGGTGCTGTTCGGCGTGATCGGCGTCGGCATCACCGTGCTGATCTTCGTGGTGCTCGGCAACCCGAGCGCGGGCGGCGCCTACCAGACCGAACTGCTGCCGCCGTTCTGGCGCGCGATCGGCGACTGGCTGCCCAACGGCGCAGGCACCGAGGCGATCCGCGACGAGGTCTACTTCGCCGGGAACGCGACCGGCGGCCCGATCACCGTGCTGATGGTGTGGGGCGTCGCCGGTCTCGTGGTCACCCTGCTCGCGTCCGCGCTCCGGATTCGCCGGGAAACGCCGACGACTCCATTACCCTGACCGGATGAAGGAACGCGCGTTGCCCAGTGGCGCCGAAGCCCAGGCCATGATCGCCGAGGCGCGCAAGGCGCTGTGGGTGATGGTCGGCTTCCTCGCCGCCATCTGGATCGTGCAGATCGTCAACTGGGCCACCGGCTACGCGCTGAGCTTCGACTTCGGCATCCGCGCCCGCGAGCTGAGTTCGCTGCCCGAAGCGCTGACCGCGCCGTTCCTGCACTTCAGCTGGGCGCACATCGAAAGCAACTCCGGGCCGCTGTTCATCTTCGGGTTCCTCGCCGCCTACCGCGGGGTGCGGAAGTTCCTCGGCGTGACGGCGCTGATCGTGGTCGGCAGCGGGCTCGGTGTGTGGCTGGTGTCGCCGCCGAACGGGGTGACCGCCGGCGCGAGCGGCGTGGTGCTGGGCTACTTCGGCTACATCATCGTGCGCGGCTTGTTCGACCGGCGCCCGATCGACATCGTGATCGGGCTCGTGATGGCGCTGTGCTTCGCCTACCAGTTCACGGCGCTGCTGCCGGCCGAGGAGGGCATCAGCTGGCAGGGGCACCTGTTCGGGTTCGGGTCGGGCGTCGTCGGCGGCTGGGTGTTCCGGGAGCGGCGGCGCAAGCAGGTCGAGCCGGCGCCGGCGGATCCGACGGTCATGCTGGATCCGCCGCAGCAGCCGTGATGCCGGCGAACAGGTCGTCCTCCGGCAGGTCGGCCGGGACCAGCGAGCGGGCCAGGACGTAGTCCTCGGTCGGCCACACCTCGCGTTCGACGTCGCGCGGGTGGCGCAGGAACGGGTGGTCGGGGTCGACCTGGGTTTCGTGGGCGAGCAGGGCGCGGTCGCGGACGTCGAAGTGGTCGGCGCAGTGGATCCGCGTGGTGACCGGGGTTCGGGTGTCCGGCAGTTCGGCGAGGACCTCGGCCATGCCGGAGTCGAGGCCGCGTGCGGTGAGCGCGTCGTGCATGGCCTGGAACCACTCCTTGGTGAAGGTGGCGAGGTAGTAGAGCTTGGCGATCTGCCACGGCGTGCCGGCGACGGCGTCGAACGCGGCGACCGCGACCTGGTGGGTGCGGATGTGGTCGGGGTGCGGGTAGCCGCCGGTCTCGTCGTAGGTGACGAGCACGTCCGGGCGGAACTCGCGGATCACCTCGACGAGCCGGTCCACCGCGGCGCCGAGAGGCTGCCGGGCGAAGCTGTCGGCGGGTGGGTCGTCGGTGAGGCCGGAGTCGCGGAAGCCGAGGAACCGTTGCCGCACACCGAGGATCTCGCTCGCGCGGGCCATCTCCCGGCGGCGGATCTCGGGCAGGTTTGCGCGAACCTCGGGGATGTCGAGGCGGGGGTTGAGGACGTCGCCGCGCTCGCCGCCCGTGCAGGTGACGACCAGGACGTCCGCGCCCGCTTTGGCGTAGCGCGCCATCGTCGCGGCGCCCTTGCTGGATTCGTCGTCGGGGTGGGCGTGGACGGTCATGAGCCGCATCTCGGGCCTCCATGTCGCTAGGTTCGACCCAATCTTAGGTCAAGCCTAGCGTAAGGTGGGTTTCGTGGAGCGCGGGTTGAGGAAGCAGCGGACACGGCAGGCGATCTCCGACGCGGCGACGCGGTTGTTCATCTCGCGGGGGTTCGAGGAGGTGACGATCGCGCAGGTCGCGGAGGCGGCGGACGTGGCGAAGATGACGGTCACCAACCACTTCCCGCGCAAGGAGGACCTGGTCTTCGACGTGCACGAGTCGTTCGTGGCGAGCCTGGCGGCGGTGCGGGACCGGCCGTTGGTGCCGGCCTTCCGGGAGGCGTGGTTCGGGGGGCTCGAGCGCCGGGACGCCCTGCTCGGTTTCTCGGGGCCGGAGTTCGCGCGGATGGTCGTCGAGAGCCCGACGCTGCTCGCGCGGTTGCGTGAGTTGCACGAGGAGCGGGAGAAGGCGCTGGCCACCGCGCTGGTGGAGGAGTTCGACGCCGACACCGCGCGCGCCGCGGCGGCCCAGATCGCCGGCGTGCACCGCCTGCTGTTCGACGAGGTGCTGCGGCGCACCGCGGCCGGCGAGCAAGCGGCGGTGGTCGCGGAGGCGGTGGGGCGGGCAGGGGCGCGGATGTTCGATCTGCTGGAGGCCGGGCTGGGCGCGCTCTAGCTTGCGGCCCGGTTCGGCTGTGCTGGCTCTCGGGGGTGGAGCGGATCGAGCGGATTTTGATGAACGGTCCATTCATGCGGCGGTGATGGGGTTTGTGGTGGGTGGATGAATGGTCCGTTCGTGCCTTCGGGAGTGGGTGGGCATGTGGTGGCTTGATGAACGGCCCGTTCACGCGGCGGCGATGGGCCGTGTGGTGGGTGGATGAGCGGCCCGTTCGTGCCTTCGCGAGCGGGTATGTCGTGCCTTGATGAATGCCACGTTTATGCGGCGGCGATGGGGGCCGTGGTGGGTTGATGAGTGGTCCGTTCGTGCCTTCGCGAGTGGCTGGGCATGTCGTGCCTCGATGAACGGCCCGTTCCCATGCTGTGGCGACGGGGTCTGTGGTGGGTGCATGAACGGTGCGTTCATGCCTACGCGAGTGGGTATGTCGTGCCTTGATGAATGGTCCCTTCATGGCTTTGGGAGCGGGTGGGCATGTGGTGCGCCGATGAACGGCCCGTTCACGCGGCGGCGATGGGGCCGCGGTGCCTCGATGAATTGTCCGTTCACACCGCGGCGATCGGGTCTGTCGTGGGTGGATGAATGGCCCGTCCATGCCTTCGCCCGTGGGTGGACATGTCGTGCTTCGATGAATGGTTCGTTCATCGGTTCGCGGGTGGGCCAGTCGTGCGGAGATGAACGGGCCGTTCATGCCTTCGCGTGCGGGTGGGCCGGTGGTGCCTCGATGAACGGCCCATTCATCGCTTCACCGCTGCACCATTGGACCAGCGGCGAGCCGATGAATGGTCCGTTCAACCACGCACACCTGGACGGCACCAGCGGCGGTCGGTGAACGGTCCATTCATCGCAGCGCGAGAGGGCCAGTCGCACCGCGACGAATAGGTTCACTCCAGCCGAACCACGGACGCCCTAAGCCCGCGAAGCGCAAGAGCGCTACTCCAGACGAACCACGGACGTCCGAAGCCCGCGAAGCGCAAGAGCCCCACTCCAGACGAAACCACCGACGGCCCGAAGCCCGCGAAGCGCAAAGACCCCACTCACTCCCCAGCAGCCGCTTTCGCCCGGGCCAGCAGCACATCCCGCTCCCGGGCGTTCCGCGTCAGCGAAGCCGCCCGTTCGAACTCCGCCCGTGCCTCCGCCAGGCGCCCCACCTTCGCGAGCAGGTCGCCCCGCACCGTGGGCAACAGGTGGTACCTCGCGAGCGCCGGCGAGGCTGTCAGCTCGTCCACCAACGGCAGCGCCGCCTCGGGACCCGAAGCCATCGACACCGCCACCGCGCGGTTCAGCTCCACCACCGGCGACGGCGTCACCTCCGCCAGCTCCCCGTACAGCGCGGCGATCCGCTCCCAATCGGTGTCCTCCGGCGCACCCGCCCGCGCGTGGCACGCCGCGATCGCCGCCTGCAGCACGTACGGTCCGCGCACCGGCGACAGGCTCTCCGCCCGCTCCAGCGCCGCCAGACCGTGCCCGATCAGCAACCGGTCCCACTTCGCCCGGTTCTGGTCCAGCAACAGGATCGGCTCACCGTCCGGCGTCACCCGCGCCCTGGACCGCGACGCCTGCAACTCCATCAACGCCACCAGCCCGAACACCTCGGGCTCCCGCGGCGCCAGCCCGGCCAGGATCCGCCCCAGCCGCATCGCGTCGGCGCACAACTGCGGGCGCATCCAGTCGTCGCCGGCCGTGGCGGAGTATCCCTCGTTGAAGATCAGGTACACGACCTCCAGCACGGACCCCAGCCGCTCCGCCAGCTCCGGCCCGGCAGGCACCTCGAACGGCACCTTCTTCTGCGCCAGCGTCCGCTTCGCCCGCACGATCCGCTGCGCCACCGTCGACTCCGGCACCAGGAACGCACGCGCGATCTCGTCCGTCGTCAGCCCACCCAGCAAGCGCAACGTCAGCGCCACCCGCGCCTCCGTCTTCAGCACCGGGTGGCACGCCGTGAAGATCAACCGCAACAGGTCGTCCGGCACCTCGTCCGGCTCGACCTCGATCGCCTGCTGCGACGTCTCCAGATCGAGCCCGATCTCCTCGTGCTTGCGCTCCGCCATCTTCAGGTGCCGGAAGTGGTCGATCGCGCGGCGCTTGGCGATCGTCATCAGCCACGCGCCCGGGTTCGACGGCACACCGGACGACGGCCACTGCTCCAGCGCCGCCACCAGCGCGTCCTGCGCCAGCTCTTCGGCCAGCCCGACGTCGCGCACCATGCGCGTCAGCGCGGCGATCAGCTTCGCGGACTCGATGCGCCACACGGCGTCGATGGTGCGGTGTGCCTCGGTGACCGTCACGGTCACCGAGCACACCACCTCACCGCGGCGAGGGCAAGGTCTTACTGACCGTGCTGCTCGGCCACCTGCTTGCGCATCCGCTCCTCGGCCTCGCGCAGCTCCGGCGTGTACGCGTCACCGAAGTCCTCGGCCTCGAACACCTGCCGGATCTCGATCTCGGTGTCCCGGAACGGCGCCCGCTTCAGCCACTCGACGGCCTCCTCCTTCGACTTCACGTCGAGGATCCAGAACCCCGCGATCAGCTCCTTCGACTCGGCGAACGGGCCGTCGATCACGGTCGTGCCCTCGCTGGAGTACCGCACGCGCGCACCCTTCGAGGTGGGGTGCAGGCCCTCGCCGGCGAGCATCACACCGGCCTTGACCAGCTCCTCGTTGAACTTGCCCATCTCGGCCAGCTCCTGCTCGGTGGGCATCGCGCCGGCCTCGGTGTTCTCGTCGCCCTTGACCAGGACCATGAACTTCATCGTCGTCTCCCTGCTGTCGAGGTGGTCCCCAATGGGACCGTCACGATGACATCGATCGAGCCCCGGGCGAATCGACACAGGCGGACAATTTTCTTTCGGGAATCTTCAGCGCACCCCGGTCAGCACGAGAACCCGCTGCTCGGTGAGGTCTTCCATCGTCGCGCGGACCCCCTCCCGGCCGGTGCCGGACTCCTTCACCCCGCCGTAGGGCATCTGGTCGGCCCGGTAGCTCGGCACGTCGCCGACCACCACGCCGCCGACCTCCAGCCGCGCCGAAGCCTCGAACGCGACCCGCAGGTCGTGCGTGAAGACCCCGGCCTGCAGACCGAACCGCGACGCGTTGACCCGCTCGAAGGCCTCCTCGACCGAGTCGACCGGCGCGAGCGACAGCACCGGGCCGAAGATCTCCTCGGCGTTGACCGCGCAGTCCTCCGGCGCACCGGTGAGCACGGTCGGCGCGACGGTCGCGCCCTGCCGCGTCCCGCCGGCGAGCAGCTCGGCGCCCGCCGCGACCGCGTCGTCGACCCACGACTGCACCCGCACCGCGGCCGCCTCGTTGATCAGCGGGCCGACCTCGCCGTCCACGTCCAGCTTGCGCACGTGGGCGACGACCCGGTCGGCCAGCTCGGCGTACACGTCCCGGTGCGCGTAGACCCGCTGCACCGAGATGCACGACTGGCCGCCCTGGTAGGTGCCGAACGTCGCGATGCGCTGCGCCGCGAACTCCAGGTCCGTCCAGTCCGGGCAGACGATCGCCGCCGCGTTGCCGCCCAGCTCCAGGGTCACGTGCTTGCGCGGCACCCGGTCTTGGATCGCCCAGCCGACCGGTCCGGACCCGGTGAACGACACGACCGGCAGCCGCGGGTCCGCGACCAGTTCGCTCGCCGCCTCGTTCGGCATCGGCAGGACCGACCAGGAGCCTGCGGGCAGGTCGGTCTCGGCGAGCAGTTCGCCGAGCACCAGTGCGGTCAGCGGGGTCGCGGGCGCGGGCTTGAGCACGATCGGGCAGCCCGCGGCGATCGCCGGGGCCACCTTGTGGGCGACGAGGTTGAGCGGGAAGTTGAACGGCGTGATCCCCAGGACCGGCCCGCGCGGCGCGCGCCGGACCAGGGCCAGCCGCCCGGCGGAGGCGGCGTCGGTGTCGAGCCGCTGCAGCTCGCCGGAGAACCGGCGGGCCTCCTCGGCGGCCCAGCGGAAGGTCGACACCCCGCGCCCGACCTCGGCCCGCGCCCACTTCAACGGCTTGCCCGACTCGGCGTGGATCAGGTCCGCGATTTCGTCGGCGCGCTCGGCCAGGCGCCGGGAGACGTGGTCCAGTGCGTCCGCGCGCACGTACGCGGGCAGCTGCGCGACCTCGTGCCGGACGTCGTGCGCGGCCGCGACGGCGGCTTCGACGTCCGCCGCGGTCGCGTTGCTGGTGGTTCCGGCGAGCGCGCCGTCGCGGGGGTTGCGGATTTCGACGAGGTCGTCGCTCGTCGCCGGGCGCCCGGCGACCCAGTACGGGAAGGTCATCGCTCCAGCATCGGCCCGCCCAGCGCGGACGGAAATGGCCGGACTGGCCAGTCGGTGGTCCGAAAACTGGACGAAGTGGCAGAGTGGTGCTCGTGCCGGTGACCCTGCGGCGACTGCTCGCCGACCCGACGCTCGGTCTGCGCGTGCTGGCCGGGGAGTCCGGTTTGGACCGCCCGGTGGGGTGGGTGCACGTCAGCGAGCTGGACGACCCGACGCCGTTCCTCGAAGGCGGTGAGTTGCTGCTCACCACGGGACTGCGGCTGTCCGGCGAGCCCGGGTACGTGACCACGCTGACGGCGCGCGGGCTGGCCGGGCTCGGTTTCGGCATCGGGCTCAGCCACGCCGAGGCCCCCGCCGCGCTGGTGCGCGCCGCCGCCGACGCCGGGCTGCCGCTGCTCGAAGTGCCCCGGCGGACGCCGTTCATCGCGATCAGCAAGGCGGTGTCGGCGGCGCTTGCGGCGGACTCGTACGCCGAGGTCACGGCCACCAACGCGGCGCAGCAGGAGTTGACGCGGGCCGCGTTGCGGGGGCCGGATGCGGCGGTGCGGCGGTTGGCACGGCTGCTCGACGGATTCGTGTTGCTGGTCGGTCGCGGCGGCGAGCTGGTGCGGGCCGCCCCGGCGGCGGCCGCGGAACGGCTGCCGTCCGTGGCGGGCGAGCTGGCGCGGCTGCGCGGCGGGCCGGCGAGCGCCAGTTTCGAGGTGGACGGGCAACACGTGGTCGTCCAGGTGCTGCGCGACCAGGGGTTCCTCGTCGCCGGGCGGCCGGAGCCGTTCGACCGGACCAGCGGGCACGTGCTGAGCGCCGCCGCGTCACTGCTCACCCTCACGTTGACGCGGGCGCGTGGGCTGGAGTCGGAGCGCCGCAAGGTACATACGGCATGTATGCGTTTGTTGCTGGCCGGGCAGCACGAGCTGGTCGCGGGGATCGTCGGCCTGCCGTCGGAACCGGTCGAGGTGTTCGCGCTGACCGGCCGGCCCGACCGGGTGCTCGACGCGCTCGACGGCAGCCCGGCGTTCGCCGCCGAGCTGGACGGGATCGTCGTGGCGATCGGACCGTCCGGCTGGTCCCCGGAGCTGGCCGGCGGGGTGGCGCCGGCGGCCGGCTACGCCGAGCTGGCGCAGGCGCACCGGCGGGCGATGCGCGTTGCCTCGCAGACCGAGCTGGTGCGGTTCCGCGGTGACCTGGTCTCGCTGCTGCCCGCGGAGGAGGCGCAAGCGTTTGCCGCCGCGGTGCTGGAACCGTTGGTGCGCCACGACGAGACCGGGCGCGGCGATCTGGTGGCCTCGCTCGCGGAGTGGCTGCGGCGGCACGGGCAGTGGGACCCGGCGGCTGCGCGGCTCGGCGTCCACCGGCACACCCTGCGCAACCGCATCGCGAAGGTCGCCGAGCTGACCGGGCGCGATCTCGACGACCCGGACGTGCGGGCGGAGCTGTGGACGGCGTTGCGGCTGCGCGGCCTAGGTTCTGTTTCCTGAGCGGCGGAGCCGCTTGCGGTGGGCCGTCAACCGGCGCCGCCGCGGGTTTGATCGGGCGGAGCCGCGCGGAGCGCGTCCATTGAGGGTGGTGGTGGGTGACGGGTGGGAGGTTCCTGGCGAGGACAGCGCGGTGGTCGGCCCTGCCGCGCGGAGCGCGTCCACCCGGGGTGGTGGTCGGGCCGGCGGGTGGGGATTCATCAAGTGGCGATTCCACATCCAGGGGCCGCCTGGAATCGGGCTGGTCGCGCGGAGAGCATCCATTGAGGGTGGTGGCGGGCTGGCGGGAGGGCCGCTACCCGCACCGCCACGCAAGCCACCTCCGAAACGCGGCCTAGGGTCGGGGGGTGTCCGTGCGTGAACTGGTGGTGCTGGGGACCGGGAGCCAGGTGCCGACGCGCACCCGCAACCACAACGGCTACCTGCTGCGCTGGGACGGCGAGGGCCTGCTGTTCGACCCCGGCGAGGGCACGCAGCGGCAGATGCTGTTCGCCGGGGTGGCGGCCAGTTCGATCACCCGGATCTGCCTGAGCCACTTCCACGGCGACCACTGCCTCGGGGTGCCGGGCGTGGTGCAGCGGTTGTCGCTGGACGGGGTGCGGCACCCGGTGGTCGCGCACTACCCGGCCTCCGGCGCGGAGTACTTCGCGCGGCTGCGGCACGCGAGCGTTTTCCACGAGACGGCGGAGCTGGTGGAGTCGCCGGTGGCCGAGCCGGGTGATATCGCGCGCGGCGCGTTCGGCCGTCTGGTCGCGCGGCGGCTGTCGCACCCCGTCGAGTCGTTCGGCTACCAGCTGGTCGAGCCGGACACCCGGCGGATGCTGCCGGACCGGCTGACGGCCCTCGGCGTGCGCGGCCCGGCGGTCGGGCAGCTGCAGCGGGACGGGTTCGTCGAGGTCGGCGGGCGGCGGGTCGAGCTGTCGGCGGCGAGCGAGCCGCGCCGGGGCCAGCGGTTCGCGTTCGTGATGGACACCCGGCTCTGCGACGGCGTCTTCGAGCTGGCCGAGGACGCGGACCTGCTGGTGATCGAGTCGACGTTCCTGTCCGCGGACGCCGCGTTGGCCACCGAGTACGGGCACCTGACGGCCGCGCAGTCCGGGCGGGTGGCGGCCGAGTGCGGGGTGCGGAAGCTGGTGCTGTCGCACTTCTCGCAGCGGTACCCGGACCCGGAGGCGTTCCGCGCCGAGGCGGCCGCGTCGTTCGGTGGCGAGATCGTGGTGGCCTCCGACATCAGTCGCGTCGCGGTGCCGGCCCGGCGCCCCGAGCGGGCGGCGGCAGGCTGACCTTTTTCCACCCGGTCGGCGCGGCCGCGAAACAGCCGCGAAACCGCCGGTGGGAGCCACTTCGGGACCCCCGTCCCGATCGGGGCTGTGTCACACGGGTGGGGGATAGCTGCAGGTCATTGAAGTGTGGCCCTGCCAGGGCTGGGTAGCCACTTCAACGAAAGCGCTTCAGAAACGGGGCGCAGGTTGCTCCTGCAACGGAAGGGAGAGAGGCCAGTGGCAACGTCCAACCTGGCGGCCGTCGACTTCGGCCAGGGTGTGTCCAACGCCTGGAGCGCGGTGGCGACCTTCGTGCCGAAGTTCGTCGCGTTCCTGGTGATCCTCGCGATCGGCTGGTTCATCGCCAAGGCGCTGAGCAAGATCGTCGACAAGGTGCTCGAGAAGGTCGGGTTCGACCGGGTGGTCGAGCGCGGCGGGATCAAACAGATGCTCGCCAAGAGCAAGTACGACGCCTCGGACATCATCGCCAAGCTGGTGTACTACGCGGTTCTGCTGATCGCCCTGCAGTTCGCCTTCGGCGTGTGGGGGCCGAACCCGGTGAGCGGGCTGCTCGCGGGGATCGTCGCGTGGCTGCCGAAGGCCGCGGTGGCGATCATCATCGTGGTCGTCGCAGGCGCGATCGCCCGCGCGGTGAAGGACCTGGTCGGCGGTGCCCTCAGTGGCCTGTCCTACGGCAAGACGCTGGGCACGATCGCGGCGGTGTTCATCTGGGCGCTGGGTATCATCGCGGCCCTGAACCAGATCGGCGTCGCCACCACCGTCACCACGCCGGTGCTGGTCACCGTGCTCGCGACGATCGGCGGTGTCGTCATCGTCGGCATGGGCGGTGGCCTGGTGAAGCCGATGCAGCAGCGCTGGGAGCGCTGGCTGGGCCGCGCCGAGGAGCAGATCCCGGCGGCCAAGGCGCACGCCGAGGCCTACCAGCGGGGCCGTGAGGACGCGACCCGCGCGACCACGCCGAGCGCGGAGGAGGCCACGCAGGAGATGCGCCAGCCGACCGGTTCCCTGGGGTCGGACCGCGGCGCGACCATGCGGCCGCCGGAGAGCTTCCGGTAACGACGGGGAGCACCCCTCAAGACGGGGAGCACAGGGAGAGGCGGCCGGTCCGGCGACGGACCGGCCGTTCTCTTGCGCCTAGTGCAGTTCGAGTTCGAAGCCCTGGCGGTAGTGGGGGTCGTCCATCGAGTTCGCCAGTGTGCAGACCGCCAGCAGGCGGAAGGTCAGCCAGTCCATCGGCCCCGATTCCGGGCCCTGTGGCACGGTCAGCCGCCAGCCGGCCTCCCGGGCGTGGTCGAGCAGGCCGCGCGCGTAGCCGGCGAGCAGCACGACCCCCGCGACGGCCGCGGAACCCTCCACGCCCGCGGCGAGGATGTCGCGCACCGCGGCCGCGTGCTGGTCGACCACCGCCGTCAGGCCGGGCGCGGTGGCCACGGCGGCGACCAGTCCCGCGGCGCCCAGCTGGCTGTGCAGATGATTCAGCGTCCGACGGGACGTGCGTTCCGCCCAGACCGCGGCCATACCGAACATGCCTTCCACGGTAACTCCCGGATTCGACCTCGTGGCCGGGGGAGGCGACGATCGACATGGCCGTTTTCCTCGGAGTGGCAACGGGGTGTCAGCGCGGGATCACCGGCGGCTGCCGCGACGGTGCCGAATTTCACGATGGCGAGGTGCGAATGAGCGGGCTCGGCGGGTTTCGGTCGGCGGGTGAGCGGGCACGCTACGAGGCCGTTTACGACGAAGCGCTGCGCGCGATGCCCGAACCGGCCGCGGTGCGCGACCTCCCGACCGCCTTCGGCGCGGTCCGCGTCTACCGCTTCGGCACCGGCGGCGAGCCGCTCGTCCTGCTGCCCGGGCGCTGCGGCACCAGCGTCGCGTTCCGGGCGGGCATTCCGGCGCTGGCCCGGCGCCACCGCGTCCATACCGTCGACCCGCTCGGCGAACCGGGCCGCAGCGAACAGACCGCGCCCGTCCGTGACGGTGCGGACCAGGCGCGCTGGCTCGACGAAACACTGGCCCGGCTCGGCCTCGGGCAGGCGCACCTGCTCGGCGTCTCGTCCGGCGGGTGGCTGGCCGCGAACCTCGCCGTCCGGCGGCCGGAGCGGGTCGCTTCGCTGACGCTGGCCGACCCGGTCGCCACCTTCGCGCCGGTGCCGCCCGGGCTGGTGCTGCGGGCCCTCCCGGTCGGCCTGCGTTACGTCTCGAGCTGGGCCCGTCCGCGGTTCCTCCGCTGGGCCACCGGCGCGGACCCGGCGGACACCGTCGAAGGGCGGCTGCTCAGCGCCGGGTTCCAGCACTTCCGGACCGCGCTGCCGCGGCCGGTCCCGTTCACCGACGAGCAGTTGCGTGCTCTCGCGATGCCGGTGCTGGCGATCATCGCCGGCCGCAGCGTGGTGCACGATCCGCGACGGGTGTACGCCCGGGCCCGCGCCCTGCTCCAGCGCGGTGAGGTGGAACTGTGGCCGGACGCGGCGCCGGTCGAGGAGGTCGCCGAGCGGGCGTTGCGCTTCCTGCCCGGGAGCTGATCTGTCGCGAGTGGACGGTCACGCACCGTCACCGCTGACGGCCGGGTGGCCGGGGTTCTTCGAGCAGCATCGCGCGCAGGAGTTCCCGGGCCTGACGGCGGATCTGCACCGAGTCGCCGTGGCCGCCGATGGTCCAGAGCAGCTCGGCCAGCGCGCAGCCCGCCGTCTTCTGCAGCGAGCCCAAGTACTGGGCGAAGTGCTGAGCCCAGCGCCCGTGCAGGGTCACCAGCAGCTCGTCGCCGAACTGGTTGCGCAGCACGATTTCGTCGCCGTCGCGCTCCTGGGTCCAGAACGGCAGCGCGCCCGCGAGCGAGCGCCACTGGTCCGCCAGCTCGGCGATCCGTTTCCGCTCCAGGCGGTCTTCCTCGTCCTGCCGGTTCATCGTGCACTCCCTACCCTCCGTGCACGACGCTAGAACAGGTGTTCGATGATCACAAGCTCGGGGTGGGAGCCGTCTCAGGTTCGGCCGGCTGCACCTGGACCTCGAACCCGTAGCCGGGAGACGGCGGGAAACCGGCCTCGCCGATCGCCTGGATCGACACGCTGTCGCCGGGGAAGAGGTAGCCGGATCCCTTGACCGGCTCCGGATTCGTGCCGCACGGGAACATCACCGTGTGCCAGTCCTCGCGCGGCGACCGGTACCGCACACCCATTTTCGGCGTGCTCAGCATCGGCGCCGCCGGGCAGGTGCCGGAAACGCTCAGCTCGATCGAATAGGCCTGGTCGCCGTCCTTGGTCACGGCGCCTTCGATCTGCAGGCCCCAGCCGTTTCCGTAGTACGACGTGAGAAATGCCGGCTCGGCGGCGGCGGGCGCCGTGGCCAGCAGGAACGCGGCGGCGGTCAGTACGGCGATCTTTCGCATGAATCCGACGGTGACAAGCCCGGTCGGCGCGCGCAAACCGCCGGTGTCCCTCGAATGAGGGTCACTCCCAATGCTCGGCGCCGCGGGCGATCAGTTTCAGCCGGTTCTCCGCGGTGGCGAGAATGCGCTCGTCGGATTCGGCGCTGCGCGGCACGGTTTCGATGAGTTCCACCGCGGTGGACAGCAGCATCGTGACGATCATGTCGGCGAGCATTCGCAGGTCGTCGGTGCGCCAGCGGCGCAGGCAGTCGAACCGGGCGAGGTCGACGGCCAGGTCGCCGGCGAACATGCGCAGTTCCGTGCGCGCGGCCTGCGGCACCGCGCCGGATCCGCCGTGCCGTTCCCTGGTCAGGAAGCGGAAGTGGGCCTCGTGCGCGCGGGTGTACTCGTGCAGGGTCCGCACGACGGTGCGGGCGACCTGGTCGAAGTCGGTGCCGGTGTCCCGCGCGGCGTCGAGCATGCGGCGCAGGACCGCCATCGATTCGCCGAGCAGCACCAGGCCGAGCTCGTCCATGGATGTGAAGTGCCGGTAGAAGGCGGTGGGCACGATGTCCGCCTGCTTGGTCACCTCGCGCAGGCTGAGCACCGCGAACGGGCGGTCGGCGAGCTGGGCGAGTGCGGCGTCCAGCAGGGCCTGGCGGGTGCGCTGTTTGCGTTCCTGCCGGCTCACGGGCTTCACGGACTCGGCCGACACGTCGTCGATCTTACGTCCGGTTCCGGGTGCGACCTGCGTCACGCCCGCACCTCCTTCGGTTGACAGCGCCCCCGCCGGGTACGCCACCATTGAGTGTACAAGTGTTCTCCGAAATTGATCCCGGGGAGGAATCATGCGGCTCGCCGCGATCGCCGAGGCGCTGCTCACCCCGCACGGCATCGACCGCTACCTGGAGCTCATCGACCCGATGCTGGTCCGCCGCGAGATCCGCGGCGAGGTCACCGCGGTCGAGCACCAGACCCCCGGCACGGTCACGCTGACGCTGAAGCCGAACTCGGCGTGGCGCGGGTTCCAGGCCGGCCAGTACGTGCGGGTCTCGGTGGACATCGACGGCGTGCGCCGCACCCGGTGCTACTCGCCGGCCGGTTCGCAGCACCGGGACGGGCGGCTGGAGCTGACGATCAAGGCG
Source organism: Amycolatopsis thermoflava N1165 (assembly GCF_000473265.1). Taxonomy (NCBI): domain Bacteria; kingdom Bacillati; phylum Actinomycetota; class Actinomycetes; order Pseudonocardiales; family Pseudonocardiaceae; genus Amycolatopsis; species Amycolatopsis thermoflava. Next base: position 6,785,724 of record NZ_KI421511.1, read on the forward strand.
CAGGGACTGGTGTCGCAGCACCTCAACCGGGCCCGGCCGGGCTGGGTGCTGGGCCTGTCCCAGGCGGACGGCACGTTCACCCTGCCCGAGCCGCGACCGGAGAAGCTGCTGCTGATCAGCGGCGGCAGCGGGATCACCCCGCTGATGTCGATGCTGCGCACCCTCGCCGACGAGGGGCATCGCGGCGAGGTGGTGTTCCTGCACTACGCGAACACGCCGGACGACGTGCTCTACGCCCGCGAGCTGGCGCGGCAGGCCCCGAACGTGCGGGTCGTGCTCGCGTGCACGCACGCGGCGGGCGGCGAGCTGCGCGGGTTCTTCTCGCGGGAACACCTGGTCGAGGCCGCGCCCTGGTACGCCGGCGCGCTGACGTACCTGTGCGGGCCCGCGCCGCTGATGGACTCGGTGCGGGCTGTGTACGACAGCGAACAATTGAGTGAACAGCTGATCACCGAAGAGTTCACGCCGCCGGAGCTGGTGATCGACGAGTCGGCGGCCGAGGGGACCGTGCGGTTCGCGCACAGCGGTGTCGAGTTCCCCAACTCGGGCCGCCCGCTGCTGGAACAGGCCGAGGAGGCCGGGCTCCGCCCGGAGCACGGGTGCCGGATGGGCATCTGCTTCTCCTGCACGAAGGTCAAGGCCCGCGGCCGGGTGCGGAACGCGAAGTCGGGCGAGGTGTCCGGCGAGGAGAACGAAGAGATCCAGCTCTGCATCTCCGTCCCCGCCGGGGACGTGGAGATCGACGCGTAGAGGAGCTTTCCCATGACCGGCTTGCAGGACCGGCTGACGCCGGAGCAGATCGAGGAGTTCGGCCGCGAGATGGACGCGATCCGGCAGCGGATCGTCGCCGACCTCGGCCAGGACGACGTCGACTACATCAGGAACGTGATCAAGACCCAGCGCGGGCTGGAGGTCGCCGGGCGGGCGCTGATGTTCGCCGGGTTCTTCCCGCCCGCCTGGCTCGCCGGGGTCGGCGCCCTGTCGCTGGCGAAGATCCTGGACAACATGGAGATCGGCCACAACGTGATGCACGGCCAGTACGACTGGACGCGCATCCCCGAGCTGAGCTCGCAGAAGTTCGAGTGGGACACGATGGCACCCGCGGAGAACTGGCGGCACTCGCACAACTACATCCACCACACGTTCACCAACGTGCTCGACAAGGACCGCGACATCGGGTACGGCATCCTGCGCATCGACCCGGCGCAGAAGTGGCACCCGTACTACCTGGGCAACCCGGTGTACGCGACGGTGCTGGCGTTCATCTTCCAGTGGGGCGTGATGTTGCACGACCTGGAGTTCGACCGGATCGTGCGTGGCGAGCGGAAGTGGTCGGACCCCGAGCTGAAGCAGATGCGCGAGCGGATGGCGCGCAAGGCGGTGAAGCAGGTCGGCAAGGACTACGTGTTGTTCCCGCTGCTCACCGGCCCGCTCGCGCCGCTGACGTTCCTGGGCAACGCGTCGGCGAACCTGACCCGCAACCTGTGGGCGTTCGCGATCATCTTCTGCGGCCACTTCCCGTCCGACGTCGAGAGCTTCACCGAGGAGGAGACCGAGAACGAGACGCGGGGCCAGTGGTACCTGCGCCAGATCCTCGGCTCGGCGAACATCACGGGCGGCCCGCTGTTCCACATCCTCAGCGGCAACCTTTCACATCAGATCGAGCACCACCTGTTCCCGGACATCCCGGCGCGGCGGTACCCGCAGATCGCCGCGGAGGTGCGGGCGGTGTGCGAGAAGTACGGGCTGCCCTACAACACCGGGCCGCTGCACAAGCAGTTGTGGTCGGTGGCGAAGAAGATCGTGAAGTTCGCGCTGCCGCCGCGGCCTCGGCAGGAGGACCGGACGCCCGATACGCTGGCGTCCGACAGGATTTCCGCGGCGGCGTAAGGACGTGTGATGGTCGATCCGATCGAAAGCGGCAAGGACACGGTCCAGGTGCTCACCGAGTCGGCAGCCACCCACATCGGCAACATAGCGACGATCATCACCGGCGCGGTGCGGGACATCGCCCGGGAAACGGGCGACTGGCTGACGGACCTCTTCGAGATGAGGGAAGCAGCAAGGCGCGCAAACGCCGACAAGCAGGACTAGCAGGGTCAGCACCACAACAAACCACCGCCCGGCAACGCAAAGCAAGCGACTACCCCAACCAGACCTCCCGCCCTGCAACAGGGAGCCGGCAACGCAAGAAGGCCGACCACCCCAACCAGACCTCCCCCGCCCCCGATCCACAGCCGATCTTTGGTCGCCGACCAGGCGTGTCAAGGCACGCTTTCCCGCCTTGACACGGCTGCTCGGCGACTGAAACACAATCAGGCATCGGGGGCGGGGGTGGTCGGAAGGTGACCTTCCGGCGCCGTGAGGCGCTTTCCGCGCGAAGGCGCGGCTCTAAAGATCAAAAGAGAGTCCTCGCCGGACGGGCAGGCTCCGGGATGACCAGGGGTTGGGTGCCTCGTCCCACCTCGGGCGGGTGGTCGCCGGGTGGTCATCCCGTCGCCTTCCGGTTTGTGCATATCACCTTGAGCCAGGGCCGCAAGGTTGGCATGTCAACTCACGCGGGCGCGGAGGTTGCGGCCCTGGCTCAAGGTGATCGCGCCAGTGTCAGGCGACGGGATGACCACCCAGCTCGGGTTTTGGTTCAAAGATCAACTGCCGCGCAGTGCGCGGCGCAGTAGTTTGCCTGACACGGTCTTCGGTAGTTCCTCCAGGAATTCCACCTGGCGCGGATATTTGTAAGCCGCCATGCGTTGGCGGCAGAACGAAATCAGTTCCTCCGCCGTGACCGAAAACCCGGGGCGCAGGCTGACGAACGCCTTGACTGTCTCGCCCCGGTACTCGTCCGGGACGCCGACCACCGCGGCTTCCCGCACGGCTTCGTGTTCGTAGAGCACGTCTTCGACCTCGCGCGGCCACACCTTGTACCCGCCCGCGTTGATCTGGTCCTTCTTCCGGTCCACCACGTAGAACCAGCCCTGGGCGTCCATGTACCCGACATCACCGGTGTGCAGGCGTCCCCCGGGAAGCGCCTTCTCCGTCTCCGCCGGTTTTTCCCAGTATCCGGCCACCACCTGCGGGCCGGACGTCACCAGCTCGCCCACCTCGCCGGCAGGCAGCTCCCGGCCGTCCTCGTCGACGACCCGCACCACCGTGTCGTACACCGGCACCCCGACCGACAACGCGCCGGAAGCGGGGTCCACCGGTGCTTCCACGCCGAACGGGACGGCGTGTGACGGTGATGTCGTTTCCGTGAGCCCGTAGCAGTTGTGGATGTACGTGCCGAACATCGCCTGGAAGGCCTTCACCGTGCTCGGCGGGATCGGCGCCCCGCCCGAGTAGATCTTCCGCAGCGAAGCCAGCGCATCCCGATCGACATCGGGCACGTTCATCAACGCGATGAACACCGTGATCGACCCGACGGTGAACGTGGCCCGCTCCGCGCGCACCGTCTCCACGGTCTGCGCGGCGTCGAAGCGGTGCATCAACACGAGCGGCGCGCCGACCAGCAGGGCCACCGCGATGTGCCCGATCAGACCCGTGATGTGGAACAGCGGCGCCACCCCGAGGATCACGTCGTCCCCGCTCAGCCCCACCCAGTCCCGGTAGGTCTGGGCGTTGAAGACGACGTTGCGGTGCGTCGTCATGGCGCCCTTCGGCGGGCCCGTCGTGCCCGAGGTGTACGTCAGGAAGGCGATGTCGTCCGGTCCGAGCGTCACCGCAGGCGGCGCCACGCCCTGGAACCGCGCCAGCATCCCTGCCAGGTCAACGGTTCCCGGGCACTCCACCGGCGAACCGGGCTCCGCGCGGTACTCCAGTTCGGACGTCGTCAGCACCGTCCGCACCGCGGTGCCCGGCACCACCTCCGCCGCCACCTCGTGCCACAGCGACTGCAACGTCACCAGCACCGTCGCGCCCGAATCGGCCAGCAGCTGCCCCAGTTCGCGTCCGCGGTTCATCGGGTTGACCGACACCGCGATCCCGCCCGCCTTCCATGTGCCGACCTGCGCGATCACGAACTGCGGCACGTTCTGCGCGTAGATCGCGACCCGCTCGCCGGGACGGAACCCGGCGTCGGTGATGCCCGCGGCGAACGCGTCGGTCAGCTCGTCCAGCTCGCGCAGCGTGATGCGGCCGCCGAAGTACCGCAGGATGTCCCCGTCCGGAACCCGCGCCACGGACGCCCGGAACATCGCCAGCGCGCTCTCGTGCTCGACGGTGATCCCCGCCGGTTGCCCCGGCGCGTACCGCGCCAGCCACGGCCTGTCGTCGTAGACGCTCATCACCGGCGATGATCCGCCGCGGCCGGTGCGGGCGTCAACAGGTCAGCGGTGGCGCCGACCGTCCCGGTCGCGGTCGCGGTCGTGCCCGTAGTCGTAGTCGTAGTGGCGCTCGTAGTCGCGCCAGTCCGGGATTTCGTAGCGTGGCACGGAGTACTGGGGCACCGAGTACCGCGGTTGCGGCGCCTGCTGCCGGGTCTGCTTCGGAGCCGCCTGCTGCGTCGTCTTCTTCGTCGCCGGCGCGGTGGCCTTCGGCGTCGACGTCTGCGGCGCGGCCTGCTTCGTCGCGGCGATCGGCAGGATGCCGGTGAACTGGCCCGTCGGCGGCACCGCGTCGTCGGCCTCGTCCTGCCCGGCCACGGTCGGCTCCTGCGGCGCGGCGTGCCCGCCTGCCAGGCTGACCGGCTCGGCCGTCCCACCCGGCCCGGCGATCCACCCGCCGACCAGCATCGCGCCGGCCAGCGTCAGCCCGGCGCTCGCGGTGGCCAGGATCAGCGGCCGGTTGCGCCGCTCCTTGGCGGGCTGCGCGTCGGCGTCCTCGTCGACCGGCACGATCAACGGCTCGGCCGGTCCCGGCTCCGCGTCGCCGACGCAGGCCTCGAAGACGATCGTCTGCGCCGCCTTGACTTCCGCGACGTCCTCGCCCGCAGGCGGGAGCGGGGCGGCAGGGGGAGCCGGGGCGACGGGCGTGGTCGCGAGCGCCGCGGGCGTCTGCTCACCGGTCATCGAGCCGGGCGCCGTCGTCCGGCCCGCGCCGCCTTCGTCGGAGCCGCGCAGGGTGGCGCCGACCGTGCCGGCCGAACCGAACGAGCCGGTCCCGAACACCCGCATCCCGGCGGTGCTCGCCACCGGTGGCCGCTCCAAGCGGCGCGGGGACTTCGAGTCGAGCACGGAAATGGCGGCGACCATGGTCGGCATCGTCATCTCGGCGGGGGAGGGCGCGGGGACGCGACCGTGACGCCGGCGAACCGGGCGATCACTGCGCGCGAGCAGTTCGGCGACCGTCGTCGCCCCGCTTCCGGTTCCCAGGCTGTGGGCACCTGTCGTCACAGGGCGTACCTTTCTCGTCACTCGTCCAGGTCGTTCCGCGTCGAGCCGTCGCGCTTTCTATCGGCCGGGGGGCCAAGATCGGTACCCCGGTGTGACACAGGTCGCTTCAGCGCGCGAGAACAACCCACCCAGGGGTGAAAGGGCACCACACACCGGCGTCGCGCGCAAGCCCGGCCCCTTGCTGATCGCTGTGGCAGGGTGGGCCCGTGGGCGCGCGCATCCGATCTCGGCTGACCGACTGGACCGTCATCGCCCCACTGGTCGCCATCGCCGCGCTGGTGCTGAGCTGGGGTCGCGAACTCCCGTTGCCGCTCGTCATCGTGGTCGCGCTGTGCCTGGCGGCGGCCGTGCTCGCCGCGGTCCACCACGCGGAGGTGGTGGCTCACCGGATCGGGGAACCGTTCGGGTCGCTCGTGCTGGCCGTCGCCGTCACGGTGATCGAAGTCGCCCTGATTGTCACTCTGATGGCTGACGGTGGGGCGAAGAGCGCCACCCTGGCACGCGACACCGTGTTCGCCGCCGTGATGATCACCTGCAACGGCATCCTCGGCGTGTCCCTGTTGGTCGGCGCGCTGCGGCACCGGGTCGCCGTGTTCAACGCGGAGGGCGCGGGCGCGGCGCTCGCGACCGTCGCGACGCTGGCCACGCTGAGCCTGGTCCTGCCGACCTTCACCACCAGCCGCCCCGGCCCGGAGTTCTCCCCGGCCCAGCTGGCGTTCGCGGGCGTGGCGTCCCTCGTCCTGTACGGCCTGTTCGTCGCGATGCAGACCTACCGGCACCGCGACTACTTCCTGCCCGTCAAGCAGGGCGCCGACGAACACGCCGAGCCGCCCAGCTCCGGCGCCGCCTGGTTCAGCCTGGCCTTCCTGCTGGTCGCGCTGGTCGCCGTGGTCGGCGACGCGAAGGTGGTGTCCCCGGCGATCGAGGCCGGGGTGGACAACGCCGGCCTCCCGCACGCGGTGGTCGGCGTGGTGATCGCCCTGCTGGTCCTGCTCCCGGAGACCCTCGCCGCGGTGCGGGCCGCCCTGCGCGACCGCATCCAGACCAGCCTCAACCTGGCGCTCGGCTCGGCGATGGCGAGCATCGGCCTCACCATCCCGGCGATCGCGCTGGCCTCGATCTGGCTGCCCGGCACGCTCGTGCTCGGCCTCGGCAGCACCCACCTGGTGCTGCTCGCGCTCACCGTGGTGACCGGCGTGCTGACCGTCGTGCCCGGCCGCGCCACACCCCTGCAGGGCGGCGTCCACCTCGCCCTGCTCGCGAGCTTCATCTTCCTGGCCGTCAACCCCTGAGCCACACCGCGCCCTGGATCGGGACGCAGTCGGCCAGCAGGTCCTCGTCCACCCGTCCCGCGGTCGCCCGCCAGCGAGCGACCGCGCCGGTCACCACGGCAGCCCGAACCGCTCGGCGAGCGCGCGCACGTCACGCCACCGGCGGTCGCGGTCCATCGGCGCCTGGATCATGCCCTCCCGTTCCGGGCGGGCCGTCACCTCCGGCATCTCCGTCCACGGCGTGCCGTACTGGGCGCGGAAGAAGTTGTCGCCGAGCGGGCGGCGCGGCCGCTGCCCGCCGCCGGACGGGTCCTCGGCCGGGTAGCCGGCGAACAGCACCCACATCGGCCCCCAGTGGTCGGGCACCTTGAGGACCTCCTTCGCGGTGGCCGGGTTGAACGAGTGCAGCCCGACGCCGAGCCCCGCGTCCACCCCGGCCAGCATCGCCTGCGCGATCGCCAGCCCGGTCTCCACCGACACCGCCCACAGGCTCGACTTCTCGTCCTGCGACATCGGCGCGACCACCTGCTGGTAGGCCACGTCGTCGACGTACGCGTACGACCAGCCGTGCGTGACCGGCAGCCGGTCTACTTCAACCCGATGCAGTGCAACTTCGGCGCCGTGGTGCACCACGTGGACCCCGCGTTCTACGAGAAGTACTACGACGGATCCAGCGTCACGCCGGCGATCCGGGAGCACCTGGAGGCGTGGCACTAACCGGCAGCCGCCCTGGCCGCCAGCTCGGTGCGGTTCGTGACGCCGAGCTTGGCGTAGATGTGCGACAGGTGCGTCTTGACCGTGCTGCGGCTCATGAACAAGCGGGCCGCGATCTGCGGGTTGTTCAGCCCCTGCACGGCCAGGCGCACCACGCTCTCCTCGGTGGGGGTCAGGCTGGCCCAGCCGCTCGACGGTCGCCCGCGCTTCCCGCGCGCGCGGCGCGCGTAGTCGATGGCGTCGCGCAGCGCCATCGCGTCCCCGGCCACCGGCCCGTGCGGCAGGCCCATGTCCCGCTTCGCGCGTTCACACGCCTGCCGCAGTGGCTCGTCGGCAAGCGCTTCGAGGCTGCTGACGCAGCTGAGCCACAACCCGTGCCCCAAGCGGATGGCGAGCGCTTCGTGGTGCAGGTCCTCGGAATCGGACAGGAACGCGGACTGCTCCAGCGCGTCAGCGATCACCTTCGGCATCCCGGCCTGCCGGGCGGCGGTGAGGGCGCGCTCGCACACTTCCGCCGCCTCTTCCGGGTTCCCGCTGAGCCGCAGCGCCTCGGCGAGCCCGACGAGCGCGGGCGGGGTGCCGTCACGCCGGAACCACTCGGCCGCCTCGGCCGGTTCGCCGGACCACAGGTGCAGGCAGCCGTTCGCCCTGGCCAGGCCCGGCACGAACGGCGGTGACTTGGCGCCGTAGACCAGCCGGACCATCGGATCGAGCGCGGCCCGCGCCGCGCCGAGGTTCCCGGCGGTGCCTTCGACCAGCGCGAAGACGCTCGTCGCGGACCCGATGCGGTGGTAGTCCTCCAGCGGCCGCGCCATGCGCACGGCCTCGGCGGCGAGTTCCCTGGCCCGTGCCACGTTCCCCGTGTAGAGCGCGCTCGAGGCGTGGAACGACAACGCGGTCGACGCGACCCCGCGGTCCAGCCGGCCGGCCAGCCCGGACACCGCGGTCTCCAGCAGCGGCACGGCGGTCGCGTGGTCGTCGCGGAGGTGGGCGATGATGCCCAGCAACGCGGTCGCGCCGTCGCGCACGAACCCGTTCTCGTCGGCGCGGGCGCGTTCGGCGAGCTTCGCCGCGGTGTCGAAGTCCCTGGGCAGTTCGCCGAGCGCGCTGAGGAGCGTGGCGAGACCGTCGTCGGGGACGATCTCCAGCGCGGTTCGGGCCGCGTCGTTGTCCAAGCCGGTGGTGTCTGCGACGAGGGCGAGCCCGGTCAGCAGCCGGGCCTGCAGCTCGGTGTCGTCCGGACCGCGGTCGATGGCCCGGCGCAGCAACGCGATGCCCTCGTGGCCGCGGCCGTTGAGGTGCCACAGCCACGCCAGCCCGGCGGCCAGCCGCCGCGCGCGGTCCGGGTCGTCCGCGGCGAGGCCGTGTTCGATGGCGGCGCGCAGGTTCTCCTGGTCGGGGCCCACTGCCGCGCGCCACGCGTCCTTGTCGGTGTCGAGCAGCGGCGCGGCTTCCTCGACGATCGCGCCGAACGTGTCCAGGTGCCGGTCGCGGATGTCGTCCGCCTCGCCGGCGGCGGCCAGCTTGGCGAGGGCGTACTGGCGGATCGTCTCCAGCATCCGGTACCGCGTGGTGGGTCCGGCGGTGTCGGCAATGACGAGCGACTTGTCGACGAGCCTGCCGAGGCCGGTGAGGACTTCCATCCGCGGCCCGCACACGCCGGCGGCCGCGTCGAGCGTGAAGCCGCCGGAGAAAACGCCGAGGCGGCGGAAGAGGACGCGGTCGGGTTCGTCGAGCAGGTCGTGGCTCCACGCCATGGAGGCCGCGAGGGTCTGGTGCCGCGCCGCCACGCCGCGTGGTCCGCGGACCAGCAGGGCGAACCGGTCGTCGAGGCCGTCGAGGATCTCGGTGACGGTGAGGGTGCCGGACCAGGCCGCGGCCAGCTCGATCGCCAGGGGGATCCCGTCCAGCCGGGCGCACAGGGTGGTGGTCGCGCCGGTGTCCGGGACGCCCGACCGGGCCGTGAAGAGCGCGGCGGCGTCCGCGGCGTTGAGCGAGGGCACCCGCCAGACGCGCTCGCCGGGCACCCCCAGCGGTTCGCGGCTGGTGGCGAGGACGGTCACGTTGGGGCAGGTGGTGATCAGTTCGAGGGCGGCGTCCGCGGCGGCGGCGAGGACGTGCTCGCAGTTGTCGAGGCAGAGCAGCATCCGGCGGTCGCCGATCTGGCGGGCCAGGGAGGCGTGGTCCGGGGTGAGCAGGGTGCCGGTTGCCGCCGCGAGGAGTTCGGGTACGACCGCGGCGTCGTTGGTGGCGGTGAGGTCGGCCCAGCGCACGTCGTCGTGCGCGCCGGCCACCTGGAGGGCCAGGCGGGTCTTGCCGCACCCGCCCGGCCCGGCCACGGTGACCAGTCGGTTGGCGGCGAGCTCCGCGGCGAGCGCGCGCAGCTCCTCGGAGCGCCCGACGAAGGGGGTGAGCTGCGGCGGCGGGGTGGCTGACATCGCGGATCAGTGTGCCACTCCGGATGGTGGCCAGGTGGCCGATATTTCCGGCTCGTTGGAGCGGCAGGGTCATGGGTGTCCGGTTCACGAGGTGGAGGAGAACGAAATGAGCAAGGTCATCGCCAACATGTCCATGTCCCTCGACGGTTTCATCGCCGACCCCGGCGACGGCATCGACCTGCTGTTCGGGTGGATGGGCAACGGCGAGGTGGAGGTCCCGACCGCCGTGGAGTGGGCGACGTTCCGCATGTCGCCGGCGAGCGCGGACTACATGAAGGCGGCCATGGCGCGGGTCGGAGCCCTCATCGCGGGCCGCCACCTGTACGACATCACCCACGGCTGGGGAGGCAAGCACCCCATGGGGGTCCCGGTGGTGGTCGTCTCGCACTCGACGCCCGCCGAGGTCCCGGAGGGCTTCACGTTCGTGTCCAGTGTCGAAGAAGCGGTGCAGGTGGCGTCCGAGCTGGCGGGGGACAAGGACGTGGTGATCGCGAGCGCGAAGATCGCGCAGCAGGCCCTGGACGCGGGCCTGGTGGACGCCATCAACGTGGACCAGGTGCCGGTGCTGCTTGGGGAGGGGGTCCGCTGGTTCGAAAACCTGTCGAAGACCCCCGTGCGGTTGAGCAACCCGACGGTGGTGGAGGGCAACGGGGTGACACACCTGGCGTACGAGGTGGTGCGTTAGGTGGTCGACACCGATCTCCGCAGGGCTCGGATGATCCCGATGCACCCGCCCACGGCGATCGCGCTGATCGCCAGCGGCCAGAAGTTCAGGTCCACGGCCAGAACCGACCCCACGCCGGCGAGGAAGCTGCCGACTCCCGCGCTGCTGAAGGTCTTGTTCCGCGGGAGTACGGCGAACTCGGTCAGCCCGACGAACACCGCTGCGACGGCCATCAGTACCACCCCGGCCACGACGTAGCCCGTCGTGCCGAGTGGGCTCCTGGTGGTGTCGCCCGCCACGAGATCGTGCACGACGGCGACGACGAAGAACGCCATCAGCGGACCGTAGGCGAGGTGGAGGCCGAACGTCAGGGCCGCGCGCAGTCCCTTGTGCGGGGCCTCCGCCTGGGACGGCTGTGGCTGGGGGCGAGCCGGGCCGGGGTGGATCTGGCCAGGGTGGACACGCCCGGCGGCGATTTCACCGAGGAGTTGTTGGTACGCCTGGGCCCGCTCCGCGGGCTGCGCGCTCTTGGCCGATCGGGCGATTTCCTCGAGCGCCGCCGGCCCGGCTTTCGGGGGCGCCGGGGCGGGTGGCTGGGTGGGTGTTCGCGTGCCCGGCGCCGGAGCCTTCGGGAATGGTTCCGCCGCGGCCGGCTTCGGTTCCGCCGCGGTCGGCTGTCGCGGCTGCACCGCACGGTTGCGGACCAGCCCGAGCTCGTCGAGCGACAGGTGTGAGAGTGCTTGCGGCTCCGGAAGCCCCTGCGCCTTGGCCGCCCGGCGGACGTGCCGGTGCAGGGCCGTGATGTTGAGCAGTTCGGGGGCGCCGGGGATGCCGTTCCGGAGCGCGTCGAGCAACCGGAGCGTGTAGGCGGGGTAGCGTTCGCCGTCCAGCACGTTCGAGGACCGGTTGGGGGGAGCCGAGGTCAGGATCGCCGCGCCCTCGATGTCCACCTCGGCGGCCAGGTCGGTCGCGGCGGACATCCGCTGCGCGAGCGCCCGGCCGGAGTAGCAGCAGTCGAGGATCACGATCTTCGAGCTGGCGTCGCTGTCGCGGACGAGATCGGCGACGACGCGGTACTCCATGCCGGTGAACCGAACTTCCTCGGAGCGGGTGTCGGCGAAGGTCAGGTACAGCTCGTTCAGGTAGATACCGTGCCCGGCGAAGTAGACCAGGAGGAGGTCGTCCGCTTCCCCGGCGGCGGTGGCGAGCGTCCGCCCGATCTCCTCGCGCCCGGCGTTTTCCGGCACGAGCAACGAGTGCCGCGGTGCGAGTGAACCGTACCGTTCGTCTGTGAGCACGTTTCGCAGCTCCGCCGCGCCCGCGTGCACGCCGCGCAGCTGGGGCAGGTGGCGGTAGCCGCCGACGCCGATGAACACCGCCCGGGATCGGTGCGGATCTGGCAGCCGCATCGGTCAGTCCTGGTTCAGCAGCTTCGGCAGGAGGTCGTCGAGGTCCTTCGCGTGCTGGGACGAGACCTCGATCGACTGCCCGTCCGGCTTGGTGATCTTCAACGTGACCGCGTGCTTGCGCGGCCGGTTGAGCCAGGACTTGAGGCTCTCGGCGAGCACCGTGACGAATCCGCCCGCCCCGGCCAGGGCGATGACCAGTTCGGTCACCTCGCCCATGTGACCCGGCGGTGGCGGTGCGGTGACCCGCTTGACGTGCTTGCGCAGCTCGGGTTCGTCTCGCAACCACTCGCGGAGGACCTCGAGATCGCCCACCGGATCGTCACCGTCCACCGCCAGCCCCAGAAACCCCGCCACGGCGCCCCCTTCGGTTCAAGATCACGAATCCTAGTGGAGCGAGACACCCGGCGGGCTGGGATTCCCGGTTTGACGCACGTCGACGGAGTCGTCCACGCGAACAGGACTGCCCTGGGGATCAGATAAGTGCCCCCGGCAGGATTCGAACCTGCGACACCCGCTTTAGGAGGGTGTTGTTCTGCTGGTTAGCTCGTGTCTACCTGGGGTTTTGGTTCTTCCATCGCCGCACCACGGGTCGTTAGCGCCGTACGTGTCTGGGTTTCGCACCATGATACGCACCACGGCCGGAGGAGTTCAGCGGGCGGTGCCGGCCTCCTGCTTGCGTCGTGAAGAGTGGGTGTCATGGCATTCGACCTGGCATCTGTCATTGGATCTGCCGTCATGAGCGGGGCTGTAGCGCTTGCGACTGCGTCATGGAGGGTCGGCCGCGAGGAGCGAGCCAAGCGCGCCACAGTCGGGAAGGCGCGAATCAGGGCGGCAGCCACCGAGCTGTTTCGACAGGTCCTGGAGCGCAGGCAAGACCCGAAGGGCGGGGCTGGTTCACGTGCGTCCAACGGGATTGGCCGCTACAGGTTCGCGTCCGAGATCGTTCTCGCCAGTGAAGATCTTCCGTGGTTGAGAAGGTGGTTGGTACGTCGACGGGTGAGGCGGATAGTGGGACGTGCGGTATTCGAGACGGCCGAGATCGCACCTGATAGAGGTGATGACGAGATCGCACGACGCTTGCTTGTCACGGTCCTGGCGCGCCGGAAGGACAAGCGGTTCAGTGATTCGGGACGACTGGCTAGCCTCGACGACGATCACGTACCGTCCGATCGCGAGCTGCGAGTGATCATCCGCTCCCTCAGGTGGGTTCGGTGGTGCTGTTGATGAGCGTCCCGCGGCGGGGATTCGGAGGATTTAATCTTGTCATTCAGACCGGATCTAGCTAGGTCGCAACTCCGTCCCACCGCACATCGAGCGGGGTTCTCGGCTGTCTACGGGCAGGACAACGTTCGGTCGTGCGACTCACCAGTTGCCGCGCCAGGACGGTCCTCGCAGTCCGCCCCCGCAGATCCCCGGCGCGCATGGTGCCGTCGTCCAGCCCGGTTCGCTGCCAGTAGAGGCGCATGGCCTATCCACGTGCTGGCCGCGGACACCACCGCTGAGCCGCTTACACCCCGCCTAACTGTTTTACGGTTTCTAAGTTTCTTCCGGGCTACCATGGGTAAGGGTGACATCGGGCAAATCGGCAGTATCAGCATGCTTGTCGATCTCCTCGCGGAGGATTTTGGAGAGAATCGACCGAATACAGGCATAGGACAGGGGGCGGTCGTCGGTAGAGGCGTGTATCTTGCTGTACAGTTCGCTTGACGTGTTCACGGTTCGGTTTCCGGTGTGCACGAAGCCTGAACGTGCGTCATAGCTACGTCGCAACGCGGCGCGCAGCACTTCTCGGTCGGCAGTCAAATAGTCCCGCACGCGCTTTCGGCTCGACCAGTCTCCTCCGTCGTACACGCCGTCTGGCATCCGAACGTTGTATATCCACTCGTTCCACTCATCGTCCCAGAAGTCATCTGGAAGCCGGTAGGAACCATATTGCGCAAACGTCTCCTTGAGGCGCAGATGCTGATTCTTCATCAACTTGGCCTTGAGGGCGTCGTACAGCTCAGGCGGAAGCTTGTGGCGCCGGGAGAATTTGTCCCAGGTCGCCGACTGGTCCCAATCGGACCAGTCGCTCGGGGGAGCGCCAAAGGCTCGCGAAAGTGCCTCGATTCCAGCTATGGCAAGCGTATATGCGGCGGACAGGTCCTTCTCAAACAATAAGGCCGAGCCGTAATGGAGGTCAAGAGCAGCCGCAACGGCTGTCCGTCGTTCTTCCGGTATCGAAATAAGTTTTCCCAAGAACTTGCGTAGAGTGGCGTCAAAATCCACAACTTCAACTGGTGCGACCAGACGTCGATCAAACACGCTCGTATAGCTAATGAAGGTAACGTGTTCGGGCTCTCCTTCCATTGATGCCGGTAGTTCTTCCAAGATTTCGATACGACGATCGGTCAGGAGGGTCAGAACGGCGCCTATACTTGCACCCAACTCGGCGTCTTTCAGATCATCGCCGCCTTCGCCGCCCGCGCACCACTGGAGGACTGACATCGACTCAGGGGTGCTACCCGGTCGATAGATTGGTCCCACTCCCTGAACCCTGACGAATCCTTCCATGTCTAACGGTGTTAATCCGGGCGCAAGAAGGCGCCGTGTTACGAAGTGAACGGGCTCTCCGTTGTTGACGGACTCCGCCAATCCGAGTAACCACTCTCCAAGTGCACTCATGAACGAAATTATGGAAGAAAAACGTCTTCTCTGCAACTTGTTCTCTGGCATGTTCCGTTGTTTCTCAAAACATGACCGGCGGCAGAAGTGACTCGATCAAAATATCTCAGGCAAAGCGGTTGGGAGAACACTTTGCAGGTATGACCACTGAGGATTTCGCTGCACCATATTGACGCATTGATCATCGGTGAACCCCAGTTCGCGGAGCAAGATAACGCGCAACAATACGTCGATAGTTGCCGTCAGCCTCACTTGCTTAACGACCTCCGTCTCGACGATATGACGCTCACGTCGTGCATGCGCGATTTGATTCCGGACGTCCTTGACGAGGCGGACCCACTTGTCGCGGTCGCCGATAAACGGATCTATGCATGATCCTGCGTGGTCAATTAATTGCTGTAAGCGGTCGGCAAATGTTGGAGCATGCGAGAACGCTAACTTAGCCTTGAGCCAGTCTCGATGATCTTCGGGCGTGGTGTCCAAGATTTCCTTTACCCGTTGTCGATGTTCGGGCGTTTGGCGGTCCGCTTCAGGGTAAAGACGCTGATGAATACCTTCTGCCGCTGAAGCTACGTTGAACAACTTGTTGCCAGCGAAAACATTTTGAGGAGCACTGAGAGAAAAGAGCAGGTCGCAGGTTATGCCAAGCTTGTCGACTAGGGCATACCATCGGGGAACGACCTCGGCAAACTCAATCTCAGGCAAGGAAAAAAGCATCTCGTGCACCATTGGCGGTTTCTTTCGAGGCACTCTTTTGTCGCGTCCGTATGCATGGACATCCAGCCACTGTGTTGTCGGCTCTTCTAGGTGGTCTGGGTTCGCTACTTGCAGTGGACCGGGATGGGGTGCGCTGCCGGTAGCGAGGTCTAAGAAGTAGCGGAAGGGACGCAAGAATTTATACTCAATGTCGGGTACTGTGTGCGGTTCTGACAGTTCGAACAGCAGGCTGCCTGCTTCCTGCCACTCCGCCCAATGGTCGTCTCCGTTCGCTACAAATCCGTGATGCAGTTCAAGAGTTGCCCCTTGTGTTGAGGCTATCGAAGGCTCCAACGCCGTATACTCAAGCTTAGCGTGTCCGCGGTTCGGCCACTCTCGACTTAGTCCGCTTCGCGCGATCCATTGAAGGAGGTTGCCTGGGCTCGCGTCAACTTTGGTAAATGTTGCCTCATCCGCGCTTTCGAGTAGGTAGGAGCCCGCAAAAACCAACGGTGCACGAACTTGAATAATTGAGCTACCGGTGGATGAATACTGACTTCCCCTGAACCTGCCACCAATGATGGTTAGCGCCTTGCTGAGGCTTACGCCGTTGAGGATGTTCGCATCGAACGCTCCGTTCATGACGGATGGAACTGTTCGCTCGTCTAGTGAACCCCACAAGCGGAGTTCGAAACTGTCGCCGAGTTCAAGAATGCCACCCAACTTGCGATCCGGTCGGGCTGGATGCCACCATTCACCTTCGTATTGCTTCGACGCATTCTCCATGGCCCAATCTTCTCATACGTTTTGTTGGTTCCTTATAAGGCGTGCAGGCTCCCATCACCGGCCGCGTCAACAGCTTCACTACTGCAGGTCACAGCCGTACGGTAGGGCAACAACACGTGGATGGGAGCGTAGAGGGGGAACTGCAGACAGAGTCGCCGGCGTGATAGCCAACGAGCCTGATGATCGCGCGGGCGTAAATTTATTCAACTGTTCAAGTTGACTGGCCTGGTCTCGGCGACGTCTCTTCAGATGGGTCCTGTCATCGACCCGCAGTTCAAGGATAGAGGCGAATGGGGTCGGGAACGTCTTGCTCGGCTCGCAGTGTGAGGGACTACAGCTACGAGTTTAGACGGCTCAGTCCACGCGAGAACGTGAACAGGCCTTCGTTGTTCCACATTGAGGCTAGCGCCAGTCGGATCAAGGATTCAGTGTATCGACTTGGGAAACTGCGAAGTCCCCTCGCTTCCCAGTTCGCTTCGATGTGTCCGCCGAACTTTGACCAAAAATCATCATCGTCGATGCCGGCCAGGCAGGAGAATTCGTAGTTCCCGCTCACCAGATTGAATCCGAAACCGGTGCACCTCAGTCGGAAACCGTTGCGCGACAGGAGGGATTTCATCGGTTCTGATAGACGACCGAGGTGCATCGGGAGGGCGGCCCGCGGGGCGCTGACGGTGTTGTCGAGGTCTGCGCGGCCGAACAGTTCCTCTTCGAGTTCGCGGAGCAGCGTGCTGCGGAGTGACGCGTCAGCGTGGAGGTCCGTCATGGGCTGGTGGAAACCCTTGGGGATCACGGTCAGCTGTCGCGCGGCGTTGACGACGAGCTGTGAACGCTCCTGGACTAGCAAGAGGCAATCAGCTTGCCCGTGCTGGCCTGCTGGTCGGGCGATGGCGCACAGGGCGAGGACACCACCGGCGCAGAGCCGTGACGCAGGGTTGACTACCGACGCGAGCGACGGGAGGTACCTGTCTCGGAGCGGCAGTGAGCCTGGCTTGATCGGCTTGCCGGCCGCGAGTGCGTCGAGGAGTTCGCTTTCGAGCAGGTCCAGTGTCAGGGCGTACTCAAGGAAGGGAGTCACGTCGACCGTGCCGCGGATCAGCCCGTCTCGGATGTCCACATCGAGCAGGCGGTAGGTCTGCTCGTTGGTGAGGCGGACACCAACGGCTTCTACCTCGGCGAGTCGTTCCAGGGCAGCTTCGGGGACGGGCTCAGCGGTCGGCTTAGAGGCGGTCGGAGCGAGGGTTAGTCCGTCGGTGGTCTCGTCGAGTGGGATGTTGAGGTCGAGCCAGTCTGGTCGCGTGAGGATGCTGGTTTCGAGAGCCTGGCCGCCGAAGTGTGCTGTGTAGAGGCTGTAGTCCGGATCGGTGCCGTAGTAGGCGCGGAGCGCGGCCACCACATCGGATCGGCTCACACGGGCGCGTCGGGCCTGGCGGGTGGTTAGCTCGCGGCGTGTCTTGGGCAGGCGGGCCGTCACGCGCCGGGCGCTCGTTCCTGGCTCCCAGTTGAGTCGTTCGTCGAGCCAGGTGCAGGCTGCCTCTACGTCTGGGCTGAGTGTGTCGGGAGTCGACCCGGCGTCGCCGTCGATCAGTGCGCGCAGTTGCTCTGGTGTCTGCCGGAGGAGGCGCGCTAGCTTCGGTCGCAGGTACGGGAGTGGGGAGTAGTCGCCGGCCTCCCAGCGGATGACGGTCGAGCGGTCGACGTTGAGAGCGGCGGCCAGGCTTTCCTGGGTGTACCCGGCTGCCTTGCGCGCCGTTGCCAGCTCTGCCCGTCTCATCACGACCCCTCCCCATGCCAGTCCGGCCAGAATAGCAACGATCCGAGCGTTTCCGCAGGTGAAGCGCAGGAGTGCAACATTCCCGCACCGAGACTCCGACCTTTCTGCTCTGTCTCGTGCCTTCCTCCTCGGTTTGAGTCGGACGCGTGATGACGCGGTGGGAGTCGGCGGGACGAGGTGATGGGCAGGTGGCAGATCCGATTCTTCTCGTGCGGCCGGTCAGGGGTTCGGTTGGTGAGCGCGAGCGCCTGGTGCACGTGGTGGGGCGCTCCGGGCAAAGCGACAGGCCGGGGGTGCTGAGAGCTTTCTGCGGCGCGGAGTTCAACGCGGATGATCTGGACTTGCTCGACCGCGTGACCGGGATGCCCTGCGAGGACTGCTTGCGACTCGTCCCGTTGCCCCAGCCCGTGGAGCGCAACGAGGTCGCCGGCGAGCTGCCCTTTCGGCCCAAGCCGACGGGCTACCTCTACGAGCAGTTGGCCGACCACCTCGCTCAGCTCATCGAGACCGGCAGGCTCAGGCCGGGTACGCCATTACCCGCAGAACGCAGGCTTGCACAGCAGTACGACGTCTCGCTCGGCACTGCCCGGCACGCCACCCAGCTTCTCCGGGCCAGGGGACTCGTCGTGACGGTGCCCGCGAAGGGCACGTTCGTCGCCGACGCCGTGCCAGAGGGAGGGAATCGGCGGGACCTCGGCGATCAGCCCGAAACGCCGTGATCGCGCAGCCCACGAGCGACCGCCGATCAGCTTCCCTGCGGGGCATCCGCCCTGGTCAGGTCGGGGAAGAGCGTAAGGGAGCGGGGTAGGGAGAACTCCCCACCCCGCTCTCATGTCCCCACACCTACTCGGCATCATCCCGGCGGTTCAGCGCGTCCGTCACGTCCTCAGCACGGATCACCTGCACACCACCCGACTTGCGTGGCCCGAAGCCGTACTGGGCGAGCGTCGCCTTGAGGTCCGAGAACGTCCAGCCTTCGTACTCGGCCGGGTTGTGCTCGGCGAGGCGAGCGAGCACAACCCTCGTCGGCACTCGTCGCTCACCGCGCATCACCGTCGCCACATCCGCCAGGTGATCGACTGGCACGGCCTCGATCACTGGGCGAGCCGTGATCTCGCGGCCGTGCTCGCGCACGACCGCCAAGGCGCGGTGGATTACCGGTGTCACCATGTCGACCTCGTCCTCCAAGGGCACGTAGAACGTGCGGATCAGCTCGAAGGCCGCATCGGTCACCCCAACAGCGACGCAGGTTCCGCGGTCGGTCTTCATCCGGAGATCGGTCGCGCGGATGCCCGCCCGGTACTTGCCCGCGCCGAGCAGACCGTCATTGGCGATCTGGTCGGCCACCGAGAACGCCACGCCACACGAGACATTCCGCGTGACCTCCCTGGGAATCGAGTCCTTCGTCGGCGATTGCGTCGCCAACAGGAGCACGATCCCGTACTTCCGTCCGCGCTTGATCACTCGGACCGCCAGCTCGGCCGCGCGCTTGCCGAACTTGGGGTGCTGGAACAGTTCGTGGCACTCGTCTATCGCGCACACCAGCGGGTGCAAGCCCAAACCGGCCTTGTCCGCAAGCTTCCGTGACACCTTGGGCGGTCGGCCGGGTTGCTCGCCAAGCACCTTGCCGCGCCGCTCCATCTCCGTCGACAGATCTTCGAGCGCGGCCACAGCGGCTTCGGCCACTGCGTCGTCTATCCCCATGCGATAGCGGGATGCGCGCGGCTCGAACGGGTCGAAGTCCGGTGACTCGCCCATGACGAAGATCCACAGCTCCGCCGTCGGATCGAGTGCAGCGCCCAGCAGCAGCGTTCGGAGGGCCGCAGACTTGCCTTGTCCCGGCCGCCCGCCGATCAGCCAGTTCGCCTCGAGCAGCGGCGCGTTGACGACCACGCCGCGTTGGGTGAGGCCGAACGGCACGCCGTCGAACACGTCGAGCTGCCCGTCATGTTGGAGCGGCCATTCCCCGGCTCCGCCAGCGAGTGCACCCTTGTCGGCCACCCACAGGTCGAGCACGCCGGCCTCGTCACCTTCGGTCGGCCATGTTTCCAGCTTCGCCCGCCCGAGGTTCGCGGCGAGCTTGTCCCGCCGGTCTGCCACCATGTCGGCCGTCGTTCCAAGCGGAAGCCGCACCTGCACGAACGTGCCGTTGCCGTCACGCCGGGCAGGAATGCTGTAGAGCAGTTCACCTCCGTTCTTGAAGAAAGCGTTCAGCGGAGCGATGCCCAGATGCCCGAGAGCCTTCGACACCATCCGTTCATCGAGCCACGAATCCGCGTCGTCGCGGTCGGGCCTGGTGAGCCAGCTTGCGCCCGGCTCCTTGTCGCGGCCCTCCCAAGCGGCCGCGACGACCCAGCCAACCGGAGCGACGAGGAGCAGCGCCGACGCGACGGTTTGCACCACCTCCCAGCCGGTACCGATCAGGTTCAGCAGTTGTGCGAGCCAGGGCCACATGTCCTCGCGCGCCATCCACGAGTCGACGCACCACAACACCAGGCCAACCGGCGCGACGACGGCCGCCAACACGGCGCAACGGTGCAGGACGATCGCGAGGCGGCCCCACCGCGCCTTCGAGTCCGCGCGGATCAGCTCCTGAGCTTGCCGCCGTGCTTCCGAGTCGCCGGCAACCCGTGCGGCGCGGGCATCGGCTCGTAGGTCGCCGTACGTTGCCCACGTCCACGCCTTCGCCATCCAGCGTCCATGACCGCGCAGGACGAACCACGCCAGACGCAGGAAGTCCCGAGGCAGCTTCCGGAACCGGTACGCGGCCGCCGCTCGAAGGTGAGCAGTCCCCGGCGCGTCCCACCACTTGGCGAGCGCCGATCGTGGCCCGGAGCCGGGCTCGTCATCGGTGACGATCTCCGCCTCGAACACCTTCGGTTCGAGCGCGCCCCGTTCATGGCGATCGTTCATGACAGGGCCTCCTGTCGTTCAACCTCGGCCCTGAGCGCGGCAGCCACACGAGGCGACAACCCACGCGAGCACCCCGTGGCTTGCCGCACCCACGCGGGCGTCACGTCGACCCCGGGTGACCACGCCTCGCGTGCATCGGACAGGTAATCCGCGAACAGCTTCCGACCCGCGCGCCGCTGAGGCGGGCGGCTCTCGTCAACAGCGCGAGGCTTGTACTCGGAAGCCACCGTGGCGGCTTCGATCAGCTTCTCGCGTAGGTCGGTCACGGCCTCGGCCGCGGTGAACACCAGCAGCGGCGGCACAGAGTGCAGCACGATTCCGGACCACGAACCTGCCGCGAACGATGACCAGGTGTTCATGACATACGTGGCGGCGAGCGTGAACCACTTCGCACGCCGCACCCACGAGCCCATACGGACCCCATGCCGGGCCGTGACCTGCTCGGCACGCAGGATCGCGATCAGCACAAGGGAGACCGTGGGATCGAGCAGCCAGGCGGCCAGCCATGTCAGCGACCAGGCAGGCGCGCCCGCGGCGGCGAAGTGCTGGACGTTGGTCATCGTGAACGCCAACCCGAGGGTGATCCCGGTCCAGCACAACCGGTCCACCTGAACACGGACGCGTTCGATGTCGTGGCCGGCGGGTGGCCGCCCGGAGGCGGCCACCCTGTTCAGTTCGCGATTCATCGACGACCACCCCGAACGTCCACGGTGACGACGGTCAATGCCTTCGTCAGCCCGTGGGCCGCGAACAGCGCCGGGACTCCGAGCACGGCCAACAAGAGCCCGTGGTTGCCCGGTGCGGCAACGATGACGACCCACTGCACGCCCACGATCAGCGCGGCCGTGAACAACACCCGGCCGAAGAGCGACAGCAAGCGGCTGCTCGCTCGCGACGCTTCGAGTGTGCGCCGCCTCTTCCACGAACGGATCCGCCACAGGAGGAACCAGCCGGCCAGAATGCCCAGAGCCACGAGGACTTGTGTTGGCGTGAGGTTCATCGCTGCTCACCTCCGTTCCGGGCAGTGCGACGTGCGCGCCAGATCGCATACAGAGCCCGGCGGTCGTCCTCCGACAGCGCTCCCCAGACCCCGAGCGTGAACGGGCCGGCGGTGCGCAACTCCAGCTCCAGACAGGCCAACTTCGCCGTGCATCCGGCGCAGATCACCGCGGCCAGTTCGCGATCGGTCAGGTCGTCGCCCGTCCAGTCCGGCGCGTCGCCGGTCGAGTTGAGCCACATGCACGAGCCGTCGCGGCGCACGATGTCCTCGAGCACGTCGTTCGGGACGTCGGCGTAGCGGTCAAGCTCGACTGCGAGTGCCGTGAGGTAGTCCGCGAAATCCTCGAAGTCGTCCGGGTTCACCACGACTCACCCCCGGTGAGCCGGGCAACCTCGCGAGCCGTCCGGCGTTCCGCGGCGATGCGGCTGGGATCGACGACGCCACCCGTCGCGTCCACCTCCGCGATCAGTCGATCAAGCGCGACTGCCGGGATGACGTACCGAGAGCGAAGCCGGACCGCGGGGAAATCGCCGTCCCGGATGATCCGGTAGAGCGTCGACGGGCCGACGCGGAGGAGCCTGGCTGCCTCCCGAACCGTGTAAAAGGCCGGTCGCGAATCGCGGTTATGAGTGGTTTCTGGAACTGCATTCTGAGGGCGTTCCGTGTTGGTGTTTTCCATGACTTCGATTCAAGGAAAAATCACGGTGGCCAACCATGCATGACCAGTGCAATACAAATGCAGAACCAATGCAGGAGTGATGCAGGTTCCTGTTTTTTCGTCGGATTTGAGGCGGGTTGGAGCCCGTCCGACGACTCGGTCGGAACGAACTCCCAACGCTGCTGGCGATGATTTCATCGAAATATCAATGAAGTCAGCGATGATGCGAGCGTGCCTTGCCTGACTGGTGCGATGTGCCGCTGAAACCCTTGGAGATCCGCTAACGTCGGCGCTGCAGCTGGAGCGCGGAGGAGCACGTGTCGGAGGATTGGGCCGCAGTAGCGAAGGCCATCAACGAGCGGATGAAAGAACTCGGGTGGCAACAGCAGGAATTAGCGGCTCGGTCACACGTATCTTCAGCCATCGTTCGTGAGATTCAGCGGAACACCGTGAACCGGAAGCGGAGTCCTCGCACGCTGGAATCCCTTTCGGTGGCCCTTGGCTGGCATCCTCGGCATTTGGAAGCTGTATTGCACGGCGAGCGTCCACCCGCGCGAAAAGAATTGACGGAGCAAGATCTCTCCGGTCGGCTCGATGCCTTGGAACACCGGTTGGACGGCATCACCGAGCAGCTAGCCACGGTCATCCGGCTGCTGAACGCGTCGCGTTCGTCGGAGGACCGGTAAGACATGCGGACGGACCCGTGGACCGGCCGTACGGCGTGCGCGCTCCAGAAGGCATTGCGGCTCAGCAATGAGCTGTTCGCCGAACATCTCGGGATCGGGGTCCGCACTGTCGCGTCATGGCACCAAAAGCCTGACCTGACGCCGAAGTCGGAGATGCAACAGCTCCTCGACACGGCGTACGAACGAGCATCGGCAACCGTCCGTGCGCGCTTCGCAGAACTTCTCGGTCAGAGCCCGGCCGTGCCCCCGGCAGATGCGGAAGCGGATGACGACGCCAGGGAGGCTGCCGAGCTGCGGCTAGCTGGCGATCCACACATTGCACGGGCGCTGGAGTGGCTGGACGGTCACGCAGGCTGGGAGGCGGGTACCAGTCGGCGCAAGGTCGCCGCCGCGCTGGCCAACGTCGACGTGCGGGGTCTGCGCGACCGGGGTGCGCGCCGCGGAGGTGTGAGCCAGGCGGATGTCACGCGCGCGCTGCACGACTACTACGGGACCGCCGAGAACGGGTACGGCAGGTACAGCGCGAAGTTCGGTAACGACCAGACCGCCGTGACAACGATCCTGACTCGCGAGGACTGGCTTGACCTCGGCGCTCCTCTGCTGACCAGTGCCGACGGCCTGAAGCTCGATCAAGCGCCGTCCGGCGCAGCCGCGAGCCTGAACGAACAGGCGCTCAACGCCGCCATCCAGAGGCTCGCCGAGACCCTGGAACTCGGGACCAAGCTCGTGAACATGCCGCTCTACCGGCTGAGGACTGCGAGTGCCGGGGAGGGTGGTATTGCCGGGACGGTCGGGGTCGCGCCGTTCGTGCACTACGCACTGACGATGGACCTCCTCGAAGGCGAGTTGCTGGATGCGCTCGCGACCGGTGCTGGTTCTGGCCGTCTTCCACTGCGGGAGCACTACCTACCCAACCTGGACGCGGTAACCCGGCTTGAGGGCCGGCTATGCGCGGGCGGTGTGCTGGCCCTCTGCGCCATCGCGCGTCCGGCCGGTCTGCACGGCGACGCGGACTACCTGATCCTGATCCAGCAGCGATCCGGCAACGTGGTCAACGCGAACCGCCAGCTCGCCGTGATCCCCAAGGGCTTCCACCAGCCAGCTGCCGACCTCCGCGCAGACACGCGGCTCGGCGGCACTCTGCTGCGTGAGATGGAAGAGGAGCTGTTCGGCCGGAACGACGTCGACAACACCCTCGGAGACCAGCGCGTGGCCGATCCCATGCACCCCAGCCGGCAGTCCGAGCCAATGCGGTGGCTCCTGGAACGCCCGCTCGGCGATCGTCTGCGCATGGAATGCACCGGCTTCGGCCTGAACCTGGTGAGCGGCAACTACGAGTATCCCAGCTTGATCGTCATCGAGGACGAGGAGTTTTGGCTCCGCTTCGGCGGCCAGATCGAGGCCAACTGGGAAACGTCGAACCTGCGCCGCTACTCGACGCTCGACACCGATCTCCTGGCCGAGTTGCTGGCCGATGTAGCTTGGAGCAACGAAGGGCTGTTCGCCGTGCTGCAAGGCTTCCGACGCCTCGCCGAGCTCGGTGGACACCGCGTGAAGCTACCGCCCGTGGAATGGGAGTTGATGTGACCGAAGGCTGGCACACCGGCAACGCCGTCGAAGACGGCGCGGACACGCGGGGCTGGATCGTTGGTCACTTCATCGACCCGTCGAAGGGTGTGCGGTCGACCAAGGATGTCGAGGTCAAGTGGGCGACGCACCCCAAGGGTGATAAGCGGCCGGAGTGGACCGCAGACGACCAGCGGACGACGTTGGTGATGCTCATCAGCGGCCGCTTCCGAGTTGAGTCGACGCAAGGGGAAGCCGTCTTCCGCGAGCAAGGCGACTACGCGATGTGGGGTCCTGGGGTTGATCATTCGTGGGAGGCGCTGGAGGAATCAACGGTGCTCACGGTCCGGTGGCCTTCCTCGGCTGGGTAGTCGAATCACGTATCTTGGATGAATCGCTCAATCAGCTTGCAGTCGGATGTGAACGCCTTGATTAACAACTTGTTGTGCTCGGGGTAGATGCAATCCCATCCGTGATTGGTCATGCGGTCAGCTATCCAGATTAAAATGTTTGCGGCAGTTTGCAATCGTTCGTCTTCGATTTGGATGAAGTTGTTTTGTTCAGCTTCGGCGAGGTCGAGACCGAAGGCTGATGTTAAGTTGAGACACGATGTTTGAACGGGGATGTCGCCGTTTAGCATCGCTATTGATCCTGCCTGGCCGAGTGCGACGATGATCCGTCCTGCGAGTTGAATTGGTATGCGGATCTCTCGGCCATTCGAGGCTGGCTTGAGGAACCGATGTGTGGTGTCATAATTGGGCTTTTTGGCGACGGCGGCGACTGCTTCTGAGTAGCTGCTGAACCACTTTTTTGCAACGTAGTCTGCACGAGGCAAGAGGATCAAGTCTGAGACGAACTCTTCCTCGGGTGTTTCTGGTCTGACGTATGTTCGCAGCGTGTAGGCGATATCGTTGACTCCGAGACCTACTGTTGTTGCGACAAATGCACCTATTGTGGTCGAGATTTTGCGTGGATTCAAGCGGTAGAACGGCGGGCACTTACACCTGTCGCCCTTTGTGGCGCCGCAGCGAACACAAGCGGATGAGCAAAAGCCTGAGATTTTGCGCCGGAATTCACCGAGATCTTGACTCCGCCGGCCCAGTCTCGGGTCGTAGTAGTGAATCTTCAAACCCAGGATGTGGGCCGGGGTCTTCTTCCGGTACTTGATCCATAGTGGCCGGTCATCCTCGCCGGTGTTGCAGGTGTGGCAGAGCCAACCTCGTACTAACCCAGTGTCATGATCGTGATCGAGGACTAGGCCCCCGACGTGGCCGCATATTGCGCACCTCTCATCTTGCCACTCTCGCAGTTCCATTTCTAACTGGTTCGGCGTTCTTGTACCGGCGGCGAGCAGTTCGCATAACCCGGCTGGTATTGACCAAGACCAACAAGCTGGATCCAGCTTTTCGTCGGAGGCAATCTTGTGGCGGACGTCTTTCGGCTTCCATAGAGTTACAGTTGTCCGATCAGCGACGCTTAGGTGGACGATGCAACGGCCAGGCTGTTCCTGAGGTGGCCAATGAGCTTGCCAGCCGCTCCATGGTGGGTTCTACATGAGGTGCCGCGTCTGGTCTTTTGGCCGCAATGCACCAGTACCCTCCCCAGGCAATGGGCGACGATATGCGCCGTTGGGTCAACTCGTTCTCTTGGGCTTGAATTCGAGGACGTTGCCTGCTGCTACTTGGCTTGTCGATCCGGCAACGACGGCGCGCTTACCGCGGCTGGCAATGACCAAGCCTGCATCCTTCAGCACCGTGATCGCCCTGTGCGCTGTGCCTACGCTGACGTGGTATCGGCTGGCGAGTTCGGTCACGGGTGGCAACCGATCACCAGTCTTGAGGACCCCGGCTGTGATCGCTCCGCGGAGGTCGGCAGCGATCTTCTGGTAAGGGTTCGCGGTGTCAGGTTCGAGCGTCGAATGAACGTTGCCCTCGACATCGAGAGCGATCGGTGCTTCCGGCATTCGGGCGGCGAACTTGCCAGCCGCCTTCTGGTCCGCCTCGGCCACCCATGCTGAGTACACGCGCAGGGTGGTAGCGCCTCCACCACCGTGCCCGAGGCGGCCGGCGACCGTGCGGACGTCGACACCGGATGCGATCAGCTCGGTAGCCGAGTAGTGGCGTAGCTGGTGCAGGTGCATGTCCCAGCCGAGCTTGTCGCACATGCGCCGGTAGCGCTGGGAGACAGACGACGGCTTCAACCAGGTCGAATGATCGACCGAAGGGGAGAAGACGCGGCCGGTCTTCTGGATGGTCGTACCGACGATCTGGGCCTCTGCCTCGCAGTGCTGACGATAGGCGCGGAGCAGGCCGACTGTCTCCGCGTTCAGGGCGATACGGCGTTGCTGGTGGGTCTTGGTGTCCTTCTCCCACGTCTTCGCGCCGTCCTGCGCGATGCTGCTTCGGATCCAGATCACCGCGTTGTCGAGGTCGAGGCGGTCCCAGCGGAGCGCGCACAGCTCACCGCGGCGCGCGCCGGTGGTCATCGCGAGCCAGACGAACATCCCCCAGCGGAGGTCCTTGAACGCCTCGTTGACGATCGCGGCCGCCTCGTCCGGCGTAGGCGGCTGTGGGTCCGGCGTGGCACCCGCAGGTGTGTCGGCCTGGTCGAGCGGGTTGACCGTGATCCACTTCCAGCGCATCGCGTCCTTGAGCGCGCCGCTCAGGCACCAGTGGATCTTCCGGATCGTGCCATCGGAGAGCGGCTTGCACTTGTGCACTCGGCACTTGTCGGTGCACTCGTGCTCGCCTGCTACCCGGTGCTCGATGAATCTCCGGCCGCCGCAGTGGGTTCGGCACGTTCGGAGGATCTTGTAGAAGGAATCGAAGGTCTCGCCGTCGAGGCGCGATAGGGGCTGCTTGCCCAGCAGCGGCCGGATGTGCGTCCGGATGACGCTCTCGTACCGCTGCCTCGTCGTGGTGTCGACGTGCAGCAGCTCCAGGTACCGGTCCATGAGCTGGTTCACCGTCGCGCTCGTGCGCGGGTTACGGCGCTCGTTGACCTCGTTGACCAGCCGGATGCGGACCTTCTCGGCTTCCTTCTCAGCCTGCGGTCCGGCCGGCACGGTCTCGCGGAGGTAGTGGCGCTTACCGCTCAGCGGGTCGACACCGGCGTAGACCTTCACGCGCAACGCGCCGCTCGGCAGCTTCTCCACCTGGCCTCGCGAGCGCTTCTGAGCACGGCCCCCAGCAGTGGTCATGGTGCGAGGATACGTGGTTCGCACCACAAGCCGCACCACGTGCAAGCGGTTTGATCAGCAAAAACCGCCTCTGAGCTTTGTGCCCCCGGCAGGATTCGAACCTGCGACACCCGCTTTAGGAGAGCGGTGCTCTATCCCCTGAGCTACGAGGGCTGGCTGCCCCAGACTAGCGGGTCCGTTCACCGCTGATGAGCGTGACCTCGGCCTCGCCCCCCGCGAGCGACCATCGACCACCGGCGGAGCGACCACCTGCCAACCGACGGAGCGACCACCGATCACCGACGAAGCGACCACCGATCAACCGACGAAAGGTGCAACCACGCCGGGTGAACAGCGTATCGACGGCAGCGCTACCAGTGGGTAACCTTCCGTGACCGGGACGCGGAAACCCCGCTCCACCGACCGTTCGGAGGGCTTAGGTTGATCAAGCTCATGTTCGCCGACGACGAGGATCTCGTGCGCTCCAGCCTGCGCGGCATGATGGCGGGCGCGCCGGACATCGAGGTGGTCGGTGAGGCGAACGACGGCCGCTCGGCAGTGGAAACCGCCCGGCGCCTGCATCCGGACGTCGTCCTTCTCGACATCAAGATGCGCGCCCCCGACGACGGCATCCGCGCCCTCCGCGCGATCCTCGAGCTGCCCAGCCCGCCCGCCGCCGCGATGCTGACCACCTTCGACATGGACGAGTACGTCAGCCTGGCTCTCCGGCTCGGCGCGAACGGCTTCCTGCTCAAGGACATCGAGCCCGCCGCCCTGCTGCGCGCGGTCCGTGACCTCGCCCGCGGCGGCGCCGTCCTCGACCCGGGCGTCGCCGCGCGGATGGTGCGCGCCCACCGCGAAGGGCAGCGCGCCGCGCAGCCCGCGCGCAAGTTGCTCGCCTCACTGTCCGACCGCGAGCGCGAAGTGGTCGGCCTCATCGGGCAGGGCCTGTCCAACGCCGAGATCGGCGGCAAGCTCCACCTGTCCGAGGCCACCGTCAAGGGCTACGTCTCCGCGGTCCTGTCCAAGATCGGCGCCGCGAACCGCGTGCAGGCCGCCCTGCTCGCCTACCGCGGCGGGCTGCTGGACCAGTGACTTCTTAGGCGGGTCTCAGCACCGTCCGCAACACTGTCTACATGCGCATTCTCGTTGTCGACGACGATCGGGCCGTCCGGGAGTCGCTCCGCCGGTCGCTGGAGTTCAACGGCTACCAGGTGGAGCTCGCCGGCGACGGCGCCCAGGCGCTGGAGCGCGTCATCGCCGACCGGCCGGACGCCATGATCCTCGACGTCATGATGCCCAGACTCGACGGGCTGGAGGTGGCCCGCCGCCTGCGCAGCACCGGCGACGACCTGCCGATCCTCGTGCTCACCGCCCGGGACACGGTCTCCGACCGCGTCTCCGGCCTGGACGCGGGCGCCGACGACTACCTGCCGAAGCCCTTCGCGCTGGAGGAGCTCCTCGCCCGCCTCCGCGCGCTCCTGCGCCGCGCCTCCCGCGAGGCCCAGACACCGCCGGACGCCGAGAAGCTCACCTTCGCCGACCTGACCCTCGACCCGGGCACCCGAGAGGTCCGCCGCGGCGAGCGCGACATCAGCCTCACCCGCACCGAGTTCGCGCTGCTCGAGCTGTTCATGTCCTACCCGAAGCACGTGCTGACCCGCGGCCGCATCCTCGAGGAGGTGTGGGGCTACGACTTCCCGACCTCGGGCAACGCGCTGGAGGTGTACGTCGGCTACCTGCGCCGCAAAACCGAGGCCGGCGGTGAGCCGCGCCTGATCCACACCGTCCGCGGCGTCGGGTACGTCCTCCGGGAAACCCCGCCGTGAGCCATGTCGTGACCGAACCGGTGCCCGTGATCCGCGTCGACAACGGAGGCGGCCACGCCCCCCGGAGGGTGTCGCTGCGGGCGCGCGTCACGCTGCTGGCCGCGGCGTGCGTGGCGGGGGCGCTGGCGCTGGTCTCGCTCGGCGCCTACATCACGGTCTACAACAACCTGTACCAGCAGGTCGACGACGAGCTGATCCAGCAGGCGAACAGCGTGATCAACGACCCGCAGGTCGTGCAGACCGGCGGCTTGCGCATCCCCACCTACATCACGCGGCTGGTCGACGTGCGGTTCGACCTGATCGTCGCCGACGGCTCGTCCGCGTTCGAGTCGGAGCCGTCGATGCGGCCGCCGATCGGGCTGGACGAGCGTGAGGTCGCCAGCGGCCAGAAGCCGTCGTCGATCCGCACCGACCAGAACACCGACTCGCGCGTGCTCGCCGTGCCCTACCGCTACCAGCCGGGTGTGGCGCTCGTGCTGTCGCAGCCACTCGACGCGACCAAACAGACCCTGCGTGAGCTGGCGGTGGTCCTCGCGCTGATCGGCGGCGGCGGGATCGTGGTCGCCGCCCTCGCCGGCACGGCCGTGGCCCGCACCGGGCTGCGGCCGGTGGAGCGGCTGACATCGGCGACCGAGCACATCGCCCGGACCGGCGACCTGCGCCCGATCCCGATCAGCGGCGACGACGAGCTGGCCCGGCTGACGCACAGCTTCAACACGATGCTCGGCGCCGTCGCCGAATCCCAGGACCGGCAGCGGCAGCTCGTCGCCGACGCCGGCCACGAGCTGCGCACGCCGCTGACCTCCTTGCGCACCAACCTGGAGCTGCTGCTGTCCGCCAGCCGCTCCGGGGCGCCGACGCTGTCGGAGAAGGACCGCGCGGAGATCGAGACCGACATCAAGGCGCAGCTGGACGAGCTCACCCAGCTCATCGGCGACCTCGTCGAGCTGGCGCGCCAGGACGAGCCGCGCACCGCGTTCGAACGGGTCGAGATGGTCGAGGTCGTGGAACGCGCGCTCGACCGTGCCCGCCGCCGGGCCGGGGAGATCGAGTTCGACGTCGCGCTCCAGCCGTGGCACGTCATCGGTGACGCCGGCGCCCTCGAGCGAGCGGTGCTGAACCTGCTGGACAACGCGGTCAAGTTCTCGCCGCCGCACTCGCGCGTCGGCGTGCGGATGTACCCGCTCGGCGACGGCACCGCGGTCATCGAGGTGGCCGACTCGGGACCGGGCATCGCCGACGAGGACCTGCCGCGCGTGTTCGACCGCTTCTACCGCTCGTCCGAAGCACGCACCCTGCCCGGATCCGGCCTCGGGCTGGCGATCGTCAAACAGGCCGCCGAACGCCACGGCGGCGCCGCGTACGCCGGCCGCGCGCCGGAGGGCGGCGCCCTGCTGAGCCTGCGTCTGCCCGGGATGCCCGGCTGAACCACGACGTCCTACGTGTGTTGATTCGTGTAGGATTTTGTGTAGTTGGTGGGCGATGGGAGCGATGGTGCTGGCGCGTCAGCGGCAGGCGATGATCCTCGAAGAGGCACGGCGGAACGGCGCGGTGCGCGTGAGTGACCTGGTCAGCAGGCTCGGCGTGTCCGACATGACCATCCGCCGCGACCTGGACGTGCTCGCCGGCCGCGGTCTGGTGGAGAAGGTGTACGGCGGCGCGACCGCCGTGCTCGGCCCCAGCACCGAGGAGCCCGGGTTCGAGGCCAAGTCGGCGCGGCAGCGGGCGCAGAAGGAGGCCATCGCGAGCCGCGCCGCCGAGCTGGTCCAGCCGGGCACCGCGATCGGACTGTCCGCGGGCACCACCACGTGGACGCTGGCCCGCGCGCTGGACGGTGTGCCAGGGCTGACGATCGTCACCAACTCGATCCAGGTCGCCGACGTGCTGCGCGCGTCGTCCGCGCCGGACCGCACGGTCGTGCTCACCGGCGGCGTCCGCACGCCGTCCGACGCGCTGGTCGGTCCCGTCGCCGTGCACAGCCTGCGCCGCCTGCACCTCGACCAGGTGTTCCTCGGGGTGCACGGCATGGCCGAAGGGGCGGGCTTCACCACGCCGAACCTGACCGAGAGCGAGACCGACCGCGCGCTGGTCGAGTCCGGGCGGCGGCTGGTCGTGCTCGCCGACTCGTCCAAGTGGGGCGTCGTCGGCATCTCCACCATCGCCGAGCTGGACGAGGCGCACGTCGTGGTGACCGACGACGGCCTTGGGGAGGCGGCGCGCGCCGTCTTGGCTGAGCATGTGGGTGACCTCGAGGTCGCACCCGTCAACGACGACACGGAGGAAGAGTGAGGCGGACCCTTCGCCACCTTGCCGACGGCAGGGAGATCATCTACTTCGACGAGGGCGACGACACGCCGCCCCGCACGGCGGAGGACACGCGCGACCTGCCGGCGGTGGCCGCCAGTTCGGAAATCCGCCTCGACCCGCTGACCGGCGAGTGGGTCGCGATGGCCGCGCACCGGCAAACCCGCACCTACAAGCCGCCGGCCGACCTGTGCCCGCTGTGCCCGAGCAAGCCGGGCAAGCCGAGCGAGATCCCCGAGGCCGACTACGACGTCGTCGTGTTCGAGAACCGCTTCCCCTCCTTCGAGGAGGGCGCCACCGGCGAGCGGTCCACACTGGACGGTCTGGGTCTCGTGCGGACCGCGCCGGGCAAGGGGCGCTGCGAGGTCGTCTGCTTCACCAGCGACCACAACGGATCCTTCGCGGGGCTGAGCCCGTCCCGCGTGCGCACGGTCGTCGACGCCTGGGCGGACCGGACCGCCGCGCTGTCCCGGATCGACGGGCTGGAGCAGGTCTTTCCGTTCGAGAACCGGGGCGAGGAGATCGGCGTGACGCTGCACCACCCGCACGGCCAGATCTACGGCTACCCGTTCGTCACGCCGAAGACGCGCCGCATGCTCGACGTGGCCCGCGCCTACCAGGAGGAACACGGCCGCCCGGTGCTCGGCGACGTGCTGGCCGCCGAGCGCAAGGCGGGCACGCGCGTGATCGCGGAGGGGCAGTACTGGACGGCGTTCGTCCCGCCCGCGGCGCGATGGCCGGTGCACGTGCAGGTCGTGCCGCACCGCCAGGTGCCCGACATCCCGGCGCTGACCGACGCCGAGCGGGACGACTTCGCCGAGGTCTACCTCGACGTGCTGCGCCGTTGCGACGGGCTGTACAACCGGCCGCTGCCCTACATCGCCGGCTGGCACCAGGCGCCCGTCCGGATCGACCGCGAGCTGGGCTGGCTGCACCTCGAACTGTTCTCGATCCTGCGCGCGCCGGACAAGCTGAAGTACCTGGCCGGGTCCGAGTCGGGCGAGGCGGTGTGGATCAACGACGCCACCCCGGAGCAGATCGCGGAACGTCTCCGCGCGGTGGGCTGAGTCCGGCGGCATACTCATGCGTGACCCTCAGGCTGGGCTCAGCCCGCTCTCAGGACCGACACGCATGGTAGGGACATGACCGAGAACGACCCCAGCGCACCGCACGACGGCGGTGCCCAGCGGGAGCCCGGCGCGCAGCAGTCGCCGGAGGACGCGAAGACGCCACCGCGCGGAACGCCGCTCGGCTCGGGGCCGCAGCAGCAGCCGAGTCCGTGGTCGGCGCAGGGAGCCGCGCAGCAGTCGCACGCCGCCCAGCCGGGGCAGGCCGGGGGGCACGAGCAGGGCGCGTACGCGCAGACCGGGCAGCAGCCAATCGGGCAGGGGGCCGGGCAGCAGCAGACCGCGCAGCCGGGGCAGTCCGCCGGTGGCTATCCGTGGACGCCGCCGGGCGCGCAGCAGCAGTCGCCGTACGCGACCGCGACGATGCCCGCGCCGTCCGTGCCGCAGCAGCGTCGTGGCCCGGGCAAGCTCGTGGCCGGGGTTGCCGTGCTGGCGTTGATCGTCGGTGGCGGAGCGGGTGCCGCCGGGGGGTACCTGACCGCACAGAACAGCGGGAGCGGCGCGTCGTACAACGCGCTCGACCAGCCGGTGCCCGCGCAGCAGACGGCGACCGCGCCGGAGGGCTCGGTGGAGGCGGTGGCGCAGAAGCTGTCGCCGAGCGTGGTGGAGCTGCAGGTGTCCGGCCGGAGCGGGCAGGGTGAGGGCTCCGGGTTCGTGCTGTCCACCGACGGCTACATCCTGACCAACAACCACGTCGTCGAGGTCGCCGCGGAGGGCGGGGCGATCCAGGCGGTGTTCCAGGACGGCACCAAGGCGGACGCGTCGATCGTCGGCCGCGACCCGACGACCGACGTCGCGGTCGTGAAGGTCAACGGCGTGAAGAACCTGACGCCGGTGGCGCTCGGCAACTCGGACGACCTGAACGTCGGCCAGTCGGTGGTGGCGATCGGGTCGCCGTTCGAGCTGGCCGGGACGGTCACGTCGGGCATCGTGAGCGCGCTGCACCGCCCGGTGCGGGCCGGTGGCAGCGAGGGCGACCAGACGACGGTGATGAGCGCGATCCAGACCGACGCGGCGATCAACCCGGGCAACTCGGGTGGTCCGCTGGCGAACCTGTCGGGCCAGGTGATCGGCATCAACTCGGCCATCTACAGCCCGCAGTCGAGCGGAATGGGCCAAACGGAGGCGACGAACGCCGGCATCGGTTTCGCGATCCCGATCAACCAGGCGCGGCGGACGGCGCAGGAGATCATCGACACCGGAAAGGCGACGCAGACGTTCATCGGCGCGAACGTCAGCGACGCGCAGCAGGGTGGCGCCCAGATCGCCGGCGTGCAGTCCGGCAGCCCGGCCGAGCAGGCGGGCCTCAAGCAGGGCGACGTCGTGACGAAGGTCGAAGACCTGGTCATCAACGACGCGGACGGCCTGATCGCGGCCGTGCGAACCCGCGCCCCGGGCGACAAGGTGACCTTCACATTGAGCGACGGCCGCACGGTGCAGGTCACCCTGGGCGGCCAACCGGTGCCGACGAACTGAGTGATCCGTTGCCGCCTGCTGGGGCTGGTGGGATGAGGGGCGCTCGGCGATTCGGGTGGCCGGGCTGAGGAGCTGGACGCTCCGCGCGAGCGGGTTTGGCGAGGTGCTTGGCTGTCCGGCGGCCGGGGCTTGATGGGTTTCGGCTGCTCGGGGCGGCCGGAGGGGATGAACAGGCGCTCGGCCGCACGGGGCGGCCGAGACCACTTGGCCGGCTCTACGGGGTTGAGCCGGTATCCAAGCCGCGTGCGACTGGAAGTTTCCGGTCGCGCGCGGTTTCTCTTTGCGCTTGCCGCGGGATGGGGCGCAGAACTTGGCCGGGCCGGAGCCGCCGTGCGAGGGGCCGCGGCGGCCAGCCGCGGGAAATTGTCTACTTCGGACGGCGGCTTGGTGCGGGGCCTCCCGTGATCCGGCCGTGGGGCCAGGTCGGCGAGGGCCGCTGCCCCGTCGGGGGCGTTCGGGCGAGACGGCGCGCTCGTGCGTGCCCGGCCTACCTCTCAGTAGTGGCGACGTGCTCGTCGAAGGTCGGTAACAACCGGATACCGTGTGCTCATGGAACGCAGTGCACAGCGGCTGGGCCGCGCGCTCGTGGTGATCGTGGACGACCGCGCGGCGCACGGCGAGCATGAGGACACCTCGGGCCCCCTGGTTCAGGAGCTGCTGGAGGAAGCCGGCTTCATCGTGGACGGCGTGGTGCTGGTGCACGCCGACACCGTGGCGATCCGCAACGCGCTCAACACCGCCGTCATCGGTGGTGTGGACCTCGTCATCACCGTCGGCGGCACCGGGGTGTCGCCGCGCGACGTCACCCCGGACGCGACGATCGGCGTGCTCGACCGGCCCATCCCCGGCATCGGCGAGGCCCTGCGCTCCTCCGGGCTCGCCGCCGGCGCGGTCGACGCGGGCATCTCGCGTGGCCTGGTCGGCGTGTCCGGCAGCACGCTGGTGGTCAACCTCGCCGGCTCGCGCGCCGCGGTGCGCGATGGCATGGCGACGTTGTCCTCGCTCGTGCCGTACGTGATCGACCAGCTCTCCGGGCTCGACGAGTCCTGATGCCCGGGGAGGACCGGGAGCACAAGCCTCCCCGCGACCGGCGCAAGCTGGACGAGATCTTCGGGGAGGTTCTCCCGGAAACGACGTCCGACGAACGCGAGCCGGAACGCCCGGCCCGCGACGAGGACGCCTGGTACCGCGAGAACCGGCCGCCCCACCACGGCGGTTAGGCGCGACGGTTCGGCCGACGAGGCGTTGGCCGGCCGAGCAGGCCCCGGCAGCCGACGCCACATCTGGTGGCCGACGCTGTGCCGCCTTGACCGGCTACCGGACGGACCAGGCTGCGGGGCGCGCCGTTTTGAAGCGCCGATGGCTGCCGGGGGCTGTTGTCCCGCGCTCAGGTCCGGCGTTCGGCTGATGCCGGGTGCGGCAGGCGGGTGTCGGCTGGTGGGGTGTGGTTTGTGTCTTGGGTGGGCGATGGCGTGTGGGGCGCCGTTGGCTGCCGGGTGGTCGCTGCGTGGCCGTTGTCCCGTGCCGGGAGCCGGCACTCAACTGGTGCGGAGGTGCGCCGTTTGAGGCTGCCGATGGCTGCCGGAGGTCGCCGCGTGCTGTTGCCCCCGCCGGGGCCGGCTCAGCTGATGCCGAGGTGCGCCCGTGGGTGTGGCATGCATCGGGGTGGGTAGTGCCGCATCGGGTTGTGGTGGCCTGTGGGCCTGGCGCCGGGGCAGTGTGGTGGGCTCGTACTGGCGTTCGGCAGGTGTCCGAGCGTGGCTCAGTGGGCTTGGCTGACTTCCTGCTCCGAGACCGGAGCCCCGGAGCAGGAAGCGGGCTTCAGTCGCGGCTTTCGACGCGGCTGCTGACCTGGCCGTTGGAGCCGCTCTGCTGGCGCAGCAGGTCGCGGATCTCCGTCAGCAACTCGACGTCCGTCGGCTCGGAGGGGCCCTCCTCCTGGCCGCGCTTGCGGCGCTCCTGGATCTTCTTCATCGGCAGGACCAGCAGGAAGTAGACCACCGCGGCCACGATCACGAAGTTGATCGCCGCGTTGATCACGCCGCCGAAGTCGAGGAACGTGGAGTCGTTGTCGCTCAGGACGTTGAACCCCAGGCCCTTCGCGGCGTCCGAACCTCCGATCGCGTTGATCAGCGGCTTGATCAGCCCGTTGGTGAACGCCGTGACGATCGCGGTGAACGCCGTCCCGATGACGACCGCGACCGCCAGCTCGATGACGTTGCCGCGCATCAGGAAGTCTTTGAAGCCCTTCAGCATGTGCACTCCTCTCGTCCGGAAACGGCTAACGGAGGGTAACGGCTACCGGATTCCGGAGTGACATCGCGGCCACCTCCCTGGCCGTCTCCTCGGGCAACGAGAGGACGACGAGCGGCCCGTCCCGCGCGCTCGCGAGGCGTCCGGCCGCGGCGGGCGGGGGCCGCACCGACAGCACGCTCGCCATGCTGGCCAGCACTTTCCTGCCGTCCACGGACTCGTCGAACGTGACCACGTCGACGCGCATGCCGGGGGTCAGCAACTCGGCCACACCGGTGTCCGCGAGGCGGACCGGCACCGCGGCAAGGGCAAGATCACCCGTGAAGGGGACGGGTGCGGAGGGTGGCGGCGGCGCGGCCCGCGGCTCGGCCGCGTCCGGGCGCGCGGCCAGCACGGCCGCGGTGATCAGCAGGCCGGCGGCGACCAGCTTGCGCAGCCGGTGCCAACGGCGGCCGCCGAAGCGGGGCCGGAGCCGGTTCCAACGGGCACGCGGATCGAAGCGCATGGCGAAGCACCCCCAGTCGTCGAGTGCGACGGCGGTGGGCCGTCGACGGAATCGACGCTAGGGGTGCTGACACCCGGCGGAAAAGACGCGGATCTGGCAGCTGTGGATAACTGGGTACTTGTGGATAACTCGGCCGTCAGGAAGCCGCGGCCGCGGTTGTCGTCGTACCGCTCGACGAGGATGACGAAGAGGTGGAGCTGCTCTTGCTCTCGCTGGAGGTGCTCGACGAGCTGGACGAGGAGGAGGTGGACGACTTCGACGAGGAGGACGAAGACGACGAGCGCGAGTCGGTCCGGTAGAAGCCGGAGCCCTTGAAGATCACGCCGACCGCTCCGTAGAGCTTGCGCAGCGGGCCGGTGCACTCCGGGCACTCGGTCAGGCTGGCATCGGAGAACGACTGCACGGCCTCGAAACGGTGGCCGCACTCCTTGCAGGCGTACTGGTACGTGGGCACAGGTGCTCCTTCGCGCATTGGCACTCGATCCGCAAGAGTGCTAACGCAATTGTGCTGGAGACCATTCCCCCAGCGCAAACAAGGGTTGGTCACAGTGGCAGCCGGACGTGCCCGCGGCCGGGGGTGAGCGCCCCGGTCATGAGCACGTCGTGGTCCTCCGCGGGCAGCCGTTCGACCAGCTCAGCGTCTCGGACGACGGCCACCAGGTCGGCGCCGGGCGCGGCGTGCGCGAGGGACCGGTCGTAGAACCCGGCGCCCCGCCCGAGGCGCACGCCGCGGTGGTCGACGGCCATCGCGGGCAGCAGGACCAGCCCGGCGCCGGCCAGCGCGTCCGGGCCGAGTAGCGGACCGGTCGGCTCGAGGATGCGCCGCAGCCGGCCCGCGCGCAGGCTCCCGGTGCCGGTGTACTCGGCCCAGTCCAGCGGCCCTGGCTCGGCGGGAATCGCCGGGAGCAGCACCCGCGCGCCGCGGTCGCGGAGCACGTCGAGCAGGCCGATCGAGCCCGGCTCGGAACCGAACGGGACATAGCAGCACACGGTGTCCGGCAGTGACATCGCGGACACCGCGCGGACCAGCGCGGCGGCCTCGGCGACCCGTCGCTGCACGGTGACGGCCGCGCGGGCGGCGGACAGCTTTGCGCGCCACTCGGCCTTCGTCACCTCGTCATTGCGCTGCGCACCCATGTACGCAGGTTAGGCTTGGCGCCTATGACGGGCGCCTTCGACAACCACTCGTTCCGAACCGCAATCGTCCCGGCCGCGGGCCTGGGCACCCGGTTCCTGCCGACGACGAAAGCGGTTCCCAAGGAGCTGCTCCCGGTGGTGGACACCCCGGGGATCGAGATCGTCGCGAGCGAAGCCGCGCAGGCCGGGGCGAAACGCCTGGTGATCGTCACCTCGCCGGGCAAGGAGTCCGTGGTCAACTACTTCCGGCCGTCGCCCGAGCTGGAGGCCAACCTCGAGCGCAAGGGCAAGTCCGCGCTGCTGGAGAAGGTCCGCCGCGGACCGGAGCTGATCGACGTCGAGGTCGCGATCCAGGAGGAGGCCCTGGGTCTCGGGCACGCGGTGGCCCAGGCCGAGCCGAACCTGACCGACGAGGACGCGGCCGTCGCGGTGCTGCTGCCCGACGACCTGGTGCTGCCGGCCGGCGTGCTCTCGAAGATGGCCGAGGTGCGCGCCAAGCACGGCGGCAGCGTGCTGTGCGCGTTCGACATCCCGAAGGAGCAGATCTCGCCCTACGGCGTGTTCGACGTCACCGACACGGACGACTCCGACGTCAAGCAGGTGCACGGCATGGTCGAGAAGCCGTCGCCGGAGGAAGCGCCGTCCACCTACGCGGCGGCCGGCCGCTACCTCCTCGACCGGGCGATCTTCGACGCCCTGCGTCGCATCGAGCCGGGCGCGGGTGGTGAACTGCAGCTCACCGATGCCGTCGCGCTGCTGATCGAGGAGGGCCACCCCGTGCACATCGTGGTCCACCGGGGCGGGCGGCACGACCTCGGCAACCCGGGCGGCTTCCTCAAGGCCGCCGTCGACTTCGCCCTCGACGACCCGGACTACGGGCCCGAACTGCGCAACTGGCTGACCGAACGACTCGGGACCGATCGCTGATGACCGACCCCACCCCGGAGCCCGACCAGGCCGAGCAGGACCTCCGCTCGGTCGACGAGCAGATCGCCCGTGTCCTGCAGGCCGCGGTGCGCCCGCGACCCGTCCGCGTCGCGATCTCCGAAGCGCAGGGCCTGCTTTGCGCCGAGGAGGTCGTGGCCGAACACGCGCTGCCCGGCTTCGACCAGGCCGCCGTCGACGGTTACGCGGTGCGCAGCGTGGACGTGCGCGCCGACGGCGAGGAGCCCGTCCAGCTCCCGGTGGTGGGGGAGATCCCGGCCGGCTCGCGGCAGCCCCGACGGCTGCAGCCCGGCCAGGCCGTCCGGGTCGCCACCGGGGCGCCGCTGCCGACCCTCGCCGACGCCGTCGTGCCGACCGCCTTCACCGACGGTCACCCGGCCAAGGTGACCATCCACCGTTCGGTGCCGTCCGCGGCCTACGTCCGGCGGACCGGTGAGGATGTGCAGATCGGCGACGTGGCCGTCCGCCAGGGCGACACGATCGGCGCGGCGCAGGTGGGCCTGCTCGCGGCGGTCGGCCGCTCGAAGGTGCTGGTCTACCCGCGGCCGCGGGTGTCGATCGTGTCGGTGGGCGACGAGCTGGTCGACATCGACCGCACCCCGACGACCGGCCAGGTCTACGACGTCAACTCCTACGCCCTCGCGGCCGCCGCGCGCGACGCGGGCGCCGAGGTCAGCCGCGTGGGGATCGTGCCGAGCGACCCGAAACGGCTGCGCGAGGTCGTCGAGGGCAGGCTGCTGATGTCCGAGGTCGTCGTGGTCGCAGGCGGCGCGGGCGGCACCGCGGGCGACGAGGTCCAGGCGGCCCTGTCCGACCTCGGCGAGATCGACATGACCCGCGTCGGCATGCACCCGGGGTCCGCGCAGGGCTTCGGGCGGCTCGGCCCGGACTCGGTGCCGACCTTCCTGATCCCGGCGAACCCGATGAGCGCACTGGTCGTGTTCGAGGTCTTGATCCGCCCGCTGATCCGCGCCGCCCGCGGCACCCGCAACCCGCACCGCCGCACGGTGAGCGCGCGGCTGCTGTCGCCGGTGTCCTCGACCAAGGGCCGGCGCGGCTACCTGCGCGGGCAGCTGCTCCGCGACGAGAGCACCGGCGAGTACCTGGTGCAGCCGCTCGGCACGTCCGGCGCGCACCTGCTCGCGTCGCTGGCCGAAGCGAACTGCCTCGTCAACGTGGACGAGGACCTCACCGAGGTGCCCGCGGGCGAGCAGGTCAAGGTGACCTTCCTGGCACAGCGGGGTTAGAACTGTCCGGTGCAGCCAGCAGCGTATGACCTGGAGTCCCGCCACCCCGGGTGGCCGGCCCGGCTGGGCCCGATCCGGGTGGCGGCCGGTGACGTCGCGGTGCGGCCGATCCGCCTGCGCGACGCGGGCGACTGGAGCCGGATCCGGCTGCGCGACCAGGAGCACCTCGAGCCGTGGGAGCCGACCGGGCCGGGGCCGTGGCGCGACCGGAACAGCTACTGGTCCTGGCCCGCGCAGTGGACGGCGCTGCGGTCGCTGGCCCGGCGCGGCCAGTGCCTGCCGTACACGATCACGCTGGACGGCGAGTTCGCCGGGCAGATCACGGTCGGTAACGTGATCCGGGCCTCACTGCGCTCGGCCTGGGTCGGTTACTGGGTGTCCTCCTCTGTGGTGAAGGGCGGGGTCGCCACGGCGGCCGTCGCGCTCGTCGTGGACCACGCGTTCAGCTCCGCCGGCCTGCACCGCATCGAGGCCACCGTGCGGCCGGAGAACACGCCGAGCATCAAGGTGCTGACCAAGGCGGGGTTCCGGCAGGAAGGCCTGTTCAAGCGGTACCTGGACGTGGCGGGCGACTGGCGGGACCACTACTGCTACGCGATGACGGTCGAGGAGAGCGGACCGGGTCTCGTGGCGCGTCTGGTCGCCGCCGGACGCGCCGAATACCTGTGACCGGGTCCGTTACCTAACCGCGAGTTTTTCACCGGATGGCGTGACCCTTTTTCTGCTTCCGAGCGGCGTGGCTCCGTCCCATCTGTTACTCCTGTGACTAGCGTGACGACATGTAGCAGTGAACGGGGGAGGTGAGAGGGGATTGCCCAGCTCGCTGATCATCGTCGCCTTGGCCGCGGCCTGGCTCGTCGTGCTCGTGCCCATGGTCGCCCGCAAGCGCCAGGCGGTCACGCAGACGGCCGACGCCGAACTGGCCGCCCGCGTGGTCCGAAGTGGCGGCGGCGCAGACGACGCGGAGGAGGAGTTCGCGATGTCCGAAACCACCCAGCAGGTCGCTGAGGCCGACGACCGCGTCGACTACGACGACGTCGAAGAGTACGAAGAGGAGCCGGCGCGCCGGTACGAGCCGGTGTCCGACCGCCGCTACCGGCCTGGCCGCGGCGGGTTCGACCCGGAGGCCGCGGAGATCGCCGCGCGCGCCAAGTACGCGTTCCGCCAGCGGGTCGTCCTCTGCCTGTTCCTGCTCGCGGTCGTCACCGCCGCCGGAGCCGGATTCCTGACCTCGTCGCTGTGGTGGCTGCACGGCGCCATTGACCTCGTCCTGGTGGGTTACCTCGCCTACCTGCGTCGGCAGGTGCGCATCGAAGCCGAGATCCGCCAGCGCCGCTTGGCCCGCCTCGGCTCCCGCCCCGCGGCGCGCCCCGCCCGCCGCGAGCGCCCCGCCGAGGAGCTCGACGTCGCCGAGCCGCCGCGCGAGGTCCCCGGCGTCGAGCGCCGCCCCTCGCCCGCGTCGCGCCTCCGCGGCCGCGCGGTGGTCGTCGACCTCGAAGACGAAGACCCCGCGTTCCACGACCTGGACGACCCGGACCAGCTCCCGTTCCGGCGCGCGGTCGGAGAGTAGACCCCCTCGCCGACCGCCTCCGGGCACTTGCTATGCTTCTGGAGCTTCCTTCGGGAAGTCCAGTAAGGGGCTGTAGCGCAGTTGGTAGCGCGTCTCGTTCGCATCGAGAAGGTCAGGGGTTCGATTCCCCTCAGCTCCACGCATGGGAGGCTCGTGCTCGCGGAGAGCGCGAGCCTTTTGCGTTTCGCGTGTTTTGTGGGGGCGCGGCCCCCACGCCCCGCCCGGGGGCACGCCCCCGGACCCCCGCCGTGGTCCGGTTGTTGAGTCGCGTCCCCTTGGCTTGTGTCACGAGGGGGCGAGTTGTATCCGCGGGGCGCGGATACAACTCGCCCCGGTTGTGTTCTGGACGGGCGGTCGTCCTGAGTGGACTTAGTGGGTGTCGTAGGTTACGTGGTGGGGAGTTGTGTAGCGGTTCAGCGCGGTGGGGTTGAACCGGCCGCCCTTGCTGACCTCCGTGCGGTGTTCGATCAACGCCTCCACCACCAATTCCCAGCCGCCGGGGGTGGAGATCTGCACCACCCGCGGCGGTGGCGCCGAACCCGGCCCGATCGCGTGCGGTGCCCCGTGCGGTAGCAGGACGAACTCGCCCTTTCGCGCCGTGTAAGTCGTGCCGCCGAAGTCGATTTCCAGCGCGCCATCCAAGACGTAGATGCACTCGTCGGCCACATGGTGCGTGTGGCGCGGAATCGGCTGCGCCACCGTGACCTCCAGCAACGAGAACAACCCGCCGGTGTCGGAACTCCGCGCCTTGACGCTGAACGCGGGCGGCAACCGGATCCGGCCGGGCCGCGCCTCGCCCCGCGCCAGCACGTAGCCGCGATCCACCTTGCCCCCGACCCCCGCAGCACCGTGCGAGAGCAGGTGCAACGCGTGCACCGGCGCGCCGGCCGTGCGGATCGCGTGAGGCACACCCCGCGGCGCCATCACGCACATGCCGGCAGTCAGGTGGTGCGTGGTCCGGTCCACATCCACCTCGACCGCGCCGTCGATGACGTACACGAACTCGTCGGCCACCTCCTGCACGCGGCCGGGCAGGTCGACCTCGCCGTTGACCTCCAGCAGCGTGAAGCGGCCCTCAGTGTCCTCGGCCGTGGCCTTGACCGTCGCCCACGGCGGGGTCGGCACCGGCCGGGAGCCGCCGGCGGGAAGCAGGAAGAAACGCATCGCAACCCCTCAGCGGGCCTGGCGGACACCACGCCGCCAGACGTCGACGATCGAACGCGTGGCGGCGATGTCGCGCGTGGGGTCGCCGTCGACCAGCACCAGGTCGGCGCGAAGGCCGGGGGCGATGCGCCCGCGGTCGTCCAGCCCGAAGTGGTGGGCGGGCACGCTGGTCGCCGCGGCCAGCGCCTCCTCCGCGGTCAGTCCCGCCTCGGTCAGCAGTTCCAGCTCGCGGTGCAGGCTTTCCCCGTGCACGGGCGCGAACGGAGTCGCGTCCGTGCCCGCCAGCAGCGGCACGCCGGCCGCCCGCAACGCGCGCGCCACCCGCACCGCGCCCGTCCCGCTGCCCGGAACGGCGTGATCGGCCCCGCCCTGGCCACTGATCACCTCGAAGTACACCAGGGTGCTCACCACGAACACACCCTGCGTCGCGACCCGTGCCGCGAGCTCCGCCGTGCCCGGTCCCGCGTCGACCCAGACGTGCGCCAGCCCGTCCACACCGGCGTCGAGCGCGATCTCGACCTCCGCCGCGGTGATCGCGTGCGCGATCACCGCCAGTCCCGCGTCGTGCGCGGACTCGACGAGCGCCGCCACCACGTCCGGCGCCAGCACCGGCAGGTCGGCGCCGTGCACCGTGCCGTCGTCGACGACCACCTTCAGGTAGTCGGCCCCTTCCGCCTGCCGCGCCGCGACGAACGCCGCCGCCTGGTCTGCCGTCGCGACCGTGTCGAACGGGCCGGCCGCGTCGCCGAGCGTGTCGCCGAGCGCGGTCATCAACTGGCTGGGATGCCCGCCCGGCGCGGTCGCGAGCACACCGGAGCTTCGGATGTCGGCGACGTCGTCGCGCTCGGCGGCCAGCGCCCGCTGCCGGGACAGGTTCGCAGGCAGGCAGAACATGTCCAGCTCGGTCGTCACGCCGAACCGCAGCGCCTGCGCGAGGTTGCCGTCGAAGGTGTGGGTGTGCGCGTCGATCAAGCCGGGCAGCAGGGTCCGCCCGGTCCCGTCCACCAGTACGTCAGCGGGCCCGCCGGGCTCGGCGATCCGGTCGCCGTCGATCAGCACGTCGGCGCGGGCGGTGGTCCGCTCCCCGTCGAACACCCGCACGCCGCGAATCAGGGTTCGCATCGTTGCCTCCTCGCACGGCCGGGTCCGTCCCGGCTCGCGGCAACCAAGTGCGCGGCGGGGCGGCGCAGCGTGACAGGACGAGACGTGGACCACAATCACGGCTGGGGATGTCACGTTCGGGGCGCCG
Source organism: Amycolatopsis thermoflava N1165 (assembly GCF_000473265.1). Classification (NCBI taxonomy): domain Bacteria; kingdom Bacillati; phylum Actinomycetota; class Actinomycetes; order Pseudonocardiales; family Pseudonocardiaceae; genus Amycolatopsis; species Amycolatopsis thermoflava. The sequence continues at coordinate 6,830,274 of NZ_KI421511.1, forward strand.
GTACGGCACTGGGACTCGATGTGGACGTACCGGCGAGGAGGGCACCATGACAGACCAGGATTTCGCCACGCGCACGTTCGTCGACCACCGCGAACTGCTGTTCGCGATCGTCTACGACATGCTCGGCAGCGTCGCCGACACCGAGGACGTACTCCAGGAGACCTGGCTCGGGTGGGAGGCCGCCGATCACGGGCGGGTCGGCACCCCGCGCGCCTACCTGGTCCGCATCGCCGTCAACAAGGCCCTCGCCCGCCGGGCCGCGCTCAGCCGCCGCCGCGAGACCTACGTCGGCCAGTGGCTGCCCGAACCGGTGGTCACCGACCTGCCCGATCCCGTGCTGCGCGCCGAATCGTCGTCGATGGCGTTGCTGGTGGTGCTGGAATCGCTCAGCCCAGCCGAACGCGCGGTGTTCGTGCTGCACGACGTGTTCGGCTACCCGCACACCGAGATCGCGGACATCCTCGGCCGCAGCCCCGAAGCCGTGCGGCAGCTGGCCCACCGCGCACGCGAGCACGTCCGCGCTCGCCGACCGCGGTACCGTGTCGACGCCCGCGTGCAGCGGGAGGTCACGGAACGGTTCGTCGAGGCAGCGATGGGCGGTGACCTGGAAGCGCTGCTCCAGGTGCTGGCCCCGGATGTGACACTGTGGACAGACGGTGGCGGCAAGGGAGTGGCCACCAGCCTGCGGCCGGTGCACGGCCGGGACGCGGTCGCGAGCCTGCTGGTCGGCGTCACCGCGAACGCGACCGGGGCCTTCGACATCCGGTACCGCCAGGTGAACGGTGACCCGTCCGCGTTGCTGTTCTCCGGCGACTCGCCGTTCGCCGTGCTGGTCCTCGACCTCACCCCGGCGGGCGACCGGGTGCGCGGCATCTACTCGGTGACCAACCCGGACAAGCTCACCAGGATCCCGCGGTAGGAGGGTGCCCGCCCGCCGTGTCAGCGGGCATGTCAGCGCGGTGACCGGTCCGTGTCAGGGCAGCGGCCGAAAGTGGTCGTCATGACAGAGGCGATCACGGCTTCCGGGCTCCGGAAGTCCTACCAAGACAAAGTCGTGCTCGACGGGATCGATCTCAGCGTTCCGGCGGGCACCATCTTCTCCCTGCTCGGGCCCAACGGCGCCGGCAAGACCACGACCGTCAACGTGCTGACCACGCTGATCAAGGCCGACGGCGGCACCGTCCGCGTCGCCGGGCACGACGTCGCCACCGAGGCCAAGGCGGTGCGCGCGGCGATCGGCGTGACCGGCCAGTTCGCCGCCGTCGACGAGCTGCTCACCGGCCAGGAGAACCTGCAGCTGATGGTGGACCTGAACCGGGTTCCAGCCAAGGACGGCAGGCGCGTCGTCGCCGAGCTGCTCGACCGGTTCGACCTGACCGGCGCGGCCCAGAAACCCGCGTCGACCTACTCCGGCGGCATGCGCCGGAAGCTCGACCTGGCGATGACGCTCGTCGGCAACCCGCGGATCATCTTCCTCGACGAGCCGACGACCGGTCTGGACCCGCGCAGCCGCCGCACGATGTGGGACATCATCCGCGGCCTGGTGGCCGACGGCGTGACCATCTTCCTCACCACCCAGTACCTGGAGGAAGCCGACCAGCTGGCCGACCGCGTCGCCGTGCTGGACAAGGGCCGCCTCGTCGCGCAAGGCACCCCCGACGAACTCAAGCGCCAGGTCCCCGGCACCCACGTGCGGCTCCGGTTCGCCACGGCCACCGAGCTCGACTCGGCCGCCCGGGTCCTCCCCGGCGCCACCCGCGACGACGACGCCCTGACCCTGCGCGTGCCCAGCGACGGCGGCACGAAGTCGTTGCGTGCCCTGCTCGACCGGCTCGACGAGTACTCGCTCAGCGCCGAAACCTTCACCGTCCACACGCCCGACCTCGATGACGTCTTCCTCGCCCTCACGGGCCACACCACGGAGGTGGTCGCGAAATGAACAACCAGTCGCTCGTGATGCTGCGCCGCAACTTCAAGCACATCGCGCGGAACCCGGTCACCGTCTTCAACGCGGTCCTGATGCCGATCGTGGTCATGGTGATGTTCGTGTACATGCTCGGCGACGCGTTCAGCGTCGGTGTCGACTACGTCGACTACGCCACGCCGGGCCTGATGCTGCTGGCTGTCTGTTATGGACTCGGCGGTGTCGCGACCGCGGTGAGCTCCGACATGACCAAGGGCATCATCAACCGGTTCAAGGTCATGGACGTCTCCCGCAGCGCCGTGCTGAACGGGCACGTCATCGCCAGCGTGCTGACCAACCTGCTCGCCATCGCGGCGCTCGTCGGCGTGGCGTTCCTGCTCGGGTTCAGCCCGTCCGCGGACGTCCTCGACTGGCTCGGCGTGCTCGGTGTGGTGGTGCTGCTCGGTCTCGCGACCGGCTGGCTGACCGTGGCGCTGGGGCTGGCGGCCAAGTCCGTGGAGACGGCGGGGATGGCGGCGGTGCCGCTGGTCATGCTCCCGTTCTTCAGCAGCGCGATCGTCCCCGCCGACAAGATGGGGCCGGGCCTGCGCGAGTTCGCGGAGTACCAGCCGTTCACGCCGATCATCGAAACCCTGCGCGGCCTGCTCAACGGATCGCCCGCCACCGGTGACCTGATCGCCGCCCTCGCCTGGTGCGCCGGGATCGCGCTCGTCGGCTACCTGTGGGCGTCCGCCACGTTCAAGAAGCGAGCGTGACCGCGATCAGCTCGCGCCAGCTCGCCTCCCGCCCCTCCTGAGCCGCCTCGGTGAACCGCGTGTCACCGAGGCGGTTCCGCGTTTCCTGCTCGATCCGCTGCGCGTCCGGCTGCGAGCGGTCCGGCAGACCGCGCAGCGCGTCGCTCGCCGCGAGCAACCGGACGGCCTGCTCGGGCTGTCCGGCGCGCAGCGCCAGGTCCGCCGCCCCGACCAGCGTCTGGGCGATCATGAGCGGGTGCCCCGCCTCGGCCGCGGCTTCGACGGCCACCGCGCGGTGTTCCCTGGCCTCGTCGAGGTCGTCGGCGAGGTAACCGAGGAGGTCGTGCGTCATCACGCGGACGGGAGCCCGTCCCGCGTTGTCGCTCAGCATCTCCGTCGCGGTGGCGAGTTCCCGGCGTGCCTGCTCGGTGTCGCCGCGCCAGCGCGCGAGGTCCGCCTTCGCCAGGGCCAGCTCGGCCAGCGCTTCCGGCCAGGAGATCCGGTCCGCGTACCGCTGCGCCTCGGCCATGGCGGAGGCGCTGCGCTCTGCGTCGCCGAGCACCCAGTACAGCTGGGCCTGCCGCGACCGCATCCGCACGATGTCCTCGACGGCGCCGACCTCCTTGACGACCACGATCGCCTGCTCGTAGTGCTCGCAGGCGCGGGTGAACTCCCCGCGCGTGGCGATCCGCTCCGCGAGCTCGGTCAGGGCGAACGAGATCCCCCAACGTTCACCGAGGGCGCGGAACTCGGTGAGCGCCGCCTCCAGGTAGGTGTCGGCCTCCCAGCCGCCGTGGCCGAGCTGCACCCGCATCTTCCCGAGTTGCAGGCGGGCCAGCGCGCGCACCCACGGGTCCTCGTCGGTGATCTGGGGCTCGAACGCGGTCAGCATCGCGTCGGGCCCCTCCAGCAGGCGCTCCATCGCGCCGGCGAACCGCAGCGACGGCGGCGGGTTCGGCACGCGCCGGCTGATCTCGTACGCCTTGTGGATCCACTCCACCGCGTCGAACTGGTCGCTGCCGCGCCCGGAGGTCATGAATCCCGACACGAACGCGTACACCACGCCGCGGATCTCGTCCGCCACCTCACCCGGCATCGTGGCAGCCGCCAGGATCAGCTCGTTGCCCTCCGCCTTGTGCCCGGCGAGCCACCAGTACCAGCCCGCGGCCGCGGCGAGCCGCATCGCGCCCGCCGCCTCGCCGGCTGCGATCGCGCCACGCATCGCCGCGGCGATGTTGTCGTGCTCGGCCTTGAGCACACCGAGCCATTCCAGCTGTTCGGCACGCAGGAGGTGCGGCTCCGCCGTTTCCACGAGCTCCGTGAAGTACGCCAGGTGCGCGCGCCGCGCCGCCTCGGATTCGCCCGCTTCCGCGAGCCGCTCGTCGGCGTACTCCTTGATGGTGCCGAGCATCCGGTACCGCGGGGCGCTGTCGCCTTCGGTGACCACCAGCGACTTCTCGGTCAGCGCGGTGAGCAGCTCCAGCACCTCCCACGATTCGATCTCGTCGGTGGCGCAGACGCGTTCGGCCGCTTCCAGGCTCGCGCCGCCGGAGAACACCGAGAGCCGGCACAGCACGGTCCGTTCGGCGTCGCTGAGCAGCTCCCAGCTCCAGTCGATGAGCGCACGCAGCGTCCGTTGCCGGGGCAGTGCGGTGCGGCTGCCGCCGGTCAGCAGGCGGAACCGGTCGTCGAGCCGGTTGGCGAGCTGGTCGAGCGACATGGTGCGCAAGCGGGCCGCGGCGAGTTCGATGGCCAGCGGGATCCCGTCCACCGCCCGGCAGATGCGCGCCATGGCCGACAACGTCTGGGCGTCGGTGCCGAGGTCCTTGCGCACCGCGGCGGCCCGGTCGCGCAGCAGCCGGACGGCCGGGGCGGCTTCGATCTTGCCCGGGTCGGCGTCGTCGGCGGGCAGCGCCAGCGGCGCGACCGGCCACAGCGCCTCACCGGTGATGCCGAGCGGTTCCCGGCTCGTGGCGAGGATCCGCAGCCGGCGGCACTCGCCGAGCACCCGGTGGGCGAACTCCGCGGCGGACCCGACCACGTGTTCGCAGTTGTCCAGGACCAGCAGCACAGTCCGCTCGCGGAGGGCGGCGATCACCCGGTCGGCGGGGTCCGCGTCCGGCGCGTCGCCGAGCAGCGCGTCGCGCAGTTTCAACGCGGCCAGCGCCGCCTGCGCGACGTCCCCGTCCGCGCCGAGCGGGGCGAGTTCGACCAGCCAGGTCCCGTCGGGGAAGTCGCCGAGCAGCGTGCGCGCGGTTTCCGTGGCCAGCCGGGTCTTCCCCGCGCCGCCGGGGCCGATCAGCGTGGTGAGCCGGTGTTCGCCAATGAGGTCGCGGACCGCGGTGACCTCGGCGTCCTTGCCGACGAAGCTGGTCAGTTCGGCACGCAGGTTGGTCTTCTGCTTCTCCGCCGGCCGCTCCACCTCGCCGCGCAGCAGCGCGACGTGCAACGCGGACAGCTCCGGCGAGGGGTCGACGCCGAGCTCGTCGGCCAGGGATTCGCGGGTGCGCTCGTAGACGAGCAGCGCGTCGGTGTCGCGGCCCGTCGCGACCAGGGCGCGCATCAGCGCGGCGACCAGCCGTTCCCGCACCGGGTGCGCGGCCACCAGGTCGGTCAGTTCGGTGACCAGGCCGGCGCCGTTGCCGAGGCTGATCTCCGCGTCGAACCGGTCTTCCAGTGCGGTCAGGCGCAGCCCCTCGAGCCGGGTGACGGCGGCGTCGAAGGCGCCGCTGTCGGTCAGGCCGACGTCCTGCATGGCGGAACCGCGCCACAACGCGAGGGCCTCGCGCAGCCGGTGCGGATCTCCGTCCTCGCGGGCCTTGCCGACGAGGCGCTCGAACTTGACGGCGTCCACGGCGTCGGGCTCGATCCGCAGCCGGTAGCCGTCCGTCTGCCCCTCGACCGACCCGGCGGGCAGCGCCTTCCGCAGCCGGGAAACCAGGCGCTGCAAGGCGTTCACCGCGTCCGACGGCGGCTGTTCGCCCCAGATCCAGTCGATGAGCGCCGCCTTCGGGACGACGCGGCCCGGCTGCAGCGCGAGGGCGATCAGCAGCCCGCGCAACCGGGCGCCCGGCACGTCGGCGAAGCCGCCGTCGTCCGTGCGAACTTCGAATGGACCAAGCATTCCGACCTGCACCCGGCCGATTCTGCCAGTCGATCGACGCGGGATTCGGCGATTGGCGGATTTTGGTGTTGGCTGGGACCCGCGACTTGGCGGGAAACCGAAGCATCTGGAGCGGCTGGCCGATCAGCTGCCGCGTACGGAGCGGGCCGCCATCGCCGCCGCCCTGCCCGCCCTCCTGCAACTCGTAGAACTGGGGGAACAGTGAAACCGACGCCCATCCACGTGCCCGACGAGGTGCTCGACGACCTCCGGCGGCGGCTGGAGCTGACCCGCTGGCCGGACGACCTCGGCAACGAGGACTCCGCCTACGGCGTGAACCGCGCGCTGCTCCAGGAACTCGTCGAGCACTGGCGGTCCGGTTACGACTGGCGGGCGGCCGAGGCGGCGATGAACGCCTACGACCACTACCGCGTCGAGGTCGGCGGCGTGCCCGTGCACTTCATGCGCAAGCCGGGCACCGGCCCGGCCCCGACGCCGCTGATCCTGCTGCACGGGTGGCCGTGGACGTTCTGGCACTGGTCGAAGGTGGTCGACGCGCTCGCCGAACCCGACGGGGAATCGTTCGACGTGATCGTGCCGTCGCTGCCCGGTTTCGGGTTCTCGTCGCCGCTGCCGCGCGCGGACCTGAACTACTGGAAGATGGCCGACATCTTCCACGAGCTGATGACCGGGGTGCTCAGTTTCGGCAAGTACGCCGTCGGCGGGTGTGACGTCGGTGCGCTGATCGCCGGGCAGCTCGGGCACAAGCACGCGGATGCGCTGTACGGCATCCACATCGGATCCGGGCAGAAGCTGAGCATGTTCAACGGCGAGCGCGCGTGGGACATCACCGGTGGGCAGCCGATCCCGCCCGGCCTGCCCGCCGACGCGCACGCGCGGGTTCTGGAGCTGGAGCGGCGGTTCGCCGTGCACCTCACCGCGCACGTGCTGGAGCCGAGCACGCTGTCGTTCGGACTGACGGACTCGCCTGCCGGGATGCTCGCGTGGATCCTGCAGCGGTGGCTCAAGTGGAGCTCGCCGGAGACCGTGTACCGCAAGGACGACCTGCTCACCCACGCGACGATCTACTGGGTGACGAACACGATCGGCACCTCGATCCGCACATACGCCAACAACAACCGCTACCCGTGGACGCCGTCGCACGACCGGCAACCGGTGGTCGAGGCGCCGACCGGGCTCACCCTCGTGAACCACGAAAACCCGCCGGGAGTGTCGACGCCCGGCGAGCGGGTGCGGAACTTCGTGGCGAGCGAGCGGGGTGGTTGGTACAACCTGGTCAACGTGCGCGCCCACGAGCGCGGCGGGCACTTCATCCCATGGGAGATCCCGGCGGAGTGGGTCGCGGATCTGCGCCTCACGTTCCGGCTGGCACGGGAGAGCTGAGCGTCGCGCGGCGGGTCTTGCGGCGGTGCCGCGTGTGCTGCAGCCACCACTCCGCGATCAGCAGGTTCACCAGCCAGCTCATCCACGTCCCGACGCCGATCGCCTGCTGGAGGGCCACCGCGTCGGACGGGTCGGGCACGAACACGGCCACGCACACCGTCGTCCACAGGCGGTTGACCACGATGGAGAAGCACAGCGCGAAGCTGCGCACCATCCACTCGCGGTGCTGCGCGTACCGCCGCCGCCGGGCCGTCACGTAACCCGCCACCGTCGTGCCGAGCCACAGCAGCGCCAGCATCGTGTTCGCCGCGCGCTGGTTCAGCCCGGCCGCTCCCAGCGGCGCCACCGCGAGCGCCGCGAGGCCGGCCGGGATGGCCGCGAACACGTAGAGCCGGCCGCTCCACCGGTGCACCTTGGGGTGCCTCTGCCGCAGCCACGGCCACAGTTGCAGCACGGCGGTCACGAGCACCGCCGTGCCCAGGAAGATGTGCGTCACCAGCAGCGGGTAGTGGAACCACGTGCCGGACCGGGTCGGCACGCGGGACCGCGCCGGGTCCAGCCCGAGGTAGGGCGGCAGCGTGTAGGCGAGGAAGGCGACAGTGACGAGCCCGAGTCCGACGAGCGGCGGGCGGATCCGCGCCGAAGCAGTCATGCCACGAGTTTTCGCCCGCGCGGCAACGAGATCACTGCGGTGCACCGGCAGATCGCCGGTCGGGTTGTCCCTACCGCCGGACCAGGAACGGCTCCAGCAGACCGGGTTCCGCGGCGTCGGCGAGCGCGACGGCTTCCGCGGCCGGGACGTCGATGCCGGTGTAGTGCTGACGCCCGGCCGCCGTGGTCGCGGTCAGCGAGATCAGCCCGGCCCGCCGCTGGAAGAACGACCGGTGGAACACCCAGCCGATCACGCCCTCGGTCGCGAGCACCTGCCGCCGCCGCACCAGGCTGCCCTGCCGGAACACCAGGTTGCCGCCGATCAGCGCGTGCCCCAGGTTGCGGTAGCGGTCCTCGGCCAGCAACGCGCCGACCGGGAACAGCGCCAGCGCGACCTGCCACAGCCAGGCGGGCCAGTCCGCGAACCACCACAGCAGGGCGAACAGCCCGGTCACGGCCGCCGCGAACAGGAACGCCCGCGTGTGCCGTCGCAGGCGGGCGCGCGGGCCGTGCTGGACCAGTTCGGCCGTGGCGGTCGCCGGATCCTCCAGGACGTCGCCGGCCACGCGGTGCGCCACCGCGCGCGGGGCGGGCGGCAGCAGCACGGAACCGCTGTGCTCGCCACGCAACCCGGTGGTGATCGCCGAGCAGCGCGCCCCGCGGGCTGCCCGCAGCAGCAACGGTTCACTGATCTCGGCTCCGCGCAGGCGGCGCAGTTCGATCGTGGTCTGGCGGGTGGTGAGCAGGCCGCGCGTCACGCGCAGCGTGCCTTCGCCGCGGGCGAGCCGGAAGTTCCAGAACGCCAGCACGTACGCGATCACCGACAGCACCGACACCAGCACGACGGTCAGCACCAGCAGCACGATCACGATGACCCACACCGGGGTCGACGCGACCCGGCCGACGAGCGACTGCAGCATCCCGAAGTCGTCCTCGTCGATGCGCACCTCGTTGAACAGGTTGGCCAGTGAGCCGACGACCACACCGATCGCGGCGATGCCGGACAGCGTGAACGGCCCGAACCGCACCCATGCCGGCCGCAGCTCGGCCAGGACGTCCACCAGGCCCTCGGTCTGCTCGGTGCGGCGGTGCAGCAGTTCTTCACGCAACCGCGCGGCATCCGCGGTCGCCAGCGAGTCCAGCGTGACGCCCATCGCGCCCTGCCAGTCGCCGCGGCCGGTGCCGATCACGACCCGGCTCAGCCCGAGGATCCGTTGCAGCGGACGGGAAGTCAGGTCGACCGTGCGGATCCGGTCGCGCGGCACGGACAGTTCCTTGCGGCTGAGCAGGCCGCGCCGCACGCGCACGTGCTCGGCGGTGATCTGGTAGGTCGTGGTGAACCAGCGCAGCAGCCCGGCCGCGATCGCCAGCCCGAGGCCGACGAGGCTCCAGATCTGCCCCTGGCCGCCGCGGCCGATGAACAGCACGCCGATCAGCACCGGCAGCAGCCGCACGACCTCCTGCACCGGGTGGACCGCGAGCATGCGCGCGCTGAGCCGCTGCCAGTCCTCGCTCACGTCGCGTCCCCTGGCGTGGCCTGCGTCTGGGTGGCGAGCTCCTGGGTGAGGCGCTGCGCCACCTCGATGTCGAGGCCGTGGATCTGGACCGGTCCGCGCGCCGACGCCGTGGTGACGGTCAGGTTCGCCAGCCCGAACAACCGCTCCAGCGGGCCGCGTTCGGTGTCGACGGTCTGGATCCGGGACACCGGCGCGATGCGGCGCTCCTGGTTGATCCAGCCGGACTGCGTGTAGACGACCTGGGGCGTGGTCTCCCAGCGGTGCACGCGGAAGCGCCACTGCGGCATGACGGCGAGGTGCGCTATCGCGACCACCGCGGTCACGACGAGCGCGACGACCAGCGGGGACCAGCCGGTCAGTCCCAGCCACACGCCCTCGCCGGCGAGCACGACGACCCAGCCGATCGCCGCACGCGTGGCCCAGAACAGCACGGCCTTCCGGCTGACCAGGTTCGCGGGCGGCCGCAGATCCACCACGGGATTCGTCACGCCACCACTTTGCCAGTCAGGCCGTGGTGCTGTCCGGGACTCCGAGCCGGAGGTGCTCGATGTGGTACACGGCTTCGTCGAGGAGCTGGGCGACGTGGTTGTCGTAGAGGCTGTAGACGATGCTGCGGCCCGCGCGCTGCCCGGTGACCAGGCCGAGGTTGCGCAGCAGCCGGAGCTGGTGGCTGACCGCGGACTGCTCCATGCCGACCGCCTCGGCCAGCTCGCCGACCGCGCACGGCCCCTGCCGCAGCCGGGAGAGCATCAGCAGGCGGCTGGGGGTGGCCAGAGCCTGCAGGGTCGCGGCGACGGTCGCCGCGCTCTGCGCGTCCAGCGACGCCGCCCGCCTGTCCTTGCTGTCGACTCCGTGACCCACGAGACGATTCTAGTCGAAGAACACATGTAGACGTCTTCATGTGTTCGGGTATGCTCCGGCACGTGGTGCAAGTGATCGACAGAGCGGCCGCGGTCCGTCCCGCGCGCCGGCTGCTGCTGCCCGAGGTCCGGTGGGCGCTGGCCGCGCTGGTGTTGTTCCTGGCCGGGCTCGCGGCCGATCTCGGCGGCGGCCCCGCCTGGCTGTACTGGACCCTCTACCTGGGCTGTTACGCCGCGGGCGGGTGGGAGCCGCTGCTGGCGGGCCTGCGGGCGCTGCGCGAGCGGACACTGGACGTCGACCTGCTGATGGTCGTGGCCGCCGTCGGCGCCGCGGCGATCGGGCAGGTCCTCGACGGCGGCCTGCTGATCGTCATCTTCGCGACCTCCGGCGCGCTGGAGGCGGTCGCCACCCAACGCACCGCGGATTCGGTGCGCAGCCTCCTCGACCTGACCGGCGAGGCCGACACCTACGAAGTCGGCGACGAGTTCGTGGTCCGGCCGGGGGAGCGCATCGGCGGGGACGGCGTCGTGCTGGACGGCGCGAGCGAGGTGGACCAGTCGTCGATCACCGGCGAGTCGATGCCGGTGCCGAAGGCCGTCGGCGACGAGGTGTTCGCGGGCACCCTGAACGGAACCGGAGTGCTGCGGGTCCGGGTCACGCGCGATTCGTCGGACACCGTGCTGGCGCGGATCGTCGCGATGGTCGAGGAGGCGTCGGCGACCAAGGCGAAGACCCAGCTGTTCATCGAGAAGATCGAGCAGCGGTACTCGGTCGGGGTCGTGGCGGCGACGCTGGCGTTGTTCCTGGTGCCGCTGGTCTTCGGCGCGGGGCTGCAGGAAACGCTGCTGCGCGCCATGACGTTCATGATCGTCGCCTCGCCGTGCGCGGTGGTGCTCGCGACCATGCCGCCGCTGCTGTCCGCCATCGCCAACGCCGGGCGGCACGGGGTGCTGGTCAAGTCGGCCGTGGTGCTCGAACGGCTCGGCACGACGGAACGCGTCGCGTTCGACAAGACCGGAACCCTGACCGCGGGCGCGCCGCGCGTGGTCGAGGTCCGTCCACTCGGGATGTCCGAAAAGGACGTTCTGCGCTTCGCCGCGGCTGCCGAGCAGGCGAGTGAGCACCCGCTGGGGCGGGCGATCGTCGCGGCCGCGGACCGGGTGCCGCAGGCGCGGGACTTCCGTGCCGAGCCCGGCCGGGGCGTGCGCGCGGTGGTCGACGGGCGGCAGGTGTTCGTCGGCCGGGACGACGGCGAGGTGGTGCGCGAGGCCGAGGCGGACGGGCGGACCGCGGTGCTGGTCCGGGTGGACGGCGAACCGGCCGGTGTGCTCGGGCTCGCCGACCGCGTGCGCCCGGACGCGCGCGCCGCGGTGACCGCGCTGAGCTGGGCTTCCCCCGTGCTGCTGACCGGGGACAACCCGCGGGCGGCGGCGCGGGTGGCGGACGAGGTCGGCATCACCGACGTGCGGGCCGGTCTGCTGCCGCAGGACAAGGTCGCCGCTGTCCGGGAACTCGGCGAGCGGGTCCTGCTGGTCGGCGACGGCGTCAACGACGCGCCCGCGCTGGCCGCGGCCAACACCGGCATCGCGATGGGCCGGGCCGGATCGGATCTGGCGCTGGAGACCGCCGACGCGGTCGTCGTGCGGGACGAGCTGACGGCGATCCCCGCCGTCGTCGCACTGGCCCGCCGCGCGCGGCGGCTCGTGCTGGCCAACCTCGCGATCGCGGGCGGGTTCATCGTCGGGCTGGTGCTCTGGGACCTGTTCGGCGAGCTGCCACTGCCGCTCGGCGTCGCCGGTCACGAGGGCTCGACGGTCCTGGTGGCGCTCAACGGCTTGCGGTTGCTGCGCGAGAAGGCGTGGCGCGGTTGACTCGGGGATATGACGGGGCACATGACGCCGGAGGAGTTCCGGCGCTACGGCAAGCAGGTCGTCGACTGGGTCGCCGACTACCTGAGCACGATCGAGGACCGGCCGGTGCGCTCGCCGCTCGCGCCGGGCGAGGTGCGCGATCGGCTGCCGGCGCACCCGCCGGAGCGGGGTGAGTCGTTCGAGGACCTGCTCGGCGACCTGGACCGCGTGATCATGCCGGGCATCACGCACTGGCAGCACCCGGACTTCTTCGCCTACTTCCCGGCCAACGCGTCCGGTCCGGCGATCCTCGGCGACCTGCTGTCCAGCGGCCTCGGCGTGCAGGGGATGGTGTGGGCGACGAGCCCGGCGTGCACCGAGCTGGAGACCGTCGTGGTCGACTGGCTCGCCGAGCTGCTCGGGCTGCCCGCGGAGTTCCGCACCGACGGCGCTGGTGGCGGGGTCATCCAGGACTCGGCGTCGAGCGCGGCGCTGGTGGCGTTGCTCGCCGCGCTGCACCGGGCGAGCGGCGGGAAGATCCGCGACCACGGCGTGGCGGACACCTACCGGATGTACGTCTCCACCGAGACGCACTCGTCGTTGCAGCGGGCCGGGCGCATCGCCGGTCTCGGTGGCGAGAACGTCCGGGCGGTGCCGGTGGATCCGGTGACGCTCGCGATGGACGTCGCCGAGCTGCGGCGCATGATCGCCGAGGACGTCGCCGCGGGCGCGGTGCCGGTGCTGGTGTGCGCGACGATCGGGACGACGTCCACCACGGCGATCGACCCGGTCGCGGAGATCGGGGCGGTGTGCCGCGAGGCCGGCGTGTGGCTGCACGTGGACGCGGCCTACGCCGGATCGGCCGCGGTGTGCCCGGAGCTGCGGTGGATCAACGACGGAGTGGCTGCGTACGCGGACTCGTACGCGACGAACCCGCACAAGTGGCTGCTCACCAACTTCGACTGCGGCGTGCTGTGGGTGCGGGACCGGCGGCCGATGATCGACGCGTTGTCGATCCTGCCGGAATACCTGCGCAACACGGCGACGGAGTCCGGCGAGGTGATCGACTACCGGGACTGGCAGGTCCCGCTCGGGCGGCGGTTCCGGGCGCTGAAGCTGTGGTCGGTGATCCGCTGGTACGGCGCGGAAGGGCTGCGTGCGCACATCCGGACCTGCGTCGAGCTGGCCGCGCGGTTCGCCCGGCTGATCGACGCCGACGACCGGTTCGAGCTGCACCCGGGGCACCCGTTCGGGCTGGTGTGCTTCCGGCCCCGGTGGCCGTCGTCCGTTCCCGACCCCGACGCCGAAACCCTCGCCGTGATGGAACGGCTCAACGCGTCGGGCGAGCTGTTCGTGAGCCACACCAAGGCGAACGGGCACGTGCTGCTGCGCCTCGCGGTGGGCTCACCGGCCACGCGTGCCGAGCACGTGGAGGCGGCGTACCGGCGGATCGCCGCCGCGTGTCAGGAGCGCAGGTAGGTGTTGAGCGTGACGGCCAGCGTCTGCTCGACGTCGGAGGACTCGGCGGCCGACGGCAACCCGCCGCGCAGCCACAGCGCGGCGAGCCCGTGCAGCGACGCCCACAGCGACGCGGCGAGCGGACGCGAAGCCGTGCCCCGCCGCCAGCCGACCGCCTGCGCCCGGGTCACCAGGTCCAGGAACTGCTCGAACACCGCGCCGGACAGCCGGGCCAGCTCGGGTTCCCGCACGTCGATCAGGTCCGGCCGGAACATCAGCTCGAACATGGCCGGGTTCGCCAGCGCGAAGTCGAGGTAGCGGCGGCACGCGGTCAGCAGCCGTTGCTGCGGATTGCCCTCCGGCAGGGCGGCCGCACGCTCGTGCAGCTCCGCGAAGCCGGTCGCGGCGACCGCGGCGAGCAGCTCGGCCCGCCCGGCGAAGTGCCGCAGTGGCGCGCCGTGCGAGACGCCCGCCTCGCGCGCGATCCGCCGCAGGGTGACGGCCTCGACACCCTCGCTGGTCAGGACGGCGACGGCGCTGTCGATCAGGCGCTGCCGGGGATCGTTTTCCACGACGCCAGCTCGTCGGCGATGACGGGGAGCAGATCGGGGCGCTTCGGCGCGAAACCGTCGCCGGGCGACCGGCCGGTGAACCAGTTGCGCGTGCGGGTGACCACCACCGGCAGGACCTCGCGCCACACCCAGCCGGCGTGCGCGCGCAGGCCGGGGCGGACCGGGTCGCCGGGCAGGGGCTCCAGCCAGGCCGGGTCGTAGTCGACGCCGAGGGTCGTGAGCAGGTGCGCGGCCAGCCTGCGGTGGCCGTACTCGGACAGGTGCAGCCGGTCCGGGCCGAAGTAGCGCAGATCGTGCACGGCTTCCTCGCCCCACAGGTCGACCACCTCGGCGCCGTGCTTCGCCGCGGACGCGTGGATGGCCTCGTTGAGGGCTTCCAGGCGGTGGCGGATGCGCAGCAGGCCCGGCACGCGCCCGGAGACGTCGCTGAGCGTGAAGACGACGACGGTGGGCGCGGCGCGGGTGAGCATGCGGATGGCCGCGTCCACCCGCTTCGCGACGACCTCGGCGCGGTAGGTGCGGGTCATGACGTCGTTCGCGCCGCCGAAGAGCGCGACGAGGTCGGGCTTGAGGTCCAGAGCCGCGGGGATCTGCTCGACGATGATCTGGTCGAGGCGGCGGCCGCGGACGGCCAGGTTGGCGTACCGGAAGGCGGGCTCGTGCTGGGCGAGCGTGGCCGCGGCCAGGTCGGCCCAGCCCCGGTAGACGTCGGTGCCCGGGTACGGGTCGTGCAGGCCTTCCGCGCAACTGTCGCCGAGGGCGACGAACCTCTGATAGCCCATTCAGCTCTCCGACATCCGGTGTTCACCTGATGGCCACCTGTGTACCAAGATCTGTAGACGCTGTCTACTCGACCGGATGTCACAAGGGGAGCGGCTGTCTCGTCTCGGGTGCCGAGCACACACCCGCAGCACTGACCAGGACGGTCATGCCGAGCGCGGCCAGTTGTTCGGCCACGCCACGCCCGATCCCCCTTGTTCGCTTCGGTGACCGGCGCGACCGTCTGCTGTTCGCCCAGCATCAGCTCCTATGCTGGTCAACAACGCCGGCATCACCGGATCCGGCAGGTCGACCCGGCGGACGCGCACGACCAGATCCCCAGCACGGTCGACCTGGACATGGTCCGCGCGGTGTTCGAGACCGACCTGTTCGGCGTGATCGCGGTGACGATGTTGGTGCTGCCGCTGCTGCGGAAGTCACCGGCGCCACGCATCGTGAACGTCAGCAGCCATGCCGCCTCGCTGGCCCTGACCAGCGACCCGGACGGTCCCTTCGCGGCGCTGCTGCCGTCCGCGGCGTACAGCCCGTCCAAAACCGCCCTGTGCGCGCTGACCGTCCAGTACGCCAACGAGCTGCGCAAGGACGGCGTCTTGGTCAACGCGGTCGCGCCCGGCTACGTCGGCACGGACAGCAACAACTACACCGGGTTCCTGACCGTCGCGCAGGGTGGTGCGGCTGGCCACGCTCGGCCCGGACGGACCGACGGCCGGCTTCTTCGCCGAGGACGGACCGCTGCCGTGGTAGACCGGGTCGTGGTGGATCGCGCCGAGGAGTTCCATGAACTGTGGCCGCGATCGACGTGGTGCGCTCGGCCCGGGTCCGGCGGGAGGAGTACGTCGGGCCGTGGTTCCTGGAGCCGCTGCTGGCCGCCGACGTGCAGATGATCGGCGACGCCGGTGGCAAGGCGCCCGCGGTGGGCGGAGCGGTTCACCGGGGCCGGTGCGGTGGCCGGCGTGCTCGCTACGCTCATGCCGCTGTTCGCCCGGATCAATGCCCAGGTGTCCTGGTCCAGACGATCCGCACCGTCAAAAACCCGGACGGGCTCGGGCCCCTGCCGCCCGTGGCGGGCGCGTGGGCTGGCCTCCGGGAAGCCTCGGACTGACCCGCGGGCCCGGCGCGGGGGACGCGCCGGGCCCGCGTGCCTGCTACGGCCAGTCGACCTGCGGGGAGCGGTAGAAGTCGATCCCCTGGATCTCCCACCGCGGGGCCTGCTGCGCCAGCCGCTCGCGGTAGTCGTTCCAGTCGTGGGTCGACTTCGGCGACCACCCGATCTCCGCGATCCCGGGCAGCCGCGGGAAGGCCATGAACTCGATGTCGTCGCTGTCGGTCAGGGTTTCCGACCACAACGGCGCCTCGACACCCGCGACGGACGCCTCGCCGACGCCCTGCACCGCCGTCGACGGGTCCCAGTCGTAGGCGTCGGCGACCTCGACGTACCCGGCCCAGTGCAGGCCGAGCGGGCTGTTCTCGTTGTACTGCATGTCGAGGTAGGCCTTGTCGGCAGGTGAAACCACGATCTTGTTGCCCGCCGCGGCGGCCGCCGCCGTGTCGGCGTCGACGCCGTCGGTGTCCCAGAACTGCGGCACCGCGGACACCGGCGGATCGGCCTTCGCGATCTCGTGCCAGCCCTGCGCCAGCTTGCCGTGCTTGGCGACGATCGGGAGCACCTGGCCCATGAACTTCTGGTAGTCCTCGGGGGTCGTGGCGTGGGCCTCGTCGCCGCCGATGTGCAGGTACTGGCCCGGGGTCAGGGCGGCCAGCTCGCCGATCACGTCGTCCAGGAACTCGTAGGTGATGTCCTTGTCCACACACAGCGAGCTGAACCCGACCTCGATGCCGGTGTACAGCGGCGGCGCGACGCCGTCGCAGTTCAGCTCCGCGTACGATGCGAGCGCGGCGTTGGTGTGGCCCGGCATGTCGATCTCCGGGATCACCGTGATGTGCCGGGACGCGGCGTAGGCCACCAGGTCCTTGTACTGCTCCTGCGTGTAGTAGCCGCCGGGGCCGCCGCCGACCTCGGTGCTGCCGCCGTACGTCGCCAGGCGTGGCCAGCTCTTGATCTCGATCCGCCAGCCCTGGTCGTCCGCCAGGTGCAGGTGCAGCCGGTTGACCTTGTACTGCGCGATCTGGTCGATGTAGCGCTTCACCTCGTCGACGGCGAAGAAGTGCCGTGCCACGTCGAGCATCGCGCCGCGGTAGGCAAAGCGCGGGTAGTCCACGATCTTCCCGCCAGGCACGATCCACGGGCCGCGCGCCACCTGGCGCGACTCGACCTGCGCGGGCAGCAGCTGGCGCAGCGTCTGCACGCCGGCGAACAGGCCGTCGCCGCTGTTCGCGCGCAGCGTGACGCCCTTCTTCGTCACCGTGAGCTGGTAGCCCTGGTCGCCGACCCGCGCGGTCGGGCCGAGCTCGAGCGCGATCGACGGCGCCGAGGTGCGCTCGACGACCGGGAGGCGGTACCCGGTCGACGGGCGGAGCAGGCCGGCGAGGTAGTCGGCGACCTGCCGGGCGCCGCGGTCGGCCTCGATCGCGGTGGCCGGGGTCAGCCGGAAGTCGGCCTTGGGGTCGGCGATCGCCGACACCGGAACGGGGATCACGTCCGCCAGTGCGCGGGTGTCCGGCGCGGTGGCGGGTTCGCCGGCGAGTGCGGGCTGGGTGAGGGCGGTCAGCGCGAGCGCGGTGGCGCCGAGCAGGCCGGCCAGGGATCTGCGCATGGGTCACTCTCCGCGGGGATCGGGAGCGGGTCCCCTAAAGGTATAGACCAGTGTTCCGGTGCGCGCAATGCCCCGGTTGTCACCCCACTGCTCCGGCCGGGTGAATCGCCGCATTCGACTCGTTCGGGTGGCGATTCCCCGGCCGGACAGTGCTTTCTGTCGGTGCTCGGGTCTAGCTTGTCGGTATGGACATCAACGCCCTGCCCAACGTCGTCATCCGTCTCAAGTGGACTCTTGCGCGGTCAGCTCTCCCGCAGCACCGCGCGCAGCTTGTCGAGCACCGAAGGATCTTCGATGGTCGACGGCACCGGCTCGTCCCGGCCTTCCGCGAGTCCGCGCATGGTCTTGCGGAGGATCTTGCCCGATCGCGTCTTCGGTAGAGCGTCCACAACAGACACTTGGCGGAACGCGGCCACCGGGCCGATGTCCCGCCGGACGGCGGCGATCAGCTCCGCCTTCAGCGTCTCCTCGTCGACGTCCACACCGGACTTGAGCACCACCAGGCCGCGCGGCAGCTGGCCCTTGAGCGAGTCGTGCACGCCGATCACCGCGCATTCGGCGACCGCGGGGTGCGCCGCCAGCACGGCCTCCATCGACCCGGTCGACAACCGGTGCCCGGCCACGTTGATGACGTCGTCGGTGCGGCCCATGACGAACAGGTACCCGTCCTCGTCGAAGTAGCCCGAGTCGCCGGTGAGGTAGTAGCCCTCGTAGCGCGACAGGTACGCCTCCACGTAGCGCTCGTCGTCGCCCCACAGGGTCGGCAGGGTGCCCGGCGGCATCGGCAGCTTGATGCAGATGGCGCCTTCCTGCCCGGCGGGCAGCGGGTCGCCGGCCTGGTCGAGGATCCGCACGTCGTAGCCGGGCACCGGGACGGTCGCCGAGCCCGGCTTCACCGGCATCGGTTCCAGCCCGCGCGGGTTCGCCGCGATCGGCCAGCCGGTCTCGGTCTGCCACCAGTGGTCGATCACCGGCACGCCCAGCTTGTCGGCGGCCCAGTTCAGGGTCTCCGGGTCGAGCCGCTCACCGGCCATGAACAGGGTGCGGAACGACGACAGGTCGTATTTCGCGAGCTCGGTGGCGTCCGGGTCGACGCGTTTGATGGCCCGCAGCGCGGTCGGAGCGGTGAACAGGGCCTTCACCTTGTGCTCGCTGATGACGCGCCAGAACGCGCCGGCGTCCGGGGTGCCGACCGGCTTGCCCTCGTACATCACGGTCGTGGCGCCGATCAGCAGTGGCGCGTACACGATGTAGGAGTGGCCGACCACCCAGCCGACGTCGGAGGCGGTCCACCAGATGTCGCCGGGCTGGATGTCGTAGATCGCGTGCATCGAGTACGCCAGCGCGACCGCGTGGCCGCCCGCGTCACGCACGACGCCCTTCGGTTTCCCGGTCGTGCCGGAGGTGTAGAGGATGTAGAGCGGGTCGGTGGCCGCGACCGGCACCGGGTCGACCGGGCTCGCCCCGGCGACCAGTTCCCGCCAGTCGACGTCCCGTTCGCCGAGCGTCGCCTGCGCCGCGTCGCGTTGCAGCACCACGACCTTGTCCGGCTGGTGCTCGGTGGCGGCGAGCGCCTCGTCGATGATCGGCTTGTACTCGACCACGCGGTTCGGTTCGATGCCGCAGGACGCGGCGACGATCACCTTCGGCTTGGCGTCCTCGATGCGGGCGGCGAGTTCCTTGGGCGCGAAGCCGCCGAAGACCACGGAGTGCACGGCGCCGATCCGGGCACACGCGAGCATCGCCACGGCGGCCTCGGGAACCATCGGCAGGTAGACGATGACCCGGTCGCCCTTGCCGACGCCGAGGGACCGCAGGGCCCCGGCGAACAGGGCGACCTCGTCCCGCAGCTGGGCGTAGGTGTAGGTCCGTTTGCCCCCGGTGACCGGCGAGTCCCAGATCAGGGCGGGCTGCTCCCCACGCCCGCGTTCGACGTGCCGGTCGAGGGCGTTGTAGGCGGTGTTGAGCTCCCCGTCCGGGAACCAGCGGAACAGGGGAGCCCCCGAGGAGTCCAACGCCCGCGACGGCTCACGGGTCCAATCGATCGCTTTCGCCGCGGCGAGCCAGAACCCTTCCGGATCGGTAAGGCTGCGCTGGTGTTCCTCCACGTGACGGCCCATGGGGCAGACCTCCTCGTCGTCGAGCTCGTGCCCCACATCATGACGCAATCCAAGCGCCCCGACCGCCCCAACGCCACCCGCCTCGCTGGGCCAGCGCCGCCCGACCACCCCGCGCCGCGCCCGTGCAGCCCGACCGCCCCTCGCCGCACCGAGCGGTGCGCGCGCTCGACCGCCCAGCACCGGGCCTAGAGGCCTGCGCGCGCGGGAGCCGCGCTGCGCCGAGTGGTCCGCGTGCGCGATCGCCCCGCTCTGCGTCGAGAAGGGGCTGCGTGCCCGAGCGCCCTGCGTGGGCCCGGGAGCCCAGCGTTGGACCCAGAGGCCAACGTGCCCGACTCCCCGTGTTGCGCCGAGTGGTCCGAGTGCCACCCCCGCGCGCCCAGGCGTCCAGCGCTGGATTCAGGGGCCCGCGTGCTCGACCGCCTCGCGCGGGCCCGACCGCCGCGCGCTGCGGCGAGTAGTCCGAGTGCCCGAGCGCCCCGCGCCGCCCGCCGCGCCAGCGCTGCCGCGATCGCTACGACCGCGCCGTTACGCTCAATCACAGCTGGCCGCGCTTAACCGGCCCCCCCGCCGCGCCCAGCGCTCAGCCGTCCTGGCGCGCTCCACCACGCTCAATCGTCACCCGCGCAGCTCGCACCACCGCGCTCATGCGCAGCCGCGGCCCGGCAGCCTGGCGCCAGCAGAGTCGGGCCGGTCACGAGTGCCGCGCGAAGCCCGTCGACGACCAAGGGACCCCGGCGGCCAAGAGAGGCTCGACCGCCGAGATAGCCCGACAGCCATCAAACCCGCCCCTGATGGCCGCGCCTCAAACCCCGGCCCCTGCGGGTCCTGCCTCAACCCCGCACCGGGAGGCCCTGCCCCAGAAAGCGCCGCTTCAAAAGCCCGGCCTCAGACACCCCCGCCTCAGAAGGCCGCCCCAGAACCCCGCCAAACCCCTCAGAAGGCCCCGATGAGTTCCGAAATATGCCCACCGATCTGCGCCACTGTCCCGCTCACCTCGGACGCCTGGGACAGCAGACCCTTCACCTTCTCCCACCGGGTGCGGACCACCTCGGGCTCCACGTCCTCGGCCGTGTCCGGATCCTGCGCCTTCCGCGCGTCCTCCAGCAGGCCGGTCAGGTTCCGGTCCAGCGCCTTCCGGTCCGCGATCTCCAGCGCGGCCGTCTCGGCACGCAGCTGCTCCAGCAGCGTGACCAGCGGCGCCTGCTGCTGGTTGATGTTCGCGCCGCTCATCGAGCCGCTGTTCGTTCCCGTGTTGATCGGGCCGAAGTTCCCGCCGCTGATGTTGATGCCGGTCATGTTCTCAATCCCCCTTGGCCGTCTGGACGTTCGCGCCGTCCATCGAACCGGTGTTGGCGCCGGTGTTGATGGGTGCGTAGTTGTCGCCGTGGATGGTGATCTCCTTGTGGATCACGGTCGCGGCCTGGCGCTCGAAGCTGGCCGGCGAATAGCCGCAGTCGCGCAGGATGCTGCTGATCGCGGGCATCAGCCTGCTGTGCAGGATCTTCTCGTAGCGCTCCACGTCGACCAGCTGAAAATAACTGTCGACATCGTCGGCCGCCGCCATCTCACGCAACGTCCGCAGCGAGCCGTACGCGTCCGGGTTGATCAGGCCGTGGTCCTGCCGCAGCGGCCGGATCCACTGCAGCGTGTGCTTGGCGCGACCCCAGATCGTCACCGGCAACCGCAGCAACCGCAGCAACGCCTGCCCGATCGGGGCGGCCACCCCGGCAGGCAGCTTGTCCACGGCGCGGTACCGGTCCCGCACCGGCGGCAGCACGCACGGCGTCCACTCCAGGTACAGGGTGCTGGCGTCGACAGCCGCGTGCAGGTAGCTCGACATCACCAGGTCCCGGTCCCACGTCTCGACCTGGAAACACAGGTAGTAGCGCGCCCACTCACGCGGCTGCTGGCGCAGCGCCGCGACCTCGCCCGGCGGCAGGTACCGCTCCGGCGCCCGGTCCAGGCCCCGCAGGTAGACCACCGACTCCGGCTGGGTCACGTGGTCGATCAGCTCCGCGGACGACGCGAACACGGCCTCCCGGATCGACAGCTCACGCAACCGCCGGTCCGGCGACAGCGACTCGCTCTCCTGCAGCACAGCCATCGCCGCGCGGACCCGTTCGTACAGCAACGGCGTGGTCAGCTCGTCGAACGGCGTGCCGTCCGGCTTGTGGTCCTCCGGCAGCCGGTCCAGCGGCAACGCCATCGACCAGGACTCGCGGTGCAACCCGGCGCCGACGAACGGGTTGTACCCGCGGTGCACGAACAACGGCACCGCGCCCTGCGGGGTCTGCTCGGCGTCCCGGTACCGGTGCAGCTGTCGCACGAACCGCGGCGGGCACAGGCCGAGCAGCGGGCGCTCGGTGGTGAACGGGTCGGCTGGCGGCCGGTTGCGGGCGCGGTAGCCGAACCGGTCGACCAGCAGCGACCGCACCACCAGCCGGTCGGTCACCAGGACCGCGAGCATCAGCACGACCAGCGCTATCGAGACGTAGGTCCACACCTCCTCGTCGCCGGCGGGCGGACCGTAGTAGTCCCCGTAGTAGCCACCGGTGAAGTCCTCGGTGGCCTCCGGATCGATCGCCCCGATCAAGTAGATCAGCAGACCGGCCAGCGCGAACGTGCCGAGCACGACAACGATCGCCGCCTTGAGCGCCACGTTGATCGCCCTGCGCCAGATCGACGGGATCACCAGCGCCACCGCGAGCAGGAGCCACGTGAACAGCACCACGCTCGGGCCCGAGGCCCAGACGAACAAGCCGAACAGCACCGCCAGGATGCCGTCGCGCAGCTTGCGGCGGCCACGCGACGCGATCGCCTCCACCAGCACGCGCGCCGGGTCGAACCCGGGCGAATGCGGCAGCGGCCGGGTCGGTTCGGTGAGGAACTCGCGGATCGCCCGGTCGGCGTATCCGGAGTCGAGGTGCGCGGCCGCGCACAGGTACCGCGTCGTGTCATCCTGGGGCCGCACCTGGTCCGGGACGGCCCAGGCGGTCATCGTCGTTCCGGTCACGGGATCGCGTTCTCCGTCATGGCGGTGAGGATCGGGACCATCTCGGGCCAGTCGGCGGCCTTCGACGAGGCGTACACGAAGTACTCGGTGCCGGAGGCGCGCCAGTACTCGGCCTTCACGTGCCGCTTGCCCTCCGGCGCCGTCCACTCGAACTCCCACACGATCGCCTCGTACCCGCGGATGGTCGTCTGGGCGAGCTCCACACGGGAGTAGCCGGGCCGGGCGGCGGCGAAGTCGCTTTCGGCTTCGAGGTGGGAGTCCAGGATCGAAGCGTTCGGCACGGCCGAGCCGCCGTAGCGGACGTAGCGGGAGCTGTCGGCGGGGTCGGTGGCCTGCACGCTGCCCGCGGACCGGGTCGGCGCGACGGTCCAGCCCTCCGGGATGACCGTGCGGATCCCGGCCGGGCCGGTCACCTCGCTCCCCGGCGCCACCGAACTGCTCGTCGTGGTCGTCGTCGAGGTGCGGCGGCTGCTCGACGTGCTCGCGGTCGTCGTGGCCGAGCTCGACGTGGCCGTGGCCAGCTGGGTCGTACCGCCGTCGCCGCTGTCGCGGACGAGCAGCAGCGCGGTGCCGACCGCGCCGAGCACGACGAGGTTCGCCACGCCCGCGAGCAGCGCCAGACGCGCCGAGCTCGGCTGGCCCCCAGGAGGCGGCATCACTGTCCCCTCATCAACCGCTCGTGCAGAAGTGAGCACTGAGGGTAGCATTGGGCGCCCCGCCCGGGTTACTCCTTTTGGGAGATTCACGTGACCGAACAGACCGACCCGATGTCCGCTGTTCAAGCGCTCGAACAGCAGCTCGCCGCCGCTCCGGCGGATGCGGACCTGCGTCTGCGGCTCGCGCACGCGCTCGAAGCGTTGACTGTTTCCGCACGCAGCGTGACCAGAGAGGGGCTACCCGTGGTGACTTCGACGCGCCAGCGTGATTTGTGCGCGTGGGCGGCCCGCCGGATCCTCGAACTGAACGTGCCCGACGCCCGGCTCACCACCGGCGCACAGGCGCTGCTGACCGAGCTCGACGCCGGACGCCGGTGGGTGTGGCACAGCCAGGGCCAGGTCGCCATCGCCGCGGTGGTGGTGCTGGGCCTGCTCGCGGTCGTGCTGGGCGGGCTGACCGGCGTCGTCGCGGTCGTCGTCGCCGGCGCGGTGCTCAGCAGCGTTCTGCTGTCGGTGCTGGTCCTGCGCTTCCGGCGGGAGCGGTGGCGCGTCGAAGCGGAGCGGCTGGCGCCGGTCATCTGGCGGCCCGGCATCTGAGGAAGTCTCACTCCGCAGGGCGACCGCAACCCGCCCGGCACCTGCCGCGTCCAAGGTGCGAATAGGGTGGGAGACCAGAAGAAGACCCCGAACACGAAGGGACCCGGGCGGTGAACGCGTTCGCGGACTGGCTGCTGTCCCTCGCGCATGCCCTGTTCAACCCGGGGTTCTGCCCCGGTGACTGGGTGTGGGCCACGGTGGCCGCGGGGGCGCTGACCGCCTTGTTCCCGGTGGTCGGCGCGGTCCTCGTCGCGCTCATGCGGAAGTTCACCGGCAACCGGTACGACACCGGCACGATCGCGGCCATCGGCGTGATCGCGTTCGTGTTCTCGTTCGGGCTGCCGTGGATGGCGTTCAACGGCATCTCGGGCATCTACCGGGCCGCGGCCGAGGGCACGTCGTCGCTGTCGAAGGCCGACCTGGCGACGCTGAACCGCGAGTACTGCTCGTTCATCGGCACGCAGAGCGAGTACCTCGGCGGCGGGCAGAACATCTTCGAGACGATCTTCTACCCCTCCGGCAACGTGCTTGCCTACGGCTACTACCTGGGTGCGCTGGTCGGGCTGCCGCTGCTCGCGCTGCTGTTCATGATCCTCCAGGCCCGCACCGCGATGCGCCGCGGGCCGAAGTGGCCTGGCCGCCTGCTGTGGGTCGGGTTCGTGATGTTCGTGGTGTTCTCGGTGGGCGTCTCGGCCAACGCGGGCGTGTTCCTGTGGCTCGGGTTCATCCCGATCGCGATGCTCGGAATCATCCCCATCGCCCTGGTCGGGCCGCCGCCGTGGTCGGTCATCAACAAGCCGGAGCGGCCGCGCC
Source organism: Amycolatopsis thermoflava N1165 (assembly GCF_000473265.1). Classification (NCBI taxonomy): domain Bacteria; kingdom Bacillati; phylum Actinomycetota; class Actinomycetes; order Pseudonocardiales; family Pseudonocardiaceae; genus Amycolatopsis; species Amycolatopsis thermoflava. The sequence continues at coordinate 6,855,041 of NZ_KI421511.1, forward strand.
CGGAGCCGCGGCGCGAGCCCCCGCCCCAGGTGCCGCCACCTCCGCCGCCACAGCAACAGCCGCCGAAGCAGTACGCGCCGACGGCCGTCGCGCCCGCCGCGCAGGAACTGGCCGCGGCGCCCGGTCCGGTCCCGATGCCGCCCGGGTCGACGGCCAACGGCGGCGGCCGGTACCGGCGGATCAAGCGCCTCGGCCACGGCGGGTTCGGCACGGTGTGGCAGGCCGTGGACAACCAGCTGGGCCGGACGGTCGCGCTGAAGATCGCCCACGCGCCGGACCGGGACACCGAGGAGCGCATGCGCCGCGAGGCGAGGGCGCTCGCGATGGTCGACCACCCGAACTGCGTGCGGGTCTACGACCTGGTCGAGGAGCCGGACGGGCTCGCCCTGGTCATGGAGTACCTGGAGGGCCAGTCGCTGGCCACCGCGGTGGACACGATGGGGCCGCTGGACGACGTCGCGGCGGGCCGCCTGTGGGCGACGATGGCAGGCGCGCTGGCCGCCGCGCACGAGAAGGGCGTGCTGCACCGCGACGTGAAGCCGTCGAACGTGATCCTGGACCCGCAGGGCATGCCGCACCTGATCGATTTCGGCATCGCCCGCAGCCGCGGCGACTCGACGATGACCGCGACCGGGATGATGATCGGCACGCCCGACTTCGTCGCCCCGGAGCAGGCCGCGGGTGCGGCGGCGTCCCCGGCCTCGGACGCGTGGCAGCTGGCGGCGACCGTGAGCTACGCGCTGTCCGGCTACCCGCCGCGCGGCACCCGCGAGACGCCGATGGCGGCCCTGATGGCGGCGGCCCGCGCCGAGCCCGTGTCGAAGCTGCCGCAGCGGTCCGCGCACGCCCGGCTGCTGATCGCCTCGCTCGACAACGAACCCCGCCGCCGCCCGACGCTGCACACGGTGGTGCGTGAGGTGGAGGGCTTCCTGTCCCGGGCGGGCAAGTCGATGGACGGGCCGGTGACGCGGATCGTGCCACGGCACGGCGGCACGACGCGGGCGATGCCGCCGCGCTGACCCGGGGTTTGTCGTGCCGGATGGGGCATGGGGCGCTTCCGGTCAGGGGGTGCCCAGGACTAGCCGGTGACGCGGGGTGCGCCGGTGGTGCGCTTGTCGTCGAGCGGCTGTCTGCGGGTCCTTCTGGGCGGGCCAGCGAAGCGGATCGCGCTGGTGCGCTGCGGCGGTGCCGCCGCACTGATCTCGGGTTCCGTGGGACCGGGTGTGCGGCGGTGCGTCGCCCCGAGTCGTGGCGTCGCTATCGGTGGGGTAGCGCGGAGCGCCGGCTGGTGTGCTTCCGGCCCAGCAGGATCGCCTGCGGGTGCTTCGCGCCTTCCAGCTCCACCCGGGCGGCGATGTCGAAACCGGCCCGTTTCAGCAGCTTCGCGACGTGGTCGGGCGGCAGCAGGTACGCGTCGTAGTCCACCGGGTGGCCGTAGGCCGTCTCGGGTTGCAGCTGGGCGTTTCCGGCGTGGAAGCCGATCACCACGTGACCTTCGGGCGCCAGCGCGCGGGCGAAGCCGGCGAACACGCTCGGCAGCACGGCGGGCGGGACGTGGAAGATCGACCACCACGCGACGATCCCGCCCAGGGACCCGTCCGCCACTTCGAGCGCCGTCATCGAGCCCACCTCGAACCGCAGCTGCGGGTACGACCGGCGGGCGATCTCGACCATCCCGGGTGACAAGTCGACGCCAAACGCTTGCGTGCCGAGTCCCGCGAGGTGCGCCGTCACGTGGCCGGGTCCGCAGCCGACGTCGGCGACCGGGCCGGTCACCAGCTCGGCGAAGGCGCTCAGCATCCCTCGGCCCACCGCGTCCGCCGCGAACCGCGGGCGGACGAACTCGGCGTAGTCCTCCGCCACCCGGTCGTACGACTCCCGGGCGCGGTCGAGGTACCCGGTCATCGCCAGGACGGCAGCCAGAGCTCCGCCTGCCAGCGGGCGTTGCTGATCGGGTCGCCGTTCAGGATGGGCCACAGCCACGCGAAGTTCGCCACTACCAGGCCGACGTACAGCGCCACCACCAGCAGCCCCGTCCCGCGGCGTTCGAACCCGCGCCGTGCGCTGCCCAGGATCTGGCCCAGCGCGAGGGTCAGCCCGAGCGCCAGGAACGGCGCCATCGGCGTGGCGTAGAAGAAGTACATCTGCCGGTCGATGTTCGTGAACCACGGCAGGAACCCGGCGAGGTAGCCGACCAGCACGGCGGCGTAGCGCCAGTCGAACCGGAACAGCCAGCGCCACAGGCCCCACCCGAGCATCGGGATCGCGAGCCACCACGTCGCGGGCGTGCCGATCAGCATCGTCGCCCGGATGCAGTCCGACGCGCCGCACGTGCCGTTGCCCGACTCGTAGTAGTAGAGCATCGGCCGCAGGCCCATCGGCCACGTCCACGGCTTCGACTCCCACGGGTGCGGGTCGTCCTTCGGCGTGACCAGGCTTTCGTGGAAGTGCAGCACGTTCATCGAGTAGTCGCCCAGCGACCGCAGCGCGGGCGGCACCCAGCTCCAGAACCCGGGGTCGATGCCCTGCAGTTCGGTGTAGTGCCGGTCGGTGCCGGACTCGCTCGCGAACCACGCCCACCAGCTCGCCACGTACATCAGCGCGGGGATGGCGAGGATGGCCCACAACGCGGGCAGCACGTCCCGGCGCAGCGTCCCGGCCCACGGCCGCGGCACCCCCGCCGCCCGGCGAGCGGCCACGTCGAACCCGACGCACAGCAGCCCGAAGAACGCCATGTAGTACAGGCCCGACCACTTGACCGCGAACGTCAGGCCGAGGCACACCCCGGCCGCGAACCGCCACCAGCGGAAGCCCAGCCGCGGCCCCCACGGCGACTCGTCCGCCCAGCCCTCGGCGACCGCCACCGCCAGCCGCCGCCGCACCTGGTCACGGTCGCACAGCAGGCACGCGAACGCGGACAGCGCGAACACGGCGATGAAGATGTCCAGCATGCCCATCCTGGCCTGCAGGAACAGCACGCCGTCGCAGATCACGAGTATCCCGGCGATGCCGCCGAGCAGCGTCGAGCGGGTCAGCCGTCGCGCGATGCGGATGGTCAGCAGCACGATGATCGTGCCCGCCACGGCCGCGCTGAAGCGCCAGCCCCAGCCGTTGTACCCGAACATCCACTCGCCGAGCGCGATCAGCTGCTTCGCCAGCGGCGGGTGCACCACCAGCTCGTAGCCCGCGTTGTCCTCGAACCCGCCGTTGCGCAGCATCTGCCACGCCTGCGGCACGTAGTGCTTCTCGTCGAAGACCGGGGTGCCCTTGTCGGTGGGGGAGCCGAGGTTCTGGAAGCGGGTGACCGCCGCGACCAGCGTCAGGACGATCGTGACCACCCAGCCGGTCGGCCGGCATCGGCCGTCCGAGCAGGGTGGCGGCACGGTCCGTCGGCGGGCGGAGGTGGTCCACCTGGTCCGGTCGCGTCAGCAGAGCGGTCACGGGGGTGATCCTAGGGACCCACGGGTGAACTCGGAGTTCCCGCGCGGCTAATAGGGTGAAGGCCATGCCACTCGTCCTCGCCGCGACCCCCCTCGGTGACTCCCGCGACGCTTCGCCGCGCCTGGTCACCGCACTGGCCGAGGCGGACGTGATCGCCGCCGAGGACACCCGGCGGCTGCGGTCGCTGGCCACCGCGCTGGACGTGACGCCGCGCGGGCGGGTGGTCAGCTTCTACGAGGACGTCGAGACGTCCCGGCTGCCGAAGCTGCTGGAGGCGCTGCGGGCCGGGGAGACGGTCGTGCTGGTCACCGACGCCGGCATGCCCAGCGTGTCCGATCCGGGGTACCGCCTGGTCGCCGCGTGCGTCGAGGAGGACCTGCCGGTCACCTGCCTGCCCGGTCCGTCGGCGGTGACGACCGCGCTGGCGCTGTCCGGGCTGCCCAGCGACCGGTTCTGCTTCGAGGGCTTCGCGCCGCGCAAGCCGGGTGAGAAGGGGCGCTGGTTCCGCGAGCTGGCGGCCGAGCCGCGGACGGTCGTGTTCTTCGAGTCGCCGCACCGGCTGGCCGCGACGCTGACCGAAGCGGCCGCCGCCCTGGGTGACGAGCGGCGGGCGGCGGTGTGCCGGGAGCTGACGAAGACGTACGAGGAGGTGCGGCGCGGGACGCTGCCCGAGCTGGCGGCCTGGGCGGCGGACGGCGTGCGCGGCGAGATCACGGTGGTGCTGGAGGGCGCCCGGCCACGGGCGGTGTCGGTGACGGACCTGGTGGCGGAGGTGTCGGCCCGCGTGGCGGCAGGCGAGCGGCTCAAGTCCGCGGCGGCCGAGGTCGCCGAGGCGACCGGGGTGTCGAAGAAGGAGCTGTACGACGCGGTGCTGGCGGCGCGGCGCGCCTGAGCAGGTGCGTCAGGCGGGGTCCTTCCGCATCGCCCAGGTGGTCGGACCGCCGTCGGGAAGGGCGACCTGCGCGGTCACCTGGAAGCCCAGCCCCTGGTAGAAGCCCACATTCGACTCCAGCGAGGTCTCCAGGTAGGCCGGGTGCCCTTCCGCGGCGGCGGCGCGCAACCCGGGCGCGAGGACCGCCCGGCCGAGGCCCTCGCCCTGACGGCCGGGCGCCACACCGACCGTGGCGAGGAACCACACGGGCCCGGTCGGCCGGTGCGGGACCATCGCCTCCTCCGCGGCCGCCGCGGCCGCCGCCCGGTCACCGGCCAGCTCGCGGAGCCGCGGGGCCAGTGCGTCCAGGTCGGGCTTGCTTGAGGTGGGCGTCGTCCACACCGCCACCGCCGCTACGTCGTCGCTCACCCAGACCCGCCCACACGGCAGCCCGACGTGTTCCAGGAACAGCCGTTGCAGCTCAGTCACCCGTGCGACGTGGTCCGCCGCCGCGACGGTGTGCCGCGTGAACGGGTAGTCCGCGAAGGCCGCGCCCAGGGTCGCCGCCGCGGCGTCGAGGTCGGCTGCGGTGCCGAGGCGGATCAGGTGAGCAGCGCTTCCAGCGGGGCGGCTTTGTGCAGGCATTCCTGCCATTCTGCCTCCGCGTCCGAATCCGCGGTGATGCCGCCGCCGACCCCGAGCGCGATCGAACCGCCGTGCACCTCGAAAGTGCGGATCGCGACGTTCAGCTCCAGCCCGGCCACCGGCGACGCCAGACCGACCGCGCCCGTGTAGACCCCGCGCGGCCGCGGCTCCAGCTCCGCGATCAGCTCCAGCGCCCGGATCTTCGGCGCGCCCGTCACCGAGCCGGGCGGGAAGGTCGCGGCCAGCAACTCCGCGTCCGACGTGACCACCCGCCCCGCCACGGTCGACTCCAGGTGCCACACGCCGGGCGCCGGCCGCACCCGCAGCAGCTCGGGCACCCGCACGCTGCCCACCGCGCACACCCGGCCGAGGTCGTTGCGCACCAGGTCGGTGATCATCACGTTCTCGGCCACGTCCTTGACCGACTCGCGCAGCCGTCGCGCCAGCACGTCGTCCGCCGGGCCGCGCCGGGGCAGCGTGCCCTTGATCGGCGTCGAACGGACCTGGTCGCCGTGGCGGGCGAGGAACAGCTCGGGCGACAACGACACGACACTGCCCCACTCGCCGGTGAGGAACGCGGCCCGGCGCGGCTGCAACCCGCGCACTCCCTGCGCGAACAACGCGGCGGGCGAGCCCTCGAACGTGCCCTCGAAGCGTGTGCAGATGTTGGCCTGGAACAGCTCGCCGGCCTCGATGGCGTGCACGCACGCCTTCACCGCGTCGCCGTGTTCGGCGGGCAGCGGACGGTGTAACGGCCCCGCCTGCCAGGCCGGGGACGGCGCCGCCCGGCTCAGCAGGTCCGCGAACTCCGCCGCCAGGTCCGGGCCCCCGAGCGATTCGAACCACCACCAGCCGTCCGCGTCCAGCCGCAGGACGTGGTCGGCCCAGCCCCACACCGCCTCGGGCAGCGCCGTGCGGCGGCCGGACGGGTCGGTCAGGTCGTAGGAGAGATATCCGAACCAGCCACCGCCGACGACCCCCTCCGGAGCCTCGACCCGCGGTTGCCGGTCCGGCACCTCGAACGGGTCGGTGACCGGGCGGAGCTGGACCTCGGGCGCCAGCACCGCCTGGGAGCCGAACCACTCGCCGCACAGACCGGCCGCCGTGCCGATCCCCCGGTTGCGGGCGCGCTCGTCGAGGAGGAGCAGCACCTCATCCGGTGTTCTTCCCCGGCTCAGCCTCGTTCGTGTCGCCCGCACGGGGACATTGTGACCTACCGTCGGACGCATGCGTGTGGTCGAGACGGAGCAGATCTGCAAGGTGACGGGCGCCGATTCGATCAACCGGACCGACCGGTTCGCCATCCACGGCACGGATCTCGGCATCCTGTGGGACGGCGGTGACGGGCGGGTCTTCGTGTTGTTCGGCGACACCTTCGGCGAGGGCTGGGGCGGCGACGGCGGCGGCCCGAACAGCGCCGACTGGCGCAGCAACGTCCTCGCCTACTCGGCCAGCAGGGACCTGGCCGCCGGTCTCACGCTCGACGGCGTCGTCACGCGCCCGGACGGCACCGCAGCCCAGGTCATCGCGCGGGACGAGCGCCGGGACGAGGTGACCGTCATCCCGAACTCGGGCCTGGCGGTCGACGGGCTCCAGGTCGTGCACTACATGTCCGTGCGGCAGTGGGGCCCGCCGGGGAAGTGGACCACCAACTACTCCGGCCTCGCCGTCTCCGACGACGGCGGGGTCACCTGGGCCAAGCCGTGGAGCGCGCGCTGGATCAACCGCGCCGAGCGGGACGACCCGTTCCAGATGTGTGCGCTGGCCCGCGAGGGCGACCACGTTTACCTCTTCGGCACGACCAACGGGCGGCACGGCGACGCCTACCTGGCCCGCACGGCGATCCCGCACCTGCTGGACGCGTCGTCCTACGAGTACTTCGACGGCCGCGGCTGGACGCGGGACGAGTTCGCCGCCGCGCCGGTCATCCCGGGCCCGGTCGGGGAGCTGTCCGTCGCCTACGACGTCCACCTCGGGCAGTGGCTGGCGATGCACCTGGACGACCCGGGCGGCGCGATCCTGCTGCGCTCCGCCGACCGGCTCACCGGTCCGTGGTCGCCCGGCCAGGTCGCCGTGCCCGGGCACCAGTACCCCGGCCTCTACGGCGGTTACCTGCACCCGTGGGCGCTGGACGGCCCGGACGTCTACTACCTCATGTCGCAGTGGGGCCCGTACAACGTGTTCCTGATGCGGAGCGGGCTAGAGCAGTAGGTCGGCCAGCGTGAACGGGTAGACCAGGGCGTCCATGCCGATGGGGCCGGACACGCCGGGCATCGGCGGCACCGAGCTGTGCTCGTGCAGCGCAAGGCGCGGGTGGAACCAGCCGGGGCGGCCCGGGATGTCGTTGTGCCGCGCCACCCACAGCACGACTTCGCGGTCGGCCCACTTCTGCGGGTGCAACCGGCGCAACCAGAGCCCGTAGTCGGCGTAGATCACGACCCGCTCGATGCCCGCGGACTGCCGCACGGTCTTGATCCACGCCTTCACGAACCGGTCGTCGACACCCTCCGCCTCGACTTCGAGCGTCGGCGCGAGCGAACCCGGCCCGAACACCCCGAGCCCGCGCCCCGCGCGCACGCACAGCTCGGCCTGGTCGTGGGGCGCGCCGGGGCGCGCGTAGTGGCGGATGCCGGTGCGGATGCCGGCCCGCTGCGCCGCTTCGATCTGTTTCCCGGCGCCGCGGTCGAGCCAGTTCGTGTTCTCGGTGACGGTGATGGAGGCGAACGAGACCGCGCCGGACCGGACCGCGTCCCAGTCCGCCACGGTCGCGTGCAGCGCGAGGTTGATCCCGCGCTCCGTGCTGCCCTCCGTCAAACCGCCGCCTTCATTCCGCGCAAATGCGTTCGCCAGGACACTGCGTAGTCACCATAAGCGCGAAAAGCCCCGGTTGCCGTATCGACGCACCACCCGAAAAGGGTGTGACCCACAGCAAGTACCGGGCGTGACGGCACGGGGTGACGGCACGGTCACCGTCGGGGAGTCCACAGTGGAGGCGGCGGCCGGAGGAACCCGGCCGCCGGCCCGCGGACCGGCGGCCGGGTCTGCTAGGAAGTGTCCTGTAAGTCGCTTGCCGGGTTGAGGGGTGCGAGCAGGCCTTGTCCGCGACCACCAGCTCGGGTCGGCATCGCGGTCTGCCTGGTCCGATCCGGGCGACCGCGATGCCGTCGAGCAGTGGCAATGGTTGTGGGTTGTCGCCGGCGTGGCCGCCGGTGAGCAGCACCCGCAGTGGCAGCCCGCGGCCGTCGACGGCGAGGTGGATTTTGGTGTTCAGTCCGCCGCGGGAGCGTCCGAGTCCTTCCCTGTCGACCGCGAGGGTCTCGACGCCGGGCGCGCAGCCCCCTTTTCCGGGCGCCAGCAGCATGCGCCCGCACCACGCTCGAAACGACCGAAATGATCCACTCGACCTCGCCGACGGAGTCGTCTTTGACGATCACCTTGTCCAGGATCTTCTGCCAGGTGCCGTCGGCGGTCCACAAACCGCAACCGCTCGTGTGCGGTCTTCCACGGCCCATACCGTTCGGGAGCACCTGCCGGTGTTCCCGCCACCGCCGACCCCGACCCGACACCGGCAGCAGCGGCTCAATCCGCGCCCACGCCCGATCCCTCACCTCACCCCGACCCACCGCAACCCAAGATCAAACCAAAACCACAGCTAGATCAATTACAGGACAGGACCTAACTTGAGTTTTAACGTTTGGGGTGGTGGCGAGGACCCAGTTGATCATGGATGAAGCCCTTGGTTGATCATTCTTCTTGCGACAGAAAGACGATCACACCAAGGGCTTCAGTTGATCAGTGTGCACGATCCGGATGCGGGTGGCGCGTCCGGGGACCTTGTCCGTTTCCGGCACGAGTTCTATCGGTGCCTGACCCGCCGGGCGGACGCGTTGTTCGAGCTGGCCGAGGCGGTGTTGTGTGCCGAGGGACCGGTGCGGTCGCTGCCGGAGTTGTCTCTGCTCGCGGAGCATCGCCGCGGTCATGGTGGGCTGTATGCGGGTCTGGCTCACGGCCGGATCGATGTCGATCGGCTCCGCGACGCGATCCTGGCCGGACCGCTGCCGCAAGCGGCCGACGGCCGGCTGGTGCTGGCCGTGGACATCACCTGCTGGTTGCGGCCCGAGGCGCACACCGCGCCAGAACGGGTCATGTGCCACGCCTACGGCCGCAACCGTAACCAGCACCTGGCGATTCCCGGCTGGCCTTACTCGGTCGTGGTCGCGCTGGAAAGCGGCCGTAGCTCCTGGACCGCGCCCGTGGACATCCAACGCCTGGCACCCGGGGTCGATGCCGCCACGGTCACCGCACACCAACTCCGCCGGGTGGTCACCGGACTGATCACCCACGGGCACTGGCAGCCCGGGGATCGCGAGATCCTGATCGTGGCCGACGCCGGCTACGACGGACCACGCTTGGCCTTCCAGTTAGCCGACCTGCCCGTGGCGGTGCTGGTGCGGATGCGCTCAGACCGGGTCCTGCGCCGCTCGGCCCCGCCCCACACACCGCACACGGTGGGCCGACCGCGCCGTCACGGCAGCGAGTTCGTCTTCGGTGATCCGGCCACCTGGGGTCAACCCGATGTCGCTATCGACGCCGACACCCGTCTCTACGGTCCGGCCATCGTCCGGGCCTGGAACCGGCTGCATCCCCGGCTGACACACCGCACCGCCTGGACCACGCATGTCGGACACCTGCCGATTCTGGAGGGCACCGTGGTGCGTTTGCAGGTGGACCGGTTACCGTCCGGGGCGATCCCGAAACCGGTGTGGTTATGGTATTCCCGCGTCGATCTGGACATTGAGATGGTCGATCTGCTCTGGCAGGCGTTCCTGCGCAGATTCGACATCGAGCACACGTTCCGACTGTTCAAACAGACACTCGGTTGGACCCGCCCGAAGCTGCGCACTCCCGAGCAGGCCGATCGGTGGGGCTGGCTGATGCTGGCCGCCTACACCCAACTCCGACTGGCCCGCCGGCTGGCCGCAGATCTACGGCGCCCCTGGGAGAAACCCGCACCACCGGGCCGGCTCACCCCAGCTCGAGTACGTCGCGGGTTTCGGCACCTACGCGCACAGGCCGGCTGTCCCGCGAGTGCACCGAAACCAACACGCGCCGGCCCAGGGCGGCCAACCGGCCGTCGCAACGACCGCCCAGCCACCCGCCATGACGTGCACGTCATCACCTCAACAACATCCAAGAAATACAAGTCGAGCACGCCTCGACCACGCCGAACAGGTTAAAACTCAAGCTAACCCCCGATGCCGGAATTCCGGGCGGCTTCGACGATCGTGGCCGCGTCCTCGGGCAGCAGGTGGCCCGCCGTGACCGAGGACTGGGCGGCCGCCTGCACCTTGGCCACGTAGTCCGCGTTGGTCGGGTACAGGCGGCTCAGCACCGGCTCCGCCGTGGGCGGGAACGACGGGTCGGACGGGTCGCCGTCGTCGTGCTGGTCCCACGGGTCCGCGTCGCCGTTCCACGGGTCCCGCGCGCCGTAGAGGCCGCAGAAGACGCCGCTGTCCGTGGTGTCCCGCTCGCCGCTCAGCGTGCGCGTCGGCACCGCGACGTCGGGCAGCCGGATGCCGCCGGTGGCCAGGCCGGTGGCCAGGTCGCGGCGGTCGGCGTCGAGCAGCGCGCCGCTCGCCGGGCGCGGTCCGCCCTGCGCCCACGTGGTCAGCGCCCGCAGCGCGGCGTTCATCGAGTAGTGGCCGGGCCCGTCGTTGTAGGGCGCGGACCCGGCGGCGCAACCCGGTTCCGGCGCGGCCGATCCGGCGGACTTCTGCACCGTCGGGCCGCCGAGGTCGAAGGCCCACTGGTCGCCGTGGGCGGTGCCGGCCAGCTCCCAGTGCACGACGCGGTCGGTGTCCGGTTGCCGTGCCACCGCCGCGCCCGGCACGTCGGTCTCGGTGAGCACCACGAACACCGGAACCGCGGTGTCGGTCCGGATGCGGCTCGGGTTCGGCATCGTCAGCACGTCGACGAGCCTGCCGCTGATCGGGGCCGCGACCGCGCTGTTGCTGTGGATCATCAGGCCGTCGTAGACGCGCGCGACCGGCTGGACGGCGTTGGCGTAGGTGGTCATGAACCCGGCCGACTGCGATTCCCCGTCGGCGAGCAGCGTCCGGATCTCCAGGCCGCCCAGCGGGTCCGGCCCGTTCGGCGTGCGCAACGCCTGTCCCGCCTGGGAGAAGATGTCATAGGCGTAGGCGTCGCCGGGGTGCACGAGGCTGCCGTAGCGCGCCGGGTCCCAGCCGCGCAGGCCCGCGATGTCGCCGAGCCCGCCGTTGACGCCGACGGACTGCGCCGACACGCCGACCCACGCGTAGCCCTGGCGGAGCAGCTCGTCCCGCATGAACCAGTAGTCGGGCGACAGTTCCAGCTGGGCGCTGACGTTGAGCCACTCCACGACGACCGTGCCGTTGAAGCGCGCCGGGTCGCTCGGCCGCCGGACCAGCAGCCGCGTCCGGTACTCGGCCTGGGTGGTCGGCCGGACGTCCCACCGGCCGGACGAGGTCCACAGCCCCGACTTGGCGTACGCGGTGGCGGTGCCCGAGATGAAGAACTCGCTCTCGGTGTAGCCGAACGAGCCGAGGTCCTCGGCCGCGGCGAGGAACGGGAACCCGTGGCTTCCCGCGGGTGGTGTGGTGATCGTCGGGTTCGCGGCCGCGGCCGTGGCGGGCAGGAGCGCGGTGAACACCGCCAGTAGTGTCGCGAGAACGGCTGTGCGCACTGGTCACCTCCGAGGTGTGGGGAGGGCCAGTGTGGGGCGGCCGCGGTTGCCTGGGCATCGGCGAAATCACCGGTGCATTCGACGCCTCGCTCAACGGAGCACCGCGGGCCAGCTGGTCACCGGCCAGAACGGCGCCGCGCCGATCGACTACCCGTACGCGTTCCTGGCGCCGTCGAACACAGGCGTGCCGACGGGCTTCGACATCAACCGCGACGGGGCGACCGTGCACTTCCTGGTCTCCCACCCGACGCCGCCCACGTTCGACGGCGCGGAGGACCGCAACGGCACCCTCAACCACGACGAGATCCGCCTGTGGGCCGACTACGTGACGCCCGGCAAGGGGCGGCTACCTCTACGACGACGCCGGCCGCCGCGGCGGGCTGAAGCCGGGCGAGGGGTTCGTCGTCGCCGGCGACAACAACTCCGACCCGAACGACGGCGACAGCGTGCCGGGCACGATCGACCATCTGCTCGGCGCGCCGCGCGTGTGGGACACCTGGCCGGGCAGCACGGGTGGCCGTCTCGCGGCCCAGGCACAGGGTGGCGCGAACCTGACCCACGAGACGGACCCGTACTTCGACACGGCGGACTACAGCGCGCCCGGCAACCTGCGCGTGGACTACGTGCTGCCCTCACGCGGCCTGGTCCCCGCCGGCGGCGCGGTGTTCTGGTCTGCGCCGGACTCGCCGCTGGCCCGGCTCAAGGACGCCTCCGACCACCACCTGGTGCGCGTGGACGTGCCGCGGCCGCGACGTCAGGCGTTCTCCTTCTGGAAGGTCCGCGTGCCCCAGAACACCGCGAGGACCGTCATCACCACGAGGATGATCGAGCCGGTCATCAGCGCGTCCATCGTGAGGTCGCCGCGGAAGGTGGCCCGCTCCGCGTCGACGACGTGGGTGAACGGGTTGATCCGCGAGATGGCGTAGAGCCAGTCCGGCGCGAGGATGCTGGTGATCGGCAGCAGGATGCCGGACAGCAGCAGCACCGGCATCAGCACGGCGTTCAGCAGCGCCGGGAAGGCCTGCTCGCTCTTCAGCGTCAGCGCCACCGCGTAGGACGCCGAAGCCAGTGTCGCCGCGACGAGGCCGACGATCACCAGGCTCAGCAGCACCCCGCCGATCGGCGCGTCCAGTCCAAAGGCGACATACGCGAGCACGGTGATCAGCACGGCCTGGATGACCGCCTGGATCACGTTGTTCACGACCTTGCCCAGCAACAGCCCCACCCGGCTGGCCGGCGTCACCCGCAGCCGTTCCAGCACGCCGCTGCGGTAGTCCATCAGCAGCGAGAACCCGGCGAACGACGAGCTGAACAGCGCCAGCTGGATGATCAGCGCCGGCGTCAGGATGGTCCAGCTGGTGCCCGGCGGGAAGCCCGGCGTGCTGCTGACGACCTTTTCCATCAGCGGCCCGAACAGCACCAGGTACAGCACCGGCTGCATGATGCCGATCATCACCCACGCCGGGTTGCGCATGGACAACGTCCAGTCCCGCTTGAAGATCAGCCACGTGTCACGCAACATGGGCGGCCTCCTCGTGGTGCTGGGACTGCTCGGCGTCGCGCAGCGACCGGCCGGTGAGCGTGAGGAACACGTCGTCCAGCGTCGGCCGGTTCACCTGCATCGAGGTCATCGCGATGCCGTCGGCGTCCAGGCGCCGCAACAGTTCCGGCAGCGCGGTGTCCCCGCGCGGCACGCGGAACCGCACCTCGGCTTCACCGGTGGTCACCTCGTGCGCGCCCGCCAGGCGCCCCGCGACCTCGGCCGCGGCGTCCACGAACTCCGGGGCCACGCCGATCGTCACGCCGTCGCCGGACACCCGCGCCTTGAGCGAGTCCGGCGACCCCTCGGCCACGATCTCGCCGTTGTCGATCACCAGGATCCGGTCGCACAGCGAGTCGGCCTCGTCCAGGTAGTGCGTGGTGAGGAACAGCGTCACGCCATGGTCCGCGCGCAGCCGCCGGATGTGCTCCCAGAGGTTGGCGCGGCTCTGCGGGTCCAGCCCGGTGGTCGGCTCGTCGAAGAAGATCAGCTTCGGGTCGTGGATCAGGCTCAGCGCGATGTCCAGCCGCCGCCGCTGGCCACCGGACAGCGTCTTCGTCAGCCGGTCGTCCAGGCTCACGAGGTCGAGCTGCTCGATCAGCTCCCGGCCCCGCCGCAGCGACTCCTCCTTCGACATCCCGTACAGCCGGCCCTGCAGCTCGATCTCCTCGAGCACCTTCATCTCCGGGGTGACGCCGCCGCCCTGTGCGACGTACCCGATCTGCCTGCGCACGCCGACCGGGTCGGCGACCAGGTCGCGCCCGGCCACCTGCGCCTCGCCCGCGGTCGGGCGCAGCAGCGTGGTCAGCATTCGCAGCGTCGTGGTCTTGCCTGCGCCGTTCGGGCCGAGGAACCCCACCAGTTCACCCTCGGCGACGTCGATGTCGACGCCCTTCACGGCCTCGACGCTGCGGCCGCGCGCGGTGAACGTCCGCGCGAGACCGCGTGCCTTGATCATGAGAATCCCCCTTGATTCAGTAGTCAAATTTGACTAGTGATGGCGGCCACTCTGCCCCCACTATCGCGCCGTAGTCAAATTTGATTACTTGATCTCGGGAGGAGCGCCGAAGTGGCGCCCCGGGTCGTCGGCCATGACGTACTCGCCGTCCTGCAGGCGCTTGATCAGGCCCCGCAGCCACTCGATGGTCGCCTCGACGTTCGTGCCCCACAGCCGGTACAGCTCGCCGACGTGGTCCGGGTGGCCCCAGTCGGCGCCGCCGTCCAATACGCTCCGGGTGGTCGCGAGCTGGCCCTCCAGCCGCGTCAGCCGGTGCCGCAGCAGGGACAGTGCCCGGTCGCGGGACAGGGCGGGCAGGAAGGTCAGCGCGGCGGCGAAGGCGAACGCGTCCTGCGCCCCGTCGCCCTCGGTCTCCGCGATCATCTGGGCCAGCCGGACCTGGAACTCGGTCTCGCCGTCGTCGGTCAGCCGGTAGGCGACCCGGTCCGGGCCGCGTCCCTCCGGCTCGTCCGGCACCGCCTCCAGCAGGCCTTCGGCCGCCATCTTCTTCAGCGCGTGGTAGATCGACCCGGGCTGGACGTTCGCCCAGCGGTCGGCCGACCAGGTCAGCAGCTCACGCCGCACCTGATAGCCGTGCGCCCGGCCGTACATGCGTACGACGCCCAGCACCAGCAGCCGCGTCGGCGACACCCGACCTCCTTAAGCCTTCCCAGGTAACAATGCACGAGACGGCATCCGTACGCTAAACAGGCATGAGCATCCCTGTGTTGACGGCGGTGGCCTGGCCTTATGCCAACGGGCCCCGTCACATCGGCCACGTCTCCGGCTTCGGCGTCCCGTCGGACGTGTTCTCGCGCTACCAGCGAATGGCCGGCAACCGGGTGCTCATGGTGTCCGGGACCGACGAGCACGGCACGCCGATCACGGTCCAGGCGGACAAGGAGGGCCTCACCTCCCAGCAGACCGCCGACAAGTACACCCGCCAGATCGGCCAGGACCTGCAGGGCCTCGGGCTGACCTACGACCTGTTCACCCGCACCAGCACCGGCAACCACGCCGAGGTCACGCAGCAGATCTTCCTCGCGCTGCACCGCAACGGCTACGTCGTGCCCAAGACCACGACCGGCGCGATCAGCCCGTCCACCGGCCGGACGCTGCCGGACCGCTACATCGAGGGCACCTGCCCGATCTGCGGTTACGACGGCGCGCGCGGCGACCAGTGCGACAACTGCGGCAACCAGCTGGATGCCGAAGAGCTGATCAACCCGAAGTCGCGGATCAACGGTGAGACGCCGAAGTTCGTCGAGACCGAGCACCTGTTCCTCGACCTGCCCGCGTTCACCGAGAGTCTCGGCAAGTGGCTGTCGACCAAGACCGACTGGCGGCCCAACGTCGTCAACTTCACCAAGAACCTGCTCGACGACATGCGGCCCCGCCCGATCACCCGCGACCTGGACTGGGGCGTGAAGATCCCGCTGGACGGCTGGCGCGACCAGCCGCTCAAGCGGTTCTACGTGTGGTTCGACGCGGTGATCGGCTACTTCTCGGCCAGCGTCGAGTGGGCCCGGCGCAGCGGGAACCCGGACGCGTGGCAGGAGTTCTGGACCAACCCGGACGCGCGCGGCTACTACTTCATGGGCAAGGACAACATCACCTTCCACGCCCAGATCTGGCCCGCGCTGCTGCTCGGCCACAACGGGGCCGGGGACAAGGGCGGCCAGGTCGGCCCGTACGGCAAGCTGAACCTGCCGGACGAGATCGTGTCGTCGGAGTTCCTGACCATGAGCGGGTCGAAGTTCTCCACCTCGCGCGGCACGGTCATCTACGTCAATGACTTCCTGCGCGAGTTCGGCCCGGACACCCTGCGCTACTTCATCGCGGTGGCCGGCCCGGAGACCCAGGACACCGACTTCACCTGGGACGAGTTCGTCCGCCGGACCAACTTCGAGCTGGCCAACGAGTGGGGCAACCTGGTCAACCGCTCCATCTCGATGGCGCACAAGAACAACGGCGCGATCCCGGCCCCGGTCAAGCCGGCGCCCGCGGACGAGGAGCTGAAGGCGCTGTCCCGCAAGGCGTTCGAGACCGTCGGCGGGCACCTGCAGCGGTCGCGGTTCAAGCTGGCGGCCACCGAGGCGATGCGGGTCGTGTCCGCGGCCAACCGGTACCTGTCCGACCAGGAGCCGTGGAAGCTCAAGGACGACCCGGAGCGCCGCGACGCGGTGCTGCACACCGCGCTGCAGGTGGTGTCGGACGCGAACACGCTGCTCACCCCGTTCCTGCCGCACTCGGCGCAGAAGGTGCACGAGGCGCTGGGCGGCACCGGCGTGTGGGCCGCGCAGCCGGAGCTGCAGGACGTCGAGGACCTGGACATCCCCGGCCGGATCAACCCGATCCTGACCGGCGATTACGCGGCCGAGCAGGCGCGCTGGGAGTCGATCCCGATCGAGGTCGGCCGTCCGCTGGCCAAGCCGACGCCGCTGTTCGCCAAGCTCGACCCGAAGCTCGGCGAGACCGGTCCGGAGTGGGCTCCGATCGCGCAGTGAGCAAGAAGGAACGGCCACCGGTGCCGGAGCGCCTGCCGGCGCCGGTGGTCGACTCGCACACGCACCTGGACGCCTGCGGTGCGGTCACGGCGGCCGACGTGGCCGAGCTGGCCGACCGCGCCGCGGCGGCCGGGGTGACGAGGATGGTGACCGTCGCCGACGACCTGGACGCCGCCCGCTGGGCCGCGGAAGCGTCCACTTGGGACGAGCGGGTGTGGGCCGCGGTGGCGATCCACCCCACCCGCACCAAGGACTTCGGCGAGGCGGAACAGTCCGAAATAGAGCGTCTGGCGCGTCAGGACCGGGTGGTCGCCGTCGGTGAGACGGGTCTGGACTACTACTGGGACTACTCGCCGCCGGACGCCCAGCAGGAGGCGTTCCGCTGGCACATCGACCTCGCCAAGCGGGTCGGCAAGCCGCTGATGATCCACGACCGGGACGCGCATGAGGACGTGCTGCGGATCCTGGACGAGGAGGGCGCGCCGGAGACCGTGGTGTTCCACTGCTTCTCCGGCGACGAGGACATCGCGCGCCGCTGCGTGGACGCCGGTTACGTGCTGTCGTTCGCCGGCACGGTCACGTTCCGCAACGCCCGGGCGCTGCAGGCCGCGGCGCGGCTCGTGCCGTCCGGGCAGTTCCTCGTCGAGACCGACGCGCCGTTCCTGACGCCGCACCCGTTCCGCGGACGGCCGAACGAGCCGTACTGCACCGCTTATACGGTCGCCTTCCTCGCCGACCTCCGTTCGGAGGGGCTGGAACAGGTCTGTTCGGCGGTGTCGGCGACGGCCGAACGCGTCTTCCGGCTGCCGTCCGTCACAGCGGGTTGAACGGACTGCGACATCCGTGGAAATCAACCATCCACCTGGAGGAGTGACGAACGCCACGACATTCCGCCCGGTGTTTGCGCAACCTCGCGGGGTCCGTTACTGTCCCGTGACCGTGCCGCATGATCGCTCCAACCGGGCGAAGAGCGGGACACCCGGAGTCAAGCCAGTGCAGGTCGGGATCGGGGATGGCGAAGACTTCGGGAGCCGTAGTGCGAAAGGGATCGACCTGCTGTGACTGGTAGTAGATGGGCCGACGCGCGCCCGACTGAGGCGATGGACTGGTTCGAGTCCAGCCGTGGTGGCGCCGTGGGCACCCTCGACTGGCCCGACGCCGACGCGTTCTCGGACGACCTGGCTGTCACCGAGCACGACATCCGCACGGTGCTCGGCAACGACGCGGACGATCTCATGGCCGAGGCCGAGATCGACGTCGACGAGCTGATCCGGCTGATCAACGCCGAGACCACGATGCTCCCGGCCCTCGCCATCCCGGACGCGGCCGCGCAGGACCGCACGGCCGCCGTGGAGGCCGAGGAGGAGCCGGAGAAGGCCCTCGTCTCCGCGGTCAAGACCTGGAAGCGGCGGTTCCTCCGCGGCTCGGTCCTGGCCCTCCTGATCAGCCTCACCGGTGGCGGCGCGGCCGCGCTGGCCATGAACAAGAGCGTGACCGTCGACGTCGACGGCCACACACAGACCGTGCACAGCTTCGGCAAGACGGTCGGCGAGGTCCTCGAGGACGCCGGTCTCACCGTCGGTGAGCACGACGCGCTGTCCCCCTCGCCGCAGGCGCCGGTCGGTGACGGTGGCGTCATCAAGCTGGAGCGCGGCCGCAAGCTGAACCTGGTCGTCGACGGGGTCGCCCGCGAGTCCTGGGTCCGCGCGACGAGCCTGCAGGAAGCCATCACGCAGCTGGGCCTGAGCGGCCAGTTCGGCCCGGGCACCGCGTTCTCGATGCCGCTGGACGCGGAGCTGCCCCTCGACGGCGCGACCGTCGAGGTCAAGACCCTCAAGAACATCACCGTCTACGACGGCGACGCCGCCCCGCGCCAGATCAGCACCACCGCGATCACCGCGGAGGAGTTCCTGGCGGAGCAGGGCATGTCGCTCGGCCCGGACGACGAGATCGAGGGCGGCCTGGCCCTCAAGCTGACCAACGGCGCCGAGATGCACATCTCGCGCACCGGGGTCACCGTGATCAACCAGGAAGAGGACATCGATCCTCCGGTCCAGGAGATCAAGGACGCGACGCTCGACGCGGGCGACGAGGTCGTCCAGGACCCGGGCACCGCGGGCAAGAAGCTGGTGACCTACCGGATCACCAAGCGCAACGGCAAGGAGACCGCCCGCGAGGAGCTCTCGACGAAGGTGATCGTCGAGGCCAAGCCGAAGATCGTCCGGGTCGGCACGAAGCAGCCGGTGATCAGCGACAGCGCCATCTGGGACGCGATCGCGAAGTGCGAGTCCGGCGGCAACTGGTCGATCAACACGGGCAACGGCTACTACGGCGGCCTGCAGTTCAACAAGAGCACGTGGGACGCCTACGGCGGCGACCAGTACGCGGCCTACCCGCACCAGGCCACCCGTGAGCAGCAGATCGCGGTGGCGACCAAGGTGCGCGACGACCGCGGCGGCTACGGCGCCTGGCCCGTGTGCGGCGCCAAGGCCACCAGCTGACCCCCACCGCACACACATCATGACCCCGGCCAGCGGCCGGGGTCATCTTCTTTTCCGGGTCACCTTCCACGAGTGCGGTACTCGCGGGCCAGTAGCATTCCCGGCGTGACCGCACTGCTCGGACCAGCCGAGATCCGTGGCTTGGCCGCCGAGCTGGACGTCCGTCCCACGAAGAAGCTCGGCCAGAACTTCGTGCACGACCCGAACACGGTCCGCCGCATCGTCGACCTCTCCGGAGTGGGCGACGGCGACCACGTCCTGGAAGTCGGTCCGGGCCTCGGCTCCCTGACCCTCGGCCTCCTGGACTCGGGCGCACGGGTCACCGCCGTCGAAATCGACCCGGTCCTCGGCGAGCGCCTGCCGGCCACGATCACCGAGCGCGCCCCCGAGGCCGCCGCCCGGTTCACCGTGCACATCCAGGACGCCCTCAAGCTCCAGCGCGCGGACCTGGCGCAGGAGCCCACGCACCTCGTGGCCAACCTGCCCTACAACGTCGCCGTCCCGGTGGTCCTGCACCTGCTCGCCGAGCTGCCGTCGCTGGCGCACGGCCTGGTGATGGTGCAGACGGAGGTCGCCGACCGGATGGCCGCGGGCCCCGGCAGCCGCATCTATGGCGTCCCGAGCGTGAAGCTCGCCTGGTACGGCCCGGCCCGCAAGGTCGCGCCCGTGCCGCGCGCGGTGTTCTGGCCGGTGCCGAACGTCGACTCCGCGCTCGTCGGCTTCGAGCGCGCCGCGGAACCGGTGTCGGACGCGGACCGGGACGAGGTCTTCGCCGTCGTCGACGCCGCCTTCGCCCAGCGTCGCAAGACCCTGCGCGCCGCGTTGTCGTCGTGGGCGGGCTCGGGGGAGAAGGCCGAGGCGATCCTCCGCGCGGCCGGCGTCGACCCTCGCGCGCGGGGCGAGCAACTGGGGGTAAGGGACTTCGCCAAGATCGCCAAGAGCAAGTCCTTACCACCGTTTGTGTGATCTCGCACCCTGATCCGGACCAGGGACTTGCCAAAAAGATGTGAAGTCCGTTCTACTCTTTGAGGTATCCATCCCGAGCGGCTGAGAGACCTGGCTCGCCGAAGCCGCAGCAACCACCCCACCCGGGCGCAGGTGCTAACGCCAGGACCGATGGAGGATTCCTGTGTACCGCACGATGCTCACGAGGCGCCGCGTCGTCGACGAATGTCGTCGCACGGTCTGCGCGTGTCGTCGCTGACCGCTTTCCCTTCACCACCATTTCCTGATTTCGCCTGACCGTCCTCTGTAGACGGTCTACTTGGTGTGCGGTCGGCGCGTTCGCGCCCGTTGTGCTGGAGCCATTCGTGATCACTGTCGAAAACCTGACCAAGTCCTTCCCCGGTGCCGCCAAGCCCGTCCACGCCCTGCGGGACGTGAGCGTCGAGGTGCCCGCCGGCGCCCTGTTCGGCGTCGTCGGCCCGGCCGGCTCCGGCAAGTCCACCCTGACCCGGTGCATCGCCCTGCAGGAGAAGCCCGACCGTGGCGTCGTGCGGCTGGACGGCCTGAACACCACCGGTCTCGACGGGCGGAAGCTGCGCGAGGTGCGCCGCCAGGTCGCGGTGCTGGACGCGCAGCCGGTGCTGCACGCCGAGCGCACCGTGGCGGGCAACGTCGCGGCCCCGCTGGAGCAGCTCGGCCTGGAGGGCCCGCAGCGGCGCAGCCGTGTCGGCCGCCTGCTCGACCTGGCCGGCCTGACCCAGCGCGCCGCGCTGCGCCCGAGTGAACTCACCCCGGGCCAGCGTCGCCGCGTCGCGCTCGCCCGGTCGCTGGCCGCGGGCCCGGCCGTGCTGCTCGCCGACGACCCGACCGCCGGTGTCGGCGCCGAGGAGACCGGCGCGGTGCTGACTGTCCTCGACCGCGCCCGCGCGGAGCTGGGCGTGACGGTGCTGCTGACCACCCAGGACGGTGCCGCGGTGCGGCGCGTCTGCGACGGGGTCGCGGTGCTGGAGGACGGGCGGCTCGTCGAGCAGGGCACCGTCCTGGAGTTGCTGGCGAACCCGGCCAGCAAGGTCGCGCAGAGCCTGCTGCCCCCGATCGACACGCCGCGCAGCCAGTCGTCGAGCTACGACCGGTCCGTCGACGTGGTGCTGATCGGCTTCGCGGCCGTCGGCGCGCTGCTGCCCGAGGCCTCCGCCCGGTTCGAGGTCGAGCTCGCCACCATCGGCGGCGGCCTGACCCGCGTCGGGGACACCCCGGTGGCCCGGTTCCGGGTCGGAGTCAACGGCAGCCAGGCCGACGCGGCGCTGGCGTGGATCGCCGACCGCGGCGCGCACGTCGTGCACCCGAAGGAAGGCCCGAAGAGCGTCGTCGCGGCCTGACCAGGCGCGAGAGGAGGGGCGTCCCGGCCGGGGCGCCCCTCCTCGTCTCACTTCCCCCGGACCAGGACCCCGACCGCGATCGCGCCTGCGGCCACGATCGCCGCGGCCCAGCCGTTCGCCACCGCGTAGCCGTGCACGGTCGCCGCGGGCAGGGCCAGCCCGGCGACCGAGGCGGTCGCGCTCGCGGCGATCGTGTTCAGCGACGCCGTGCCGATCGACGCGCCGACCTGCTGGGACGTCGTGATGAACGCCGACGCCACCCCGGCGTCCTTCGGCTCCACCCCGGCGGTCGCGATGTTCATGACCGTCGGCATCGCCAGTCCGGCGCCTGCGCCCATCACCAGTTCCACCGGCAGGACCAGGCCCCAGTAGGACGTGTCGACCGACAGCTGGGTCAGCCCGGCGAGCCCGGCGGCCATCAGCAGGAGCCCGATGACCAGCAGCGGGCGCGGCCCGGTCCGCGGGATCAGCCGCCGGGTCAGCAGCGTCGAGACCGTGACGTTGCCCAGCAGGAACGGCAGGAACGCCAGGCCGGCGCCGAGCGCGCCGAAGCCCATGATCGCCTGCAGCTGGTAGGTGAGGAACAGGAACATCCCGAACATCCCGAACGCCGCGACGGCGATGGTCAGGAAGCCCGACGAGCGGGCGCGGTCGGCCAGGATGTGCAGCGGCAGCAGCGGGTTCCGGACCCGGGCCTGCCGGAACACGAACCCGGCCAGCAGCACGACCGCCGCGATCAGCGTGCCGAGCACCACGGCCGACCCCCAGCCGCGGGTCGCCGCCTCGGAGAACCCGTAGACGAGCCCGGCGATCCCCGCGCTGCCGAGCACTCCGCTGAGCCAGTCGAGCCGCGTCTCGCGGTGACCACGCACGTTCGGCAGGACGAACCAGCCCGCGATCGCGGCGGCGATCGCGATCGGCAGGTTCACGTAGAGGCACCAGCGCCAGGACGCGTACTCGGCCAGCGCGCCACCGGCAACCAGGCCGACCGCGCCGCCGGACATCATGATGGCGCTGAAGATCCCGAACGCCTTCGCCCGTTCCTTCGCCTCGGTGAAGGTGATGGTCAGCAGCGAGAGCGTGGACGGCGCCAGCAGCGCGGCGAAGACCCCCTGGGCCGCGCGGGCGCCGATGAGCAGGCCTGGACCGGCGGCCATCCCGCCGAGCGCGGACGCGGCGGCGAACCCGAGCGCGCCCACGATGAGCGTGTTCTTGCGGCCCAGCCGGTCGGCCAGCCGCCCGCCGAGCAGCAGCAGGCCACCGAAGGCCAGCGTGTAGGCGGTGATCGCCCACTGGCGGGCCACGTCGGACATGCCGAGGTCGGCCTGCGCGGTGGGCAGCGCGATGTTGACGATGGTGGTGTCGATGATGACCAGAAGCTGGGCGAGCCCGACGACCGCGAGCGCCCACCACTTTCTCGAGTCGGCCGGTGCCGTCACCGGCGCCGGAGTGGTTGTCGTCATGGTGGAAACCCCCTGGTGGAGAACTGGGTTAGACTGAGAGCAAGCATTACTAGTCGGCCGACAAGTAATGGCGCTGTGGACAGGCTAGGCCTATTGCTAGCCGGGCGTCAAGCAAGTTTGAGAGTTCCTCAGGAAGGACGGTCATGGCGGGGCGGCGGACCGACACGCGCGAGCGCATCCAGCAGATCGCGCTGGACCTGTTCGTCGAGCAGGGCTACGAGAAGACGTCGTTGCGGGAGATCGCGGAGGCGCTCGGCGTGACCAAAGCCGCGCTCTACTACCACTTCCGCACGAAGGAAGACATCGTCCACAGCCTGATCGAGGACATCGGCTCCTCGCTCGACGAGATCATCGAGTGGGCGCGGGCCCAGGACGACCCCGCGCAGACCCGCGAGGAGCTGCTGCGCAGGCTCTCCGACCTGATCCAGGGCCGGTTCGGCCCGATCATGCGGTTCATGCAGGACAACCAGCCCGCGCTGAAGGACCTGCACGCCGGGCATGTGCTGGCCGCGCGGCTGAAGGGTCTGTTCACGTTCCTCGTCCCCGCCGACGCCAGCGCGGAGGACAAGTTGCGCTCCCGGCTCGCGCTGGTCGCGCTGATGGCCGGCAACAACCCGCAGTTCCTGGACGAGAACCCGAGCAAGGAGTCGGCCGACGTGGCGCTGCGCGTCGCACTGGAGCTTGCCTCTCCGCGCTCTCCGGCGGGCACGTAGGCTTGACTGGTGCTCGCCGTCGTACCGCCACCTGTCACCGTCAGGGTGCCTTCGAAGATCAACCTGCACCTGTCGGTCGGCGACCTGCGCCCGGACGGTTTCCACGACCTGACGACCGTCTTTCACGCGCTTTCGCTGACCGACGAGGTCACCGTCGCGCTGGCCGAGGAGCCGGGTGTCGAGGTCTACGGCGAAGGTGAGCAGGTCGTGCCCACCGGCGCCAGCAACCTCGCGTGGCGCGCGGTCGAGGCGCTGGCAGCGCACGTCGGCAAGACCGACGGGGCCGCGAACGTCCGGGTGGTCCTCCGCAAGGGGATCCCCGTCGCGGGTGGAATGGCGGGCGGCAGCGCCGACGCCGCCGGCACGCTGGTCGCCCTCGCCGCGCTGTGGAAGCTGGACATCGGGCGCGACGAGCTCGCCGGGATCGCCGCGAAGCTCGGTTCGGACGTGCCGTTCGGGCTCTACGGCGGCACCGCGCTGGGCACCGGCCGCGGCGAGCAGCTGGTGCCGGTCCTGTCGCGGCACACCTTCCACTGGGTGCTCGCGTTCGACCAGCGCGGGCTGTCCACGGAGCGCGTCTACAAGGAACTCGACCGGCTCCGCGAGACCGGCAACCCGCCGCGCGTCGGCTCGCACGCGCCGGTCGTCGAGGCGCTGGCCTCCGGCGACCCGCGCCAGCTGGCCCTGCTGCTCGGCAACGACCTGCAGGCCGCCGCGGTGTCCCTGCGGCCCGGCCTGCGCCGCACGCTGCGCGCCGGGGTGAACGCCGGCGCGCTCGCCGGCACCGTGTCCGGTTCCGGCCCGACGTGCGCGTTCCTGTGCGCCGACGCGGAGTCCGCGCTCGAGGTCGCGGCCGAGCTGGCCGGGGCCGGGGTGTGCCGGACGGTCCGGGTCGCGCACGGCCCGGTGCCGGGCGCGCGGCTCGTCGGCGGCGACGAACACCGGCCCACTCCTCCGCAGGTGCACGCGTAGTGGCTAACTTGATCAACCTCGAGGCGGTCTCCAAGTCCTTCGGGGTCCGCCCCCTGCTGGACAACGTCTCCCTCGGCGTCGGCGAAGGCGAGCGCATCGGTGTCGTCGGCCTCAACGGCGGTGGCAAGACCACACTGCTGGAGGTCCTCTCCGGACTCGCCGAGCCGGATTCCGGCCGGGTGAGCCAGGTCCGCGGGCTGCGGCTCGCGGTCGTCACCCAGCGCACCGAGCTGGCCGAGGGCAGCACGATCCGCGACGCCGTGCTCGCCGGTTTCGACGCCGAGCACGAGTGGGCGGCCGACGCCCGGGTCCGGTCCATTGTGGAGGGCCTCGGGATCACCGGGCTGGGGCTGGACAACCCGACCGCGACACTGTCCGGTGGGGAGCGTCGCCGGGTCGCGCTGGCCGCCGCGCTGATCGGCGACCTGGACCTGCTGGTGCTCGACGAGCCGACCAACCACCTCGACGTCGAAGGCGTGCGCTGGCTCGCCGACCACCTGCTGGCGCGGCGGTCCGCGCTCGTGGTCGTCACCCACGACCGATGGTTCCTGGACACGGTGTGCGGGCGGACCTGGGAGGTCGCCGACGGCCGGGTCGAGCAGTACGAGGGCGGGTACGCGGACTGGATCTTCGCGCGCGCCGAGCGGGCGCGGCTCGCGGCGTCGATGGAGGAGAAGCGGCGCAACCTCGCGCGCAAGGAGCTGGCCTGGCTGCAGCGCGGCGCGAAGGCCCGCACGTCGAAGCCGCGGTACCGGATCGAGGCGGCCGAGGCGCTGATCGCGGACGTGCCGGAGCCGCGCGACACCGCGGAGCTGATGTCGTTCGCGAAGCGGCGGCTCGGCAAGACCGTGCTGGAGCTGGAGGACGTGACCCTCAAGGCCGGCGACAAGACGGTCGTCGAAGGGCTCACTTGGCGGATCGGTCCCGGTGACCGGTTCGGGCTGGTCGGCGTGAACGGGTCGGGCAAGACGACGCTGCTGAAGCTGCTGGCCGGGGAGCGCGAGCCGGTCGCGGGGCGGCGGATCCAGGGCAAGACGGTGCGGCTCGCGCACCTGTCGCAGGAGCTGGACGAGCTGCCGGGGCAGTTGCGGGTGCTGGAGGCCGTCGAGGAGGTCTCGGCGCGGGTCGTGCTGGGCAAGCAGGAGCTGTCGGCGTCGCAGCTGGCGGAGAAGCTCGGGTTCCCGCCGGCGCGGCAGTGGACGCCGGTGGAGGACCTGTCCGGCGGCGAGCGGCGGCGGCTGCAGCTGGCCCGGTTGCTGATGGCCGAGCCGAACGTGCTGCTGCTCGACGAGCCCACGAACGACCTGGACATCGACACCCTGCAGCAGCTGGAAGATCTGCTGGACTCCTGGCCGGGCACGATGGTCGTGGTCTCGCACGACCGCTACCTGGTGGAACGCGTGACGGACGCGGTGTACGCCCTGTTCGGCGACGGCCGGATCACGCACCTGCCCGGTGGCATCGACGAGTACCTGGCGCGTCGTGCGTCCGCCCGTGCTTCGGTGTCGGCGCCGAAGCCTGCGCAGAAGACGTCCAGCGCGGCGGAGTTCCGGGCGGCGCAGAAGGAACTGTCCCGGTTGGAGCGACGGCTGGACCAGCTCCACGCGCGGGAGACCAAGCTGCACGAGAAGCTCGCCGAGCACGCCACCGAGCCGGACAAGCTGGTCGAGCTGAACACGGAGCTGAAGACGGTGCGCGCGGAGATCGAGGACGTCGAGGCGCGCTGGCTGGAAACCTCCGAACTGGTGGAGTAATTCGCGGCGCCTGCTGCTGCGGGCGCTCCGTGCGCTGCTCCGCGTGCCGGATCGCCGTCGCTGCCGAGCTGGCCGTTGCGGGTGGCGTGCTGCTGCGGGCGCGGTGTGCGCCAATCCGCGCGCTAGATGGCCGCCGCCCGGGGAGTTGGCCGCGCCGGGGCCGTTCTTGCCATCCCAGGGACCGGGTTTATCACCCCCCCGGGCACTGTCTTGGTCGCGGCGGGCACTGGGTTCGCCGCTGTGGGCGGCGTGTTTTGCCGTTGCGGGCACCGTCGTGGCTGTTCCCGGTGCGCACGCACCTTGTGCGCCAGCTCCGTGCGCCGTAGTGGCCGCAGCCGCTGGGGAGGTGGCCGTTGCGGGTGGCGTGCTGCTGCGGGCGCGCGGTGTGCACCACCCCGCGAGCTAGATGGCCGCCGCCGGGGAGTCGGCCGCGCCGTGGCTGCGCGTTTGCCGCCCAGGCGCCATATGTGCCGCCTTAGGGACCGCGTTGCCGCCCCGGCGGTGTGCTGGCCGTCGGGGATGCGCGGCTGCCAAGCCGGCCCACCTCGCGTGCCGTGGTTCCTGGCTTCCGTTGCCCCGGGGCGGCCGGGTCGCCGGTCAGGCGCGGGCGTAGCCCCCGAGTGAGGGTTCCAGCAGGGCGAACGCCTGCTCCGCCTCCGGACCCACCACGGCGGCGATCTCCGGGTTGTCCCGGCCCGCCAGTGTCAGCTCCTGGATGCGCGCGAACAACACCCGGTGCACCCCACCGAGAACCGCCGCCGCCGCGCGGGGGGTGATGTCGCCGGGCTCGGCGTCGGTCGCGGCGGCGAGGGCGGCGGCCAGTGCCTCCTCGCGCTGGTCGTGCAGGCCGCGCAGGCACACCGACAGCGTCGGGCTGTCCGCGATCATCCGGCTGAACTCCGGGCCGGCGAACCCCGCCACCGGGTCCTGCCGCTCGACCGCGTCCAGGAAGTCCCGGCGCAGCGCGGACAGCGCCGACTCACCCGGCTCGCGAGCCGCGACCGTGCGGGCCAGGCTCGCGACGAACTGGTCCTGGTGGTCGAACGCCAGGTCCTCCTTGCGCGGGAAGTAGTTGGTCACGGTCTTCTTGGCGACCCGGGCGGCCTCCGCGATCTCCGCGATCGTCGTCTGCTCGAAACCCTTCGCCATGAAGAGCCGGGTCGCCTGGTCGGAGATCAACTGCCGCGTCTCTTGCTTCTTGGCCTCCCGGAGGCCGGTGACGGTCATGAGCGAATCTTACCCTCGTCGTACTTTTACGTTGACAACCAGGCTGCCCTCAGGATAAGTTTACGTCGGTCGTAAGTTTACTTCTGTGAGGTGTTCGTGCCAGACCCCACCGTGCTCCACCCACTCGCCGAGCACCCGCGCGTGGTGTTCCTGAAACCGCTGGTCACCGATCCGCGCATCCAGGTCGGCGAGTTCACCTACTACGACGACCCGGACGCCGCCGCCGAGTTCGAGACCCGCAACGTCCTCTACGCCTACGGGCCGGAGAAGCTGATCATCGGCAAGTACTGCGCGATCGCCTCCGGCACGCGGTTCCTGATGGCTGGGGCGGAACACCCGACGATGGGGGTGTCGACCTACCCGTTCACGATGTTCGGCGGCGCGTGGGCGGAGTCCACACTGGACCTCGTCACGAACATGCCCAGCCGGGGCGACACGGTGGTGGGCAACGACGTCTGGTTCGGCTACGGCGCGATCGTCATGCCCGGCATGACGATCGGCAACGGCGCGATCATCGCCGCGGGCGCGGTCGTCACCGCCGACGTGCCGCCGTACACGATCGTCGGCGGCAACCCGGCCCGGCCGATCCGCGCTCGCTACGAGCCGGAGGACGTCGAACGGCTCGAACGCGCCGCCTGGTGGGACTGGCCGGTCGAGCTGGTCACCCGGCACGTGCGAACGATCATGTCCGGCACGCCCGCCGACATCGCCGCGATCAAGGAGGTGCCGGCTTGACGTTGAACGTGACAGCCGAACTCGACCGTCAGGTCGCGAACCTGGTGGACCGCGGCTACCCGGCCCTCGCCGGGCTCGACGAGGACGGCTTCCGGGCCATGGTCGAGCCGCTGCGCGCCGTAGCCCGCGCAGGCGACCTCGACCCGGAGGCGGGCCGCGTGCCGTTCCTGCTGGTCGTGACCCGGAAGGTCGCTCCGGTCGAGGAGGCGATGCCGCGCACCACGCTGTATCGCGGGAAGCTGCCCGGGTTCGTCGACCACTCCTTCGAACCCGGATCGCTCGACCGCTTCGTGTCCACGGTGGACTTGCCCGCCCCGGACGCCTACCTGCTGTTCGACGTCGAGCGCGGCGAGGAGTTCTGCGGCGCCGTCCCGAACGACGCCATGGAGGTGATCGCCGGCCGGGGCCGCACCCTGCTCACGATCGAGGAGGGCATCGCCCTGATCACGCACTTCCCGGAGCTGCTGGTCAAGAACAAGTGCTTCTCGCTGGGCGGTTCGCGCTGCGGCGACCGGCGCGTGCCGGCGATCTGGATCAGCAAGCGGGCGCCGAAGCTCGGCTGGTGCTGGCAGGGCAACCCGCACACGTGGCTGGGCATGGCCTCGGCCGGATCCCGCGCGGGGTGACCGCCGGCGCCGGGCGGGCCGCCCCGCCCGGCACCGGGTCTCACATTTCCGTGCCCGCCGAGAACATGACCGGCCGGACCTCGATGCCGAGGCCGTCGACCTTCGCGTCCGGGATCATCGCGGCCAGTTCCAGGGCGCGTTCCCGGCTTTCGACGTCCACCAGGTAGTAGCCGCCGAGGTACTCCTTCGCCTCCAGGTACGGGCCGTCGGTCACCACGGGCGCGCCGTCCCGCACCCGCACGACCGCGCTGTTCGACGGGTCGGCCAGCGCGGTCGTGCCGATGAACTCGCCGGACTCGCGGATGGCGTCCATGAACGGTCCGTGCCCGCTCATGATCGCGTTGCGCTCCTCCTCCGTGAGCGACTCCCACACGGCGGGGTTCATGTGCATGATCAGCAAGTACTTCACAGGGTGCCTCCTCAAAGGGCTGTCTTACCAGGAGGTCGGAGCCCGGGGGCGGGTTTCGACACCGCCGCCGGGACGATCCGGGGAACTTCGTCGCCGGATAAGGTGAGCGCCATGAGTCGGTTCGTGGAGACGCTCGTCCGCACCGCTGCGGAGGGTGGTCAGTTGCGTGGCATGGTCACCGGGGAGCCGAAGGAGCCGGTCCGCCGGACCTGGGCCGAAGTCCACGAGCAGGCGCGGCGGATGGCAGGCGCGCTCGTCGCCGGCGGGCTGGAGCCGGGCAGCGCCGTCGCCGTCCTGGCCGGGGCGCCTGCCCTGATCGCGCCGACGGTGCAGGCGGTGTGGCTCGCCGGGGGCAGCGTGACGATGCTGCACCAGCCCACCCCGCGCACCGACCTCGCGCTGTGGGCCGAGGACACCGTCAAGGTGCTGGGCATGATCGACGCGAAGCTGGTTGTGCTCGGCGAGCCGTTCGACGCGCTCGCGCCGGTGCTCACCGAGCACAACATCGGGTTCCGGATGATCACCGACCTGTTCGACGGCGAGCCGATCGCCGAGCCGGTGGCGCGCGGCGAGGACGACCTGGCGCTGCTGCAGCTCACCAGCGGCTCGACCGCCGACCCGAAGGCCGTGCGGATCACCCACGGCAACCTCTACACCAACGTCAAGGCCATGGTGGAGCGGGCGGAGTTCGACTTCGCGAAGGACATCATGGTGTCCTGGCTGCCCACCTTCCACGACATGGGGATGGTCGGGTTCCTGACCGTGCCGATGACGTTCGGCGTGGAGCTGATCAAGATCACCCCGGCCGAGTTCCTCACCGGGCCGCTGATCTGGCCCGAGCTGATCAGCAAGTACCGCGCCACCACCACCGCGGCCCCCAACTTCGCCTACGCCATCGTCGGCAAGCGCCTGCAGCGGGTGGAGGACGAAAACGCTTACGACCTTTCCACGCTGCGGATCGCGCTGAACGGCGCCGAGCCGATCGACGAGTCGGCCGTGCAGGCGTTCGTGGACGGCGGCGCCCGGTTCAAGATGCCCGCGGAGTGCGTGTTCCCGGCGTACGGCATGGCCGAGGCGACGCTCGCGGTGTCGTTCGCGCCGCTGTTCACCGGCCTGACGCTGGACGTCATCGAGGCCGACGCGCTCGAGGCGGACAACCGCGCGGTGCCGGTGCCCGACGGCGACCCCCGGCGCGGGACCGAGGAGGTCCGCTCGTTCGCCGTGCTGGGCCGCCCGCTGGACGGGCTGGAGGCGCGGATCGTCGACGACTCCGGAAAGGTGCTCGGCGACCGCGAGGTCGGGGAGATCCAGCTGACCGGTCCGGCCGTGACGCCCGGTTACCTGACGATGGAGGGCCCGAAGCCGACGCAGGACGACGAGGGCTGGCTCGCGACCGGCGACCTCGGGTACCTCGTCGACGGCCAGATCGTGATCTGCGGGCGCCGCAAGGACGTCATCATCATGGGCGGCCGCAACATCTACCCGACGGACATCGAGCGCGCCGCGACCTCCGTGGAGGGGGTGCGGGCAGGCAACGCGGTGGCCGTGCGGATCGACGCGGGGACGCGGCGGGAGCGGTTCGCGGTGGTGCTGGAGTCCAAGCTGGCCGGCGACGCCGAGGCCGAGCGGCGGCTGCAGAAGGAGGTCGCGGCCCGGGTGCGGGACGCGGTGGACGCCCGGCCGTACGCGGTGGTCGTCCTGCCTGCCGGCAGCTTGCCCAAGACGCCGTCCGGCAAGGTCAAACGCGCCGCGACGGCGGTCCAGTACGCCGACGCGATCGCGAAGAACGCGGCCTCCTGACCGCGGCGAGCGCACTCCCACCTGGCTGGGTGCGGAGTTCATTTGCTGGGGTGTGAGGTTCGCGGGGCCGGGCGGGGCTCGCGCACGGGCGCGGAACTTGCTGGGCGTGGGGCTCGCCGGGTGTACGCGAGCCCCACGTTCCAGGGAGTGTGGTCTGCGCTCAGGCGCGAGTTCGGCGGTTACTCCGTGAGGGTCACCTTGGGGATCTCGGCCGGGTCGCCTTCCGCGCGCGGCGTGGTCGCCTGCGTGACCGTCCGGGCCTCGGGCACCGGGTAGGGGCGGCCGCCGCGGCGGGCGAACTCGTCTTCGACCTGGTCGAGGAACTCGTCGACCTCGCGCTCGTCGTAGCCCCGCTTGCCGAGCAGGGGCTTGCTGAACATGACGTGGTGCACCTCGGCGGCCGTCAGGTCGTCCTCGCCCACCAGGGTCTTGGCGATGCGCTCGACGAACTCGTCGACCTCGTGCTTGGCGTACCCGCGCCGGCCGATGGGGGCGTTACCGAACTCGACTCGATAAACGTCTTCGGCGGAAAGGGACATGTGGAGTGCTCCAGTTCAGCGTGGACGGGACAACTTCCCTAATCCCGTCCTAGCCGCCGGATCAAACCTCCGGAAGAGCATTTATGCCCCTGGAACTCCATGGAGCGGTGAGAGGAACACCTGTGGGTGACCGATGGTCACCCAGCGTGGAAGTCGTTCTGAGCCGCTGTCAGCCCTTTGCCGATCAGCGCTTCGACGGCGTCCGCGCACCGGTCCAGCTCCAGCGGGAGGTCCTTGCGCTCGACCGTGGAGAAGTCCTTGAGCACGAAATCGGCGGGGTCCATCCGGCCAGGGGGCCGCCCGATGCCGAACCGCACGCGGTAGTAGTCACGCGTGCCGAGGGACTTGCTGATGGACCGCAGCCCGTTGTGGCCGCCTTCGCCGCCGCCGAGCTTGAGCTTCAGCCTGCCGAACGGCACGTCCAGCTCGTCGTGCACGACGACGACACCGCTCGGGTCGACCTTGTAGAACTTCGCCGCGCCCGCGACCGGGCCGCCGGAGACGTTCATGAACGACCGCGGCTTGACCAGCACGACGCGACGCCCGGCGAGACGCCCTTCCAGGACCTCACCGCCGGACTTGTGGGTCTTGAACTTGCCGCCGACGCGGGCGGCGAGCTCGTCGAGCACCATGAAACCCACGTTGTGCCGGTTGCCGGCGTAACGCGGGCCGGGATTGCCGAGGCCGACGAGCAGAACCAGCTCGCCGGCCCCGGGAACGTCCGAACTCACTTACTCGGCGGGGCTCTCGGCCGGCTCCTCGCCGGTCTCCTCGGCGGGCTCCGCGGAGGTGGCCTGCGCCTCGTTCACGGCGACGACCAGGCTCTCCGGGTCGGTCAGCAGGACCGCGCCGGCAGGCAGGGTGACCTGCGAGGCGAGGATCTGGGTGCCGGCCTCGGCGCCCTCGATGGACACCTCGAACTGCTCCGGGATGTGCAGCGCCTCGACCTCGATCGACAGGGTGTCGATCTCCTGCACCTGCAGGGTGCCCGGGGCCGGCTCGCCGGTCAGCACGACCGGGACGTCCACGGTGACCTTCTCGCCGCGCTGGACGACCAGCAGGTCGACGTGCTCGATGTAGTTCTTGATCGGGTGCACGGTGACCGTCTTGGTCAGGGCCAGCTCGGTGTCGCCGTTGAGGCTGAGGGTGAGGACCGCGTTGCTGCCGTTCTCACGGATGACGCGGGCGAACTCCAGAGCGGGCAGGGCCAGGTGGCGGGGGTCGGTACCGTGGCCGTACAGCACGGCGGGAACCTTGCCGGCGCGACGGGTGCGGCGCGCGGCGCCCTTGCCGAACTCGGTGCGGGGCTCGGCGGACAGACGTACCTCGGACACGGTGTAGCACTCCTTCAAACAATTTTGCGTGGCGGCGCAGATGGCGGGTGGTCGCATCGGCGGCGAGTTCCACGGACATGCTCGAGCAGCGGACCTCAAGCCGCCGCGTCGATCACGTCGGGCACCGGGTGCAGCATGGAGCCCGCCTCGCCGAGACAACCTGTTCAGTGTAATCGGCCGAAACCACAAGAGACACGTGGGGTCCAACCCCACCGGAGCTGGGTGGTCATCCCGTCGCCTGACACTGGACGATCACCTTGAGCCAGGGCCGCAACCCTCGCTGGGTCCGGCGGCCGAAAACGCAAAGCTTGCGGCCCTGGATCAAGGTGATATGCACAAACCGGAAGGCGACGGGATGACCACCCAGCGACCACCCGCCCGAGGTGGGACGAGGCACCCAACCCCTGGTCATCCCGGAGCCTGCCCGTCCGGCGAGGACTCTTTTGATCTTTTTCCTGCGCTTCGCGCAGGGGCGCCTCACGGCGCCAAATGGTCACCTTCCGACCACCCCCGCCCCCGATGCCTGATTGTGTTTCAGTCGCCGAGCAGGCGTGTCAAGGCGGGAAAGCGTGCCTTGACACGCCTGGTCGGCGACTAAAGATCGGCTGTGGATCGGGGGCGGGGGAGGTCTGGAGCGTTGGTCGGTCTACTTGCGTTGCCGGCTTGCGTTTGGGGGCGGGGGAGGTCTGGAGCGTTGGTCGGTCTACTTGCGTTGCCGGCTTGCGTTTGGGGGCGGGGGAGGTCTGGTGCATTGGTCGGTCTTCTTGCGTTGCCGGCTTGCGGTTGGGGCTTCTGTGTAAACCGATCGGATGACAGGCCGCGCCGCTAGGAACTCCGGAACCTGAAAGTTCGTCTCATTCACGAACTGGCCGTTCCAGCGGTGAGCGAGGGGTCCGGATGCGCCTGCGCGGTCTCGCGGTGCTCGTCCTCGTCCTGCTCGTCGCCTGTGAGGCTCCCCAGCGGCCCGCCTCGCCGGATCCCCGCTCCGCCGTCGACGAGGCGCTCACGGCCCTCGCCGGGGAGACCGCCGTCGCGTATCGGGTTCCTGGTGCGACCCTCACCGTCACCAAGGGCGGGCTCGTCGAGGGGCAGGTTCCAGTGCAGGACGACACCATGCGGGCCCTCCGGGTGGGGGGCTCGCTCTACGTCCGCGCCTCCCCGGCCTACTGGCAGCGGCAGGGCATGTCCGCGCCCCGCGCCGAGCGGTTCGGCTCCCAGTGGACCAGGGCGGACCGCGGGGTGCCGTTCGACCCCGGACGGCTCATGGCGCCCCAGGTGGTGGCCGCCGCGCTGCGGGCCGCCTTGCCGGTGGGTGTGCTGCCCGTCCAGGCGGACGGGGCCTTCGACCTCGGCGGTCTGCGGGTCACTGCCACCTCGCCCCACCGCGTGCTCAGCTTCCCGCCCGCCTTCCTCGGGCCCGTCGCAGGCCAGCTCGGGCCGCACGAGATCGCCCTCGGCGACGTGCACCTGCCCGGCCTGCGTGAACGCCTCGACGAAGGCGTGGCCGAACTCGGCCAGCCCCTCATCGCCGGCCCGGTCGTCGCCGCCAGGGTCACCGACCACGAACTCCGCTGCACGGCCAACGGCGCCTGCACGGACACCGTCCGCATCGACAACCGCCTGCTCGGCGCGGCTCCCGGGGCGGCCGCGCGCGTCAGCCTCACCTCGGCCGTCACCTCCGACGCCCTCGGCACCCGCACCTGCGCACGAGACGTCGTCCTCCCGCTGGACACCGCCGCCGACGTCTCCTGCTCGGTCAAGTTCACG
Source organism: Amycolatopsis thermoflava N1165 (assembly GCF_000473265.1). Lineage (NCBI taxonomy): Bacteria > Bacillati > Actinomycetota > Actinomycetes > Pseudonocardiales > Pseudonocardiaceae > Amycolatopsis > Amycolatopsis thermoflava. The sequence goes on from NZ_KI421511.1 coordinate 6,889,930, forward strand.
CTGCCCCGCACCGACGGCGCGACCAGGGTGCAGGCCGCGCCGTCGGTGACCGCCGAACCCGTCGCCCTCGTCGACCCCGGCGCGCTCAACCGCGACGTCGCCGCCGAGCTAGGCCCGTAGCAGCGGGATCACCGGCGCGAACTCCTCCATCGCCATCTCGAACACCGTGAAGTACGTGAACCCGTACCGCTCGCGCATCGCCCGGATCTTCGCCGCGATCTGCTCCGGCGTCCCGGCCAGCATCTGCGGCGCATCCACCAGCCGGGCGGCCGACCAGCCCAGTTCCGACGGCACCCCGGCCAGCCACTCCTCCAGCGCGGGCACCGGATCGTCGGCCACCACGACGTTCTGGATCAGCATGTTGAACTCCACCTGCCGAGCGGTCGCGGACCGCACGAAGCCCACCCGGTCGTCCAGCTCCGCGGCGGAGGCCAGGTCGAACGTCCCCGGCGGGTAGCCGCGCGCGTGCTTCAACCCGGCGAACCCGACGATGTCCGCGTGCTCCGTCGCCAGCCGCAGCACCCCGTCGCTGTTGCCCGCGACCAGCAGCGGCGGCGCGTCGTCCAGGCGGTCCCGCAGCACCTCGATCGTCCGGGCCAGGTGCTTGATCCGCTCGGCAGGCGGCGCGAACCGCAGCCCGGCGTCGTCGAACTCGGACTTCATGTGCCCGGATCCGAGCCCGACGTCCAGCCGCCCGCCGGTGAGCAGCGCGGTCGATTCGACCTCCCGGGCCAGCAGCACCGGGTTGTAGAAGGGCGCGTTGAGCACCAGGTGCCCCACCCGCACCCGCTCGGTCGCCTGCGCGGCGGCGACCAGCGCCGGGAACGGCGCGGGCATGCCGAGGTGGTCGGGGATGGTGATGGTGTCGTAGCCCAGCTCCTCGGCGCGACGGCACTTGGCCGCCCAGTCGTCGCGCCCGGTCAGGAACCGCAGGGAAACACCGAAGCGGTAGTCGTTCATGCCTTGACGCTAGGCACGAAAAGGCCCTTCCGCCGCCGGTTTCGCCAGCGGCGGAAGGGCCCGTGAGGAGAACTCAGGCGTTGCCGTCGAACAGGCTGGTGACCGAGCCGTCCTCGAACACCTGCTGGATCGCCTCCGCCAGCAGCGGCGCGATGGACAGGACCGTCAGGTTCGCGAAGTGCTTCTCCGGCGCGATCGGCAGCGAGTTCGTGACGATGACCTCGCGCGCCTTGCAGTTGGACAGCCGCTCGGTGGCCGGGTCGGACAGGATGCCGTGCGTGGTCGCGATGACGACGTCCGCGGCGCCCTCGGCGAGCAGCGCGTCGGTGGCCTTCACGATCGTGCCGCCGGTGTCGATCATGTCGTCCACCAGGATGCACAGCTTGCCCTCGACCTGGCCGACGACCCGGTTGGCCACCGCCTGGTTCGGCTTGTCGGGGTCACGCGTCTTGTGGATGAACGCGATCGGCCGGTCGCCCAGCTGCGCGGCCCACTTCTCGGCCAGCCGCACGCGGCCGGAGTCCGGCGAGACCACGGCGATGTCGGCGCTGCCGTAGGTCTTCTTGATGTGGTCGGCGAGCAGCGTCTGCGCGAACAGGTGGTCCACCGGTCCGTCGAAGAAGCCCTGGATCTGCGCGGTGTGCAGGTCGACCGTCATGATCCGGTCGGCGCCCGCAGTCTTGAACAGGTCGGCGATCAGCCGGGCCGAGATCGGCTCGCGGCCCTTGTGCTTCTTGTCCTGCCGCGCGTACGGGTAGAACGGCATGACCACGGTGATGCGCTTGGCGCTGGCGCGCTTGAGCGCGTCCACCATGATCAGCTGCTCCATCACCCACTCGTTGATCGGGTTGGTGTGGCTCTGGATGACGAAGGCGTCCGTGCCCCGGACCGATTCCTCGAAGCGCACGAACAGCTCGCCGTTGGCGAACGTGTGCGCCGTCTGCGGGGTGATCGTCACGTTGAGGTGCTGCGCGACCTCCTCCGCGAGTTCCCGGTGTGCGCGGCCGGAGAAGAGCATCAGGTTCTTCTTCGGCGTGCCGGACTTAGGACTCATCAGACGACTCCCGCTCGGTCTCTTCCTTGTTTTCCTGCGCGGCGAGCGCAGCCTGGGCCGCCTCCGCCGCTGGAGTACCCGGCCTGCGCCGGGGCACCCAGCCTTCAATATTGCGCTGTGGTCCAGTCGACACCGCCAGCGCCCCCGGCGGGACGTTCCGCCTGATCACAGTGCCAGCGCCCGAGTACGCACCGTCACCAACGGTGACCGGCGCGACGAACATGTTGTCCGACCCGGTCTTGACATGCGAACCGATGGTGGTGTGGTGCTTGCGCACACCGTCGTAATTGACGAACACGCTGGACGCGCCGATGTTGCTGTACTCGCCGATCGTCGCGTCCCCGACGTAGGTCAGGTGCGGCACCTTCGTGCCGGTGCCGATGTCGGCGTTCTTGGTCTCGACGAACGTGCCGATCTTGCCCTTGTCGCCGAGCTTGGTGCCCGGCCGCAGGTAGGCGAACGGGCCGACGCTCGCGCCCGCGCCGATCTCGGCGTCGTAGCCGTGCGCGCGGACCACCTGGGCGCCGGCGCCGACCGTGACGCCGGTGAGCGTCGTGTCCGGCCCGATCACCGCGCCCTCGCCGACCTTCGTGCCGCCCTTGAGCTGCACACCCGGCTCGATCACGACGTCACGGGCCAGTTCGACGTCCACGTCCAGCCACACCGACGCCGGGTCGACGACGGTAACCCCCTCGCGCTGCCAGCGCTGCACGAGGCGGCGGTTCAGCTCGGCGCCGATCGCGGCGAGCTGGACGCGGTCGTTGACGCCCTCGGTCAGCCACGGGTCGTCCACCACGAGCGCGCCCACGCCGCGGCCGTCACCGCGGGCGATCGCCAGCACGTCGGTCAGGTACAGCTCGCCCTGGGCGTTGTCGGTGGACAGCCGGGTCAGCGCGTCGGCCAGCACGGCCGCGTCGAACGCGTAGACACCGGAGTTGATCTCGTCGATCTCCAGCTGCTCCGGCGTCGCGTCCTTCTGCTCGACGATCGCGGTGACCGCGCCGGCCGCGTCGCGCACGATCCGGCCGTAACCGGTCGGGTCGGCGACCACGGACGTCAGAACCGTGACCGCGTGGCCGTTCTCGCGGTGCTCGGCCAGCAGCGCGGCCATCGTCTCGGTGTCCAGCAACGGGACGTCGCCGTAGCTGACGAGAACCGTGCCCGGAAGTCCTTCCGGCAGAACGGACAAGGCGCACGAAACGGCGTCGCCGGTGCCGTTCTGCTTCTCCTGCACCGCGGTCGCGACGGGCCGCCCGAGCGCCTCGCCGACCTTGCCGAGGTGCTCGGCGACGGCCTCCCGGCCGTGCCCGACGACGACGACCAGGTGGTCCGGCGAAAGCCCGGCTGCGGCCCGGACGGCGTGCTCGACCAGCGGCCTCCCGGCCAGCGGGTGCAGGACCTTCGGGGTGTTCGAACGCATCCGGGTGCCCTCGCCCGCGGCGAGGATGACAGTGCTCAGCGGGCCGGTCACGGCACTCCCAACGAATACGGGACGGGTGGTGGCGGGGCCCGATCCTACGTGTCCTGCCTGGCAGCCGGCTGCGGGTCGCCCTCGGAGCCGGGTTCCGCCTCTGCGATAAGGGACTCGCCCGCCGTCGACTGGGCGGTCGCGACCTGGTTCCCGCCGCCGCGTTTCGCCTGGTACATCGCGGCGTCGGCGCGGGCGAGCACCTGGTCGGCCCGCTCCTGCGGGCGCAGCGACACCAGCCCCACCGACAGGGTGACCCCGTGCGACAGGTGGTGGGGCAGCGAGTCGACCGCGGTGACCGCCCTCCCCAGCGCCTGCTTGGCCGCGGACACCGGCGCGCCGGGCAGCAACGCGACGAACTCGTCCCCGCCGTAGCGGGCCACGATGTCGTCACCGCGCAACGCGTCCCGCAGCGTCGAGGCGACCACGCGCAGCACGTCGTCGCCCTCGGCGTGCGAGTGCTGGTCGTTGACGCCCTTGAAGCCGTCCAGGTCGATCAGCGCGACCGCGAGCGGCTGGGCCGTGGTCGAGGCGGACAGCGTGCGCAGGTGCTCGTCCAGCGCGCGGCGGTTGGGCAGGCCGGTCAGCGGGTCCTGCAGCGCCTGCTGGCTGATCGCGCCGTGCTGCGCGGACAGCCGCTCGTGCTCACGGCGCGTGTCCAGGGTCGCCAGCTGCGACTCCCGCATGTGCCACAGCTCGACCTCAAGCGCGGCCGAGTACTCCGCCAGCGCCCGAGACGACTCGCTGTCGGCGTCGCTGTCCAGCCGCGCGATCTCCCGCATCAGGTGCAGGTTCATCGACGGCATCGAGTTGTCCTCGGCGAGGGTGAGCTTGGTTGCGTGCAGCGCCTTGAGCGCGTCGTCGTGCTGGCCTCCCTGCTCCAGGCAACGGGCCAGCGCGATCGTGACGATGACCTGCTCGTGCGGGTAGCCCGGCTCGATCAGCAGCCGCCGCAGCCGGTCCACGTGCGCCGGTTCCGGCGCGGCCAGCGCGAGGGCGGCCGCCAGCACGCCCACCTGGTCGACCGCGGCCACGCCGATCTTCCGCGGGAACAGCGACTCGGCGAAGGGGGCCTCGACCGCGACGGCCATCGAGGCCGCCGTGCTGAACTTCGCGGCCGCCTCCTCGTGCCGCGCGACCCGCTCCAGCCGCAGGCCCCAGCCCAGCAGCATCTTGATGCGGTTCATCAGCTGCAGCGTGATCTCGTGCGGGCCCGCGGTCTCCCGGATGGCCTGGTGGGCCCTGGCGATGACCTCCTCGGCCGCCTCGTACACGCCCAGCTGGTTGAGCACGATCCAGCAGTCCAGCAGCGCGCTGGACTGGGCCTTGGCCCACTCCCGGCGCGACATGTGCATATCCGGGGTGTTCGAATCGTCCAGGATCGCCAGCGCGCGGGCGATCTCGGTCAGCGCCGCGTCCTCCTGCTTGGCCAGCACCAGGCGGCGGCCGCGCAGCGCGTGGGCGTCGGCGCGGAACAAGGCGAGGCCGTGGCGGCGGGTGTGGGCCAGCATCTCGTCGAGCAGCGGCTCCGCCTCGGCGGCGAGACCGCGGGTGACAAGCCTGCCCAGCGACGCCGCGCGGAGGAGCTGGGAGACCAGGACCGGCTCACCCCGGCGCTGGGCCTCGTCGAGTAGCTCGTCCATCGTCCGGACGATCTCGAGCTGCTCGCCGTGCTCCGTGTGCTGCACGGCGGCGATCAGTTCCCGGGCGCGCCCGGCCAGCCAGGCATCGGAGAGCTCGGCCAGTGCCGGCCGCCTGGTCTTCGGTCTGCTCTCGCCTTGCAGCGTGGCGCACCCCCTTCGGGCACGTCGGGGTAGGGCACGGCAGCTCCGCCGCCAGGACTCGAACCTGAACTATCAGAACCAAAATCTGAGGTGCTGCCAATTACACCACGGCGGATCGTGCCTGGTCAGGATAGCGACGTCGAAAAACCGCGCCAGTGCAGGGGTTGTGTCCGCGTTTCAGCGTCTCCCCAGCGGGGCAAACCTCCTGTACCGTAACTTACGGCAACGTAGGTAAGGCAGACCTTTGTCAGGTTTTCCCAGGTAGGAAGAAGTGTTGCGCATGACATCCACTCAGGTCATGGAACCACCCAAGGCCAAGGGACCGAAGCCGGTCATCGACGGGCAGCGGGGGCCCGGCGTCCAGTTCTCCGTCTACCTGGGCGTGATCCTGCCGCTGCTCGCGCTCATCGTGTCCGTGCCGTTCGCCTGGGGATGGGGCTTGAGCTGGGTGGACGTCGGCCTGTTCATCGGCTTCTACGTCATCAGCGGTCTGGGGATCACGGTTTCGTACCACCGGTACTTCACGCACGGCTCGTTCAAGGCCAAGCCGTGGCTGCGGGTCGCGCTGGCCATCGCCGGCAGCTTCGCGGTGCAGGGCCCGGTCATCACCTGGGTCGCCGACCACCGGCGCCACCACGCCTTCTCCGACCGCGACGGCGACCCGCACTCGCCGTGGGCGTTCGGCACCTCGCCGCTGGCCATCGCCAAGGGCTTCTGGCACGCGCACATGGGCTGGCTGTTCGAGCGCGACAAGAGCAACGCCGAGCGGTTCGCCCCGGACCTGCTGAAGGACCCGGCGATCAAGAAGGTCGACGAGCTGTTCTGGCTGTGGACCCTGCTCACCCTGGTCCTGCCCGCCGTGCTCGGCGGCCTGATCACCTGGTCGTTCTGGGGCGCGGTCACCGCGTTCTTCTGGGCCGGGCTGGTCCGGGTCTGCGTGCTGCACCACGTGACGTGGTCGGTCAACTCGGTGTGCCACATGATCGGTGAGCGGCCGTTCGCCGCGCGCGACAAGTCGGCCAACTTCTGGCCGCTGGCGATCCTGTCCTTCGGCGAGTCCTGGCACAACCTGCACCACGCCGACCCGACCTCGGCGCGGCACGGTGTCAAGCGCGGGCAGATCGACATCTCGGCCCGCGTGATCTGGGCGTTCGAGAAGCTCGGGTGGGTGCACAACGTGCGCTGGCCCACCCCGCAGCGGCTCGCCCGACTGACGTCCGAATAGTCTCTCCGGGTGGCGGGACGACGTCGAGCGAAACGTGAGGCCACCGGGGTGCGGCCTCCGGGGCCGGTGCCCCGCGTCCGGATGACGGGCGCGGAACGCCGGCAGCAACTGCTCGACGTCGCCCGCAAGCTCTTCGCCGAAAAGGGCTTCGACGGCACCTCCATCGAGGAGATCGCCCACCGGGCGAACGTCTCCAAACCCGTGGTCTACGAGCACTTCGGCGGCAAGGAAGGCATCTACGCCGTCGTCGTCGACCGCGAGACCCAGTCCCTGCTCGACCGAATGGTGTCCACTTTGCACGGTGGGCACCCCAGGGCGATGCTCGAGCAGGCGGCCAGCGCGCTGCTGGCCTACGTCGAGGAGTCGCACGACGGCTTCCGCATCCTCGTCCGCGACTCGCCGGTGGCCAGCGCCTCCGGGACGTTCTCCACGCTGCTCAACGACATCGCGATGCAGGTCGAGCACATCCTCGCGCAGCAGTTCGACGCACGCGGGTACGACGACAAGCTCGCGCCGCTCTACGCCCAGGCGCTGGTCGGGATGGTCGCGCTGACCGGGCAGTGGTGGCTCGACGCCCGCCGCCCCAAGCGCGACGAGGTGGCCGCGCACCTGGTCAACCTGGCTTGGAACGGGCTCTCGCACCTGGAGCACAAGCCGAAACTGCGCCTGAACTGACCGGATTCCCGCTACACTGCGCCACGAGTCGACAGCACGGCGTTGGGGGCGGTGTGGTGAGTGGGGGCCGACTCCGGCTGAGTGTGCTCGGCCCGCTCCGGGCCTGGCGCGGCGATCAGCCCCTCGACCTGGGCCCGGTCCGGCAGAAGGCCCTGCTCGCCGCGCTCGTGTTGCGCCCGGACGTGGTGGTCGGCGCCGGTGAGCTCCTCGACGACGTGTGGGGCCTCGAACCGCCGGGCACCGGCCGTCGCGTGGTGCCGGTCTACGTCCACCGGTTGCGCAAGTGCCTGCGTGCGGGTGAAGACGAGCCCGCGGACGCCGTGATCGCCCGCGACAGCAGCGGCTACCGGTTCGTCGGCGCCGCCGCCGAGGTGGACGCCGGGCCCCTGGACCGGATCGCGGCCGAGGCCGCGGCCGCCGCGCGCGCCGGTGACCTCGCCGTCGCGGTGCGCGCCGCCGCGGACGCGCTGGACCTGTTCGACGGTGAGCCGCTCACCGGGTTGCCCGGCCCCTTCCTCGACGGGCACCGGCTGCGGCTCACCGAACGCCGCATCGCGCTGCAGCTCGGGAAGGCCGGGTGGCAGCTGCGCCTGGGACGGCACGGCGAGGTGATCGACGAGCTGTCCGCGCTCGCCGGGGTCCACCCGCACCACGAGGAGCTGGCCGCGCTGCTGATGCGTGCGCTGTACGCGGCGGGGCGGCGGGCGGACGCGTTGGCCGTGTTCACCGGGCTGCGCCGCCGCCTCGTCGACGACCTCGGCGTGGAGCCGGGCGCCGAACCGCGCCGGGTGCAGCAGGCGGTGCTGCGGGGTGATGACGCCGCGCTCGGTGTCACCCGCAAACGCCCGCCCCGCAACGAGTTGCCCGCGGACAGCGGCGAACTCGCCGGGCGTGCGGAAGAACTGGCGCGGCTCGTCGAACCGGGCGACCCGGAGCTGGTGACCGTCATCGCGGTCGACGGCGTCGCGGGCGCGGGCAAGAGCGCGCTCGCCCTCCGCGCCGCGCACGTGCTGCGCCCCGGCTTCCCGGACGGCTGCCTGCACCTGGACCTGCACGGGCACACCGAGGGGCACGAGCCGCTGCGCCCGGCGCACGCGCTGGCCCGGCTGCTGCGCGCGATCGGCGTCGACACCGGTCCGATCGGGCCGGACGTGGACGAGCTCGCCGCGACCTGGCGGTCGGCGACCGCGTCGTCGCGGCTGCTGCTGGTGCTCGACGACGCGAAGAGCGCCGAGCAGGTGCGGCCGCTGCTGCCTTCCGGCGCGGGCAGCACGGTGCTGGTGACGAGCAGGCAGCGGCTGACCGGGTTGCCCGCCGACCGCCGGGTGTCGCTCGACGTGCTCGACGCCGTTGCCGCGGAAGAACTCCTGCGCCTGGTCGTCGGCGCCGAGCGAGTCGGCCGGGAGCCCGGCGCGGTGCGCGAGCTGGTCCGGTTGTGTGGCGGGTTGCCGCTGGCGCTGCGGATCGCGGGCGCCCGGATGCAGAACCGTCCGATGTGGACCTTCGAGTACCTGGTGGGGCGGCTCGCCGACGACGAGCGCAGGCTGGGCGAGCTCACCGCCGAGGACCACGGCGTCGAGGCGGCGCTGCGGTTGTCCGTTCACCAGCTCGCGGCGGCGGAGCAGCGCACGTTCCGGGTGCTCGGGCTGGTGCCGACGGTCGAGTTCGACGCGCGGGCGGTGGCCGCGATGCTCGGGCTCCCCGAACCGATGGTCGAGGATTCGCTGGAACGCCTGGTGGACGCGAGCCTACTGCAGCAGCCGGCCCCGGGCCGCTACCGCTTGCACGACCTGGTCGCGGTGTACGCGCGGCGGCTGGGCGCGGACGAGCCCGCGGCCAGGGCCGGAGTGCTGCGGCTGTACGCGGTCGCCGCGCGGATCGCGAGCGACTGGGGCGTTCACGACCCGTCGAGCGGCCCGCCGGTGGACGACGTGTCGTTCACCGGCTGGGCGGACGCGGCGGGCTGGCTCGACTCGGCAGGCGGCGAGCTGCCGGACGTCGTCCGCTATGCGGCGGAATCCGGGGAAGCGGACTACGCGTGCTGGATCGCCGAGGGGCTCGTCGAGTACCTGGTCCGGCAGGGCCGCTACGACGAGTGCCGCGCGGCGCTGGAGATCGCGCTCCCGCCCGCCGAGCAGTGCTCCGACCGGCGGATGCGGTCCGCGCTGCGGTTCGGGTTCGGGGTCGCGGAGGGGATGCAGGGCCACTACGAGCGATGCCGTCCGTGGCTGCACGAGGCGCTGCGGATCAGCAGGCAGGCCGGCGACCGCCGGGAGGAGGCCCGCGCGCTCGGCGGCCTCGGCACGCTAGCGGTGGCGTGCGGCGACACCGGCGAGGCGCTCGCCCTGCTGCACGAGGCGCACGAGCTGGGGCGCAGGCTGGACGACCCGTTCCTGTGCGGGATGGCGATCGCCAACATCGGGCTGACCCACCTGCGGCTCGGCCGGTTCGACGAGGCCCGCGCCTGCCTGGAGCAGGGGGTCGCGTTCGGCGAGAAGATCGGGCGGCCGCGGGCGGTGGCGATGGCGGTGGGCAGCCTGGGGAAGTTCCACCTGGCGGTCGGGCGGTACGCGGACGCCGTCGGCGCGCTGCGCCGGGCCGCCGGCGCCGCCGAGGAGGCCGGCGACATCGCGTTGACCGCCGACTGCCTGTCGATGTGGGGCGCGGCCGAGTCCGGGCTCGGCAACGCGGAGGCGGCGCTGGAACTGCAGCGGCGCGCGTTCGCGCTGGTCAGCGAGCGGACCCGGCCGCAGCTGGAGCTGGAGATCCGCAACCGGCTGGGCGCGAGCCTGCTCGCGGTCGCGGACGTGTCGGCGGCGCGGGAGCAGTTCGAGGTGGTGCTGGCCAGGACGTCCGGTGATCACGTGGAACGGGCGCGGGCGGGTGCGGGTTTGGCGGCGTGTGGGGTGCCGGGTCGTTGATCGGGTGGCGCGGGCGGGGCGGCACGCCGAGCCGCTGATCAGGCGGCGTGGCCGGGCAGGGACGTCTCCTTGCGCAGCGCCCGCAGGATGTCCAGCTCGCGCTCGATGTCGCGCCGTTTGGCCTCCAGGCGCTCGGCTTGCTGGGCGAGCAGCTCCTCCAGCACGCCCGTGCGCTCCTCGGGTGGGGCTTCCAGGCAGGGGAGCAGTTCGTTGATCGTGGCGCTGCACAGGCCGGCGGCGAACAGGTGCTGGATCAGGACGACCCGCTCGACCATCGAGCTGTCGAAGTCGCGCCACCCGCCGGGCGTGCGTGACGATCGGATGAGCCCCTGTTCCTCGTAGTACCGCAGGGACCGCGTGCTGACCCCGGTGGCTTCCGCCAGCTCACCGATGCGCATGAGCCCTCCTCCAGACGCTCCGCCGCTCCCCATTCTTGCAATTGACACCGGTGTGAAGTTTCACGATGTGCGGTGCACCAGCCAAACTCCGTGAAAGGGACTTCCGTGCATTGGCTCTACCTCGGCATCGCCGTCGTCTTCGAGATCACGGTAGCCGTCTCCGCTGGCAAGGCCCAGGGCTTCACCCGGCCCGCCTGGACCGCCGCCACGCTGGTCAGCGGGGGCATCGCCACCTACCTCCTCAGCCTGGCGCTGCTGACCTTCGACGTCGGTGTCGGCTACGCGATCTGGACCTCCGTCGCAGGCGTCGGGATCGTCGTCCTCGGCGTCGTCCTGTTCGGCCAGCGCCTCGACTGGCGCAAGGTGCTCGGCATCGCCGCCGTCATCGCCGGCGTCGTCGGCCTCCAGCTGAGCGGAGCCGCGTGATGGCGCGCCGCACGTCCACCGCACCCGCCGCCGCCTGGCCCGTCCTCCTGCTCGCCGGCGCCTTCGAAGTCGGCTACGCCCTGTCCGTCGGCGGCAGCCGGGGCTTCACCGTGCTCTCCTGGTCGCTCGTCGCGGTCGTCTTCTTCCTGCTCACGCTCTTCGCGCTCAGCCTCGCCCTGCGCACCATCGACGTGGGCATCGGTTACGCGGTCTGGGCCGGCATCGGCGCCGCCGGAGCCGCCGTGCTCGGTCCGGTGTTCTTCGACGAGACCCTCACCCCGGCCAAGGCGCTATGGCTCGCGGTGATCATCGCCGGCGTCGTGTGGCTCAAGCTCGCCGACCGCCCGCGCACGTGATGGTCGTGTCAGAGCCGTGTCAGCCGGGTGTCAGCGCCGGCCGTGATGGTGGGTCCAGCGACCGCCACGAAAGGATCTCCGGTGACTCAGACGGTTCCCATCCCGAACGGACTCCCCACCGACCGCGACGCCGGTCCCTTCGACCCGCCCACCGGGTTCACCCGGCTGCGCGAGTCCCGCCCGGTCTGCCCGCTGGTCTTCCCCGACGGCCACGAGGGCCGGCTGGTCACCGGCTACGACGAGGTCCGGCAGGTGCTGGCCGACACCCGGTTCAGCTCCCGCCTCGACCTCGACATCATCCACGTGCCGTACCTGACCCCGGGCATGCCTGCCCCCACCGAGCCGTCCCCGCAGATGCCCGGCCTGTTCATCTCGATGGACCCGCCGGACCACACGCGGCTGCGGCGCAGGCTCACCGGCGCCTTCACGGTCAAGCGCATGAAGCAGCTCGAAGAGCACATCAACGAGATCGCCGAGCGGCACCTGGCCGAGATGGCGCGGCTCACCCCGCCGGTCGACCTGGTCAAGGAGTTCGCGCTGCCGGTGCCGTCGCTGGTGATCTGCGAGCTGCTCGGCGTCCCGTACGAGGACCGGGAAACCTTCCAGCACAACGCCGCGCGGTTCATGCTCAAGGACATCGAACTGGAGGAGAAGATCGCCGTCGTCGGCGCGCTCAACGGGTACCTGGCCGAGCTGGTCACCCGCAAGCGCGCCGAACCGGGCGAGGACATCCTGTCCGACCTGGCCCGCCAGGACGACCTCAGCATCGAGGAGCTGACCGGGATCGCCTTCCTGCTGCTGCTCGCCGGGCACGAGACCACGGCGAACATGCTGGGGCTGGGCACGTTCGCGCTGCTGGAGCACCCCGAGCAGATGGCCGAGCTGCGTGCGAACCCGGAGCTGGTGCCGGGCGCGGTCGAGGAACTCCTGCGCTACCTGACCGTCGCCGACGTCTTTTACCGCTACGCCACCGAGGACATCGAAGTCGGCGGCGAAACGATCCCCAAGGGGTCCACCGTCGTCGTCTCGCTGCTGTCCGCCAACCGCGACCCGCGGCGCTTCGACGAGCCGGACGCGCTGGACGTGCACCGCAACGCCCGCGGGCACATGGCCTTCGGCCACGGCGTCCACCAGTGCCTCGGCCAGCAGCTGGCCCGGCTGGAGATGCGCGCCGGGTTCGCCGGGCTGCTGCGCCGCTTCCCGGACCTCCGGCTCGCCATCCCGGCGGACGAGGTGCGGCTGCGGACCGACATGAACATCTACGGCGTGCACGAACTGCCGGTCACCTGGTGAACTCGGCGATCAGCTTCCGGTAGGTGTCGAAGGCGGGCTTGGCGGTGTAGTCGTCCCGCAGCAGGCCGAACTGGTGGAACAGGCCGGGGTTCGCGCTGTCCGCGTCGCGCAGGGCGAAGTGGGTGTAGCAGCTCACGCCCGCGTCCGCGGCGGCGCGGACGACGGCCTCCACCACTTCGGCCTGCCGCTCGGCGGAGCGCCCGGGGCCGGTCGGCCAGCCGTGCTCGGTGATGTGCAGCGGGACATCGCCGAACCCGGCCGGCGCGAGGACGTTCTCGCGGTGGTGGCGCAGCAGCCCGGCCACCGCCGCGGGCAGCTCCGCCGCCGCGACCGGCCGGAAGACGTCCGGGAAGAAGTCCAGGCCCACGTAGTCCACCTGGCGCACGAACTCCGCGCCGCCCGCCTTCGCCACGTCCGCGATGAACGACGCGCCCGGCCCGAACAGCGGTGTGGTGTTGAAGCCGACCCGCAGATCGTGCCCGAGTTCGGCCGCCCGCTCCCTGGCCGCGGCGACCCCGGCCACGATCGCCTCGATCACGCGCGGGTAGTAGCCGTCGAGCGTCGGGTTGCCCGGCACGTTCGGCTCCTCCGCGATCTGCAGCGTGCCGGTCACCGCGCCGTACTGCTCCACCAGCCGCCGCACGAACGCGCGGTAGCCGTCCACGTCGCCGCTCGCGGACTGGTACTGCGCGACGAGGTCCAGCACGCGGCCGTCGCCGGTGTACTGCGCGGCGTCCGCCGGCGCCAGTGTCTCGTGTGGACAATCCGAAGTGGAGTCGTCGAACCCGAGGTAGGCGCGGACGAGGAACGGGCCTTCGCCCTGCAGTGCGGTGAGCGCTTCCCGGATCCGCGCCGGGTCGTCGGGCGGTCCGCCCGCCAGTTCACCGGAGTCGGTCCCGGTGACACCGCCGGGGTAGATGCCGAAGAGCATGTCAGTCCTTTCCGGGCCAGGTCAGGGCGCCGCCACGGATCTCGGCGACGAGGCTTTCCACCCACGCGATCTCCGCGCGGGTCTGGTGGAGCGCGTACTCGGCTTCGATGACGTGCAGGCGCGGCACGCCGCTCTCCAGCACCGCGGTCAGCCGCTCCTGGTCGGCGTCGGCGCGTTCGGACAACCGCTGCGCGCGCTCGGTCAGTGCGGCGACGGCGCCGTCCGGTCCGAGCGCCCCGACGTACGCGATCGCACCCAGGAACTCGGGGAACTCCCGCTTCGGCTCACGGATCCGGCTGTCCAGCCTGCGCACCAGCTCGTCGCGGCCGGAGTCGGTGAGCGCGTAGACGGTCCGTTCCGGGCGGTTGCCGCTGCGTTCGGTGCCCTGCGGGGCGATCCACTCCGCCGCGGCCACCGCCTCCACGACGTCGTACAGCGTGCCCCGGTTGATGGCGCTCGCGCTGCGGGCACGCAACTCCGTGAAGACCTGGTACGGGTGCATCGGCGACTCCAGCAGGAGGCCGAGTACCGCCAGGACCAGCGGGTTCTCCAGTGCGCGACGTGGCATAGTCGAAATCTACCATCCGAACTCGACCATTCCAAACCGCCCCAAGCTTCCGCCCGCGGACCCCGTCGTTAGGGTCTGGACCAGCCGTGGACGGGAGGGGTATGAGCGACCAGGGAACCGACGAGGGTTACGCCAGGGGCCTGAAGAACCGCCAGATCAGCATGATGGCGATCGGCGGCGCGATCGGGACGGGCCTGTTCCTCGGGGCGGGTGCGGCGATCGAGACGTCCGGGCCGGCGCTGATCGCCTCCTACGCCGTCGCGGGCGTGGTCATCTTCCTGATCATGCGCGCGCTCGGCGAGCTGCTGATGTACCGGCCGGTGTCGCGCAGTTTCGTCGACTACGCCGAGGAGTTCGTCGGCCGCTTCGCCGGGTTCGCCACCGGCTGGGTCTACTGGCTGATGTGGGTGGTCACCGCGATGGCCGAGATCACCGCGGCCGGGATCTACGTGCAGTACTGGTTCCCGGACATCCCGCAGTGGGTCACCGCGGCGGTTGTGCTCGGGCTGTTGTTCCTGGCCAACCTGATCTCGGTCAAGGTGTTCGGCGAGTTCGAGTTCTGGTTCTCGATGATCAAGGTGGTGACGATCGTCGGGGCGATCGTGCTCGGCCTCGCGGTCATCGTGTTCGGCATCGGGCCCGCCGGGGAGCACGCGACGTTCGCGCACCTGGTCAGCGACGGCGGGTTCCTGCCACACGGCGCGGGCAGCGCGCTGCTTGCGCTGCAGAGCGTCATGTTCGCCTACCTCGGCGTCGAGCTGATCGGGCTGACCGCGGGCGAGGCGGAGAACCCGCGGGTCGTGCTGCCGAAGGCGATCAACAGCGTCATGGTGCGGATCGGGGTGTTCTACGTCGGCGCGCTGGTGGTGCTGCTGTCGCTGGTGCCGTGGACCGAGTTCCACGACGGCGAGAGCCCGTTCGTGCGGGCCTTTGACGCGGTCGGCATCCACGGTGCCGCCGGGATCATCCAGTTCGTCGTGCTGACCGCGGCGCTGTCGTCGTGCAACTCGGGCATCTACTCGACCGGCCGGATGCTGCGCACCCTCGCCGTGCACCGGTCGGCGCCCGCCGCGTTCGGCAAACTGTCGAAGCGGCAGGTGCCCGCGGCGAGCATCACGGCGTCGGCGATCGTCATGGCGGCCGGCATCCTGATCAACGCGGTCGTGCCGGAGAAGGCGTTCGCCTACATCACCAGCGTCGCCACCGTCGGGGTGCTGTGGACGTGGGGCGTGATCGTGGTGTGCCAGCTGGTCTACCGCCGCCGCAGTGACCGCGGCGAGCTGCCCGCCTCGGAGTTCCGCATGCCCGGCGCGCCGTGGACCGGGTACCTCGCGCTGGCGTTCCTCGCGCTGGTCGTGGTGCTGCTCGGGTTCGGCGAGGACACCCGGGTGGCCCTCTACGTCACGCCGATCGTGGCGGTGGTCATCGGTGTGGGCTACCTGCTGAGCAACCGGCCGTCGCGCGTCAAGCAGCGGGCGTGATGCGCAGGAGCTTGTCGTCGTTGCCGTCCGAGGTGGTCACGTACAAGGCGCCGTCCGGGCCGCTGCGCACCGCGCGCAGCCGTCCGTACGTGTCGTCGAACTCGGCCGGCAGGTAGACCTCGGTGACCGCGCCCGCCTGGTCCACCGTGAACATCAGCATCTTCTGGCCCTTGAGCGCCACCACGGCGAGCCTGCCGTCCAGCGCGCCCCACTGCGGCCCGGACACGAACGCCGCGCCGCAGATCGCCTCGGTGATGTCCCCGGAGGTCCACAGTGGCCGGACGGCGTCCGGGAACCGCTGCAGGTCCGTCATCGGCACGTCCTCGTCGTAGGAGTCGACGGTGCCGCCCTGCGACGGGTCCCAGCCGTAGTTGCCGCCGGGGCGGATCAGGTTGATCTCGTCGTCGAACGTCGGCCCGTGCTCGCCCGTGAAGATCTGCCCGGTGCCCGGCCGCACCGCCACGCCCTGGATGTTGCGGTGCCCGTAGCTGTAGATCCGCTGCTCGTTCGGGTCGGCCGAGGAGATGAACGGGTTGTCCGGCAGCGGCGCGCCGGTGTTCAGGTCGACGCGCAGTACCTTGCCGCCGAGGCTGTGCCGGTCCTGCGAGACGTCCGGCCGCGCGGTGTCGCCGGTGCCGACGAGCAGCGCCCCGTCCGCGGCGATCTCCGGGCGGCACCCGGAGTGGCGGCCGCTCTGGTTGACCGGTAGCCCGGTCAGCAGGTCCCGCACCTTCGTCGCGCTGCGCTCGTCCGCCGACAGCGTCCAGGTGACCAGCCGGATGTCGACCGCGCGGCCGCCCTCCTGGTGCGTCTGGCAGGTGGTGAACCGGCGGCTGGCGGCGAAGTCCGGGTGCACGACCATCCCCATCAGACCGCCCTCGCCACGCGCCCACACATCGGAGAAGTCGGCCTGGACCTGGGTGACCGCGGTGCCGCGGACCAGCGCGAGCCGCCCCGGCCGCTGGGTGACGAGTATCGAACCGCCGGGCAGGAACCCGACGTCCCAGCCGTGCTGCAGCCCGCCGGTCACGACGTCCACCTTCAGCGCGAGGCTCTGCCCGCTGACCGTGGTGGGCGCGGCGACCGTGGTCGGGGTCGACGGCAGGTCCTGGGCGGGCGAAGACGAGCAAGCCGTGACGGCCAGGACGGCGAGCAGTACGGCCCCGATGCGGCGCATGGGATCATTGTGCCGGTTGTCCGGTGAAGTCCGGGTCTTGATCGCGGGTTTCCGTGCGGTAGATCGTCAGGCCGCGCCGCTGGTAGTTGGCCAGCGCGGCGGGCTGCCCGTCGAGCGTGCAGGTGTGCACCCACACCCGCCTGATCGGCTCCGCGCCCGGCCGGCGCTCCGGCAGGTCCCACGCCCGCCGCAGCGCCACGGTCAGCAGGTGCCCGCCGATCCCGCGGCCGGTGAACGCGGGCAGCAGCCCGAAGTAGGCCAGTTCCACCTCGCCCGGCTTGGTGCCGTCCAGTTCGGCGAACCCGGCCGGTGTGCCGCGCACGTACGCCACCCAGGTCTCGTAACCGGGCTGCGCCAGCAGGTCCAGCCACCGCTGCCGGTCCCAGCCGAGCCGGTCGGTCCACTGCCAGTCGCCGCCGACGGTGGTGTAGAGGAAGCGGTTGAACTCCGGGCTCGGCACCTCGGCGCGGGTGATGGCGACCGGCTCGCCCGGCGCCGCGGACGGCCGGATCGCGGCCGGGTCCGTCTGCTCCAGGTACCAGGTGGTGATCTCCACGTCCCGATCGTCCCACGGCGATCTCCTGCTGGAGGAGGAGAACGTGCGGCCGCGATGCCGAGGTGTCCGGGCGGTGGCGTTCCTAGCGTCGGAGACATGTCCATCACCAGGGAATTCCTCCGGGCCCCCGCGCACACCGGCGCGATCGCGGCCAGCTCCCGGCGCCTGGCGTCGGCCGTGGTCGCCGGGATCGGCGTGGAACGGGCGGCGCACGTCGTCGAACTCGGGCCCGGCACCGGGGTGTTCACCGAAGCCCTGCTCACCCGGCTGGGTCCCGGCGCGCGGCTGACCGCGGTCGAGGTCAACCCGCGGCTGGCCGAGGCGCTCGCACAGCGGCACGAGCGCGTCGAGGTGATCACCGGGTCGGCCGAGCACCTGGCCCGGCACGTGCGCACGGCGGACGTGGTGGTGTCCGGGCTGCCGTGGGCGCTGTTCCCGCGCGCCCGGCAGGAGCGCGTCCTCGACCAGGTTGGCGAGGTCCTCGTACCGGGTGGGCGGTTCGCGACCTTCGCCTACCTGCACGCCGCGTGGCTGCCCGCCGCCAGGCGGTTCGAGGCCGCGCTGGCCCGGCGGTTCGGGTTCGTCGGCCGCAGCCGGGTGGTGTGGGGCAACCTGCCGCCCGCCTTCGTGCACCGAGCGGCCGTGACGCCGTGATCGACGCCATCGCCACCCTCCCGCCCGCGCTGGTCTACCTGGTCGCGGCGGCGGTGATCGCCGCGGAAACCGCGCTGCTGCCGGGAATCGTGCTGCCCACTTTGTCGACGCTGCTGCTCGTCGGCTTCCTCGCCGGGCAGGGCACGGTGAACCTGTGGCTGGCGATGGCGGTCGTCGCGGCCGCGGCCGTGTTCGGCGATCAGCTGGCCTACCTGGAGGGGCGCAGGCTGGGGCGGCGGATCAGGTCGGCCCGCTGGCGCCGGGTCGAGTCGCGCATCGCGCGGTACGGGGTGGTGGCGGTGTTCGCGGCGCGGTTCCTCGCCGGGGCACGGACGCTGATGCCGCGGGTGGCCGGCGCGGCGGCGGTGCCGTACCCGCGGTTCCTGGTGGTGAGCATGACCGCGGCGGTGGTGTGGGTGGTGGCCGCGCTGCTGGTGGGCAAGGCGGGCGGGTCGCTCATCGGGTGAGGATGTGCGCGGTCTCGTCGTCGGCGGGCAGGAACGTCTCCAGGCGCAGCTCCGACACCGTGACGTCGACCGCGGTGGCGAACGTGGTGATCGCGGTGAGCAGCCGCATCTCGCCCCGGGAGGTGCGCAGGACCAGCGGCACGGCGAACCCGAGGTGGTCGGCGTCCAGGTTCGGCGGCCCGGGCAGGTAGCCCTCCAGCTCGGCGAGCAGTTCGGCGTGGCGGGGGTGGGGGGCCTTGGCGTGTTCCTGCCGCGGCCGCTCCAGCACGTGGCGCGCCCAGTCGTCGAAGTTCCCGATGCGCGGCGCCATCCCATGCGGGTGCAGGGCCAGGCGCAGCACGTTGACCGGCGGTTCGAGCAGCTCGGGCGCGGCGCCCTCGGTGAGGACGTCCGCGGCCTTGTTGGTCGCGACCAGGTCGCCGAACCGGTCCACCACGATCGCCGGGTACGGCTCGTGCCCGTCGAGGAGCCGCTCCAGCGCGTCGAGCACCGGCCGCAGCGCCGGATCTGACAGGTCGGTCTCCGGATAGGTCGGGGCGTACCCGGCGCTGAGCAGGAGCGCGTTGCGTTCGCGCAGCGGCAGTTGCAGCGACTCGGCCACGCGCACGACCATGCCGCGTCCCGGCACCGACCGGCCGCTCTCCATGAAGCTGACGTGCCGCTGCGTCGTGCCCGCGCGGAGGGCGAGTTCGAGCTGGGACAGGCGCCGCCGGGTGCGCCAGTCCTTGAGGGCACTTCCAAAAGCCGTCGTCACCCCGCATGCTTACTACCGGGGGTGCGTCGCCCGCCATTCCCGGCGGGGAATGACCGACTGGAGGTGCCGGGTGCCCGAGCGGTTCACCGACGAAGAGCTGGCCTTCCTCCGGTTCGCGCGGTTCGGCGAGTTGCCGCCGCGCGTGCTGCCCGACGACCTGGTGGAGGTCGTCGAGACCGAGCAGCCCGACCTGCCGGTGCGGCAGCCGTTCGAGATCGGGCCCGGCGGCCCCGCCTGATCATTCCCGGGCGGGAATTGCTGCCAGCGCGCCCCGGCGACACCGTGAGCGCATGCAGATCGGACTACTCCTGCCCGCCGGGCAGGCCCAGCTCGCGGCCGGCGGCTCGGTCACCGACATCGTGGACATCGCCGTGCGCGCCGAGCGCCTCGGTTTCGACTCGGTCTGGGCGGGCGACTCGCTGTCGCGCGCCAGGGTCGAGCCGCTGACCCTGCTCACCGCCGTCGCGCAGGCCACCGAAACCGTGCGGCTCGGCACCGCGACCCTCATCCCCGCCTACCGCCACCCGGCGCAGGCCGCCCTCACGATCTCCTCGCTCGACCTCGTCTCCGGCGGACGGCTGATCATCGGCGTCGGCGCCGGGTTCCCGGGCCGCAGCGAGCACGAGTTCGACCTGGTCGGCGTGGACTTCAAGACCCGCTTCTCGTACCTCGACGACACCGTGGCGCTGTGGAAGCAGCTGTGGACCGGCCACCCGGAGTCCTTCCACGGCAAGGTCCTGCACTACGACTGGCTGCCCGAGGTGCCGCGCCCCGCCCAGCCCGGCGGCCCGCCGGTCTGGCTCGGCGGCATCACCCCGGCCGCGCTGCGCCGCGCCGGGAAACTGTACGACGGCTGGCTGCCGTACCCGCCCGACCCGGCCGACTACGCGAGCGGCCTGGCCACCATCGGCGAGCAGGGCCGCGACGTCACGCCCGCCCTCTTCGCGACCGTCCACCTCGGCGGGGGGACGGCGGCGCTGGAGGAGTACTGCCAGGCCACCTACCAGGCGCCACTCGACTGGGTGGGAAAGATCCAGGTGATGATCACCGGCGGCCCGGACGAGGTGATCGCCCAGCTCAGGCGCTTCGCCGAGGCCGGGGCCCGGCACATCCTGCTGCGCATCGCGGCGCTCGATCCGCGCGAGATCGACCACCAGCTCGCGGGACTCGCCGAAATTTTGTCGCCCCTGCGACGTACCCTGGAACACGAGAGCCCCTGATCCCTCCGCCAGCCCGGGCAGGGGTGTGCCCGCGTGCTCCAGGGAGATCGTTTTCGTGTCCGACCCGCAGTTGTCCGGCCTGCTCTCCGCCGTCCTGCCCGACCCCGCCCTGCGCGCGGTGATCGAGCGGGCCGGCGCGCCCCTGCTGGAACTCTCCGGCGCCACGGCCACCCGCCAGCTGGTGGTCGCCGCGCTGGCGTCCGACGCCGGGGCGGGCCGCCCGGTGCTGGCCGTCACCGCCACCGGCCGCGAGGCCGAGGAGCTGACGGCCGCGCTCGCGAGCCTGATCGGCGCCGACGCGGTGGCCGACTTCCCGTCCTGGGAGACGCTGCCGCACGAACGCCTGTCCCCGCGCGCGGACACCGTCGGCCGCCGCCTGGACGTGCTGCACCGCCTGCACACCGACCGCGCCCCGCGCGTGGTGGTGGCCACGGTCCGCAGCCTGATCCAGCCGATGGCGCCGGGGCTTGGCAGCCTCGCGCCGGTCGAGCTGCGCGTCGGCGAGGAGGAGGAGTTCGAGCCGCTGCTGGAGCGGCTGGTCGAGCTGGCCTACACGCGCGTGGACATGGTCGAGAAGCGCGGCGAGTTCGCCGTCCGCGGCGGCATCCTGGACATCTTCCCGCCGACGGCCGACCACCCGTACCGGGTCGAGTTCTGGGGCGACGAGGTCAGCGAGGTCCGCGCGTTCGCGGTGTCGGACCAGCGGTCGCTGCCCGGCGAGTTGTCCTCCGTCTACGCCCCGCCGTGCCGGGAGCTGCTGTTCACGCCGGACGTGAAGGCCCGCGCCGGCGAGCTGGCCGAGCAGTACGAGGCCGACGCGCAGCTGGCCGAGATGCTCACCAAGCTGGCCGGCGGCATCCCGGTCGAGGGCATGGAGGCCCTCATCCCGGTGCTGTGCGAGGGCGAGCTGGAGCTGCTCACCGACGCGATGCCGGAGGGCACGCACGTCGTGCTGGCCGACCCGGAGAAGATCCGCGCCCGCGCCGCCGACCTGGTGCGCACCGGGCAGGAGTTCCTGGAAGCGTCCTGGATGTCTGCCGCCGGGGGAGGTCAGGCGCCGATCGACCTGGGCGCGTCGGCGTACCGCAACCTCGAAGAGGTCGCCAAGCACGCCGGCGAGACCGGCCGTCCGTGGTGGACGCTGTCGCAGCTGACCAGCGAGGACGCCGACGTCATCCGCATCGGCGTGGAGGCCTCGCCCGCCTACCGCGGTGACCTGGAGCGCGCGGTCGCCGACCTGCGGGCGCACCTGGCGGCGGACGGCACCGCGGTGCTCGTGGTGGCCGGGCACGGCACCGCCGCCCGCGCGGTGGAGCAGCTGTCCACGGCCGGGATCTCCGCGACCCACGCCGCGGACGGCTTGCTCGACCAGCCCGCGCCGGGCATCGTCACGGTCGCCTGCGGTGGCCTCGCCGAGGGGTTCGTCGCTCCCGAGCTGCGGCTGGTCGTGCTCACCGAGGCCGACCTGACCGGCCGCGGCGCCACCGCCGGCTCGGCGACGCGCGACCTGGGCACGAAGATGCCCTCCCGCCGCCGCAACGCGGTCGACCCGCTGGCGCTCAGGCCCGGCGACTACGTGGTGCACGATCAGCACGGCATCGGCCGGTTCGTGGAGATGGTGCAGCGCACCGTCGGCGGCGCCACCCGCGAGTACCTGGTGCTGGAGTACGCCTCGTCCAAGCGCGGCCACCCGGGCGACCGGCTGTACGTGCCGAGCGACCAGCTCGACGAGGTGTCCCGCTACGTCGGCGGCGAGCTGCCCACGCTGAACAAGCTGGGCGGCTCGGACTGGAAGAACACCAAGGCCAAGGCGCGCAAGGCGGTCAAGGAGATCGCGGCCGAGCTGGTGCAGCTCTACGCGGCCCGCCAGGCCTCGCCCGGCCACCCGTTCGGGCCGGACACGCCGTGGCAGCGCGAGCTGGAGGACGCGTTCCCGTTCACCGAGACCAACGACCAGCTCGCCGCGATCGACGAGGTCAAGGCGGACATGGAGCGCGGCGTGCCGATGGACCGCGTCATCTGCGGTGACGTCGGCTACGGCAAGACCGAGATCGCGGTGCGCGCGGCGTTCAAGGCGGTGCAGGACGGCAAGCAGGTCGCGGTGCTGGTGCCGACCACCCTGCTCGCGCAGCAGCACCTGAACACGTTCGCCGGCCGGATGGCGTCGTTCCCGGTGACCATCAAGGGCTTGTCCCGGTTCACCGACAAGATCGAGGCGGAGGCGACGCTGGCCGGGCTCGCCGACGGCACCGTCGACATCGTGATCGGCACGCACCGCCTGCTGCAGACCGGCATTCGCTACAAGGACCTGGGCCTGGTCATCGTCGACGAGGAGCAGCGGTTCGGCGTCGAGCACAAGGAGCACATCAAGGCGCTGCGCACGCACGTCGACGTGCTGACCATGTCGGCCACGCCGATCCCGCGCACGCTGGAGATGTCGCTGGCCGGCATCCGTGAGATGTCCACGATCCTGACCCCGCCGGAGGACCGGCACCCGATCTTGACCTACGTCGGCGCGTACGACGACAAGCAGGTGGCCGCCGCCATCCGGCGCGAGCTGCTGCGCGACGGCCAGGTGTTCTACGTGCACAACCGGGTGTCCTCGATCGAGAAGGCGGCGCGCCGGATCCGCGAGCTGGTGCCCGAGGCGCGGGTGGTCACCGCGCACGGCCAGATGAACGAGGAGAAGCTCGAAAAGATCATCCAGGGCTTCTGGGAGCGCGAGTACGACGTGCTGGTCTGCACGACGATCGTGGAAACCGGCCTGGACATCTCGAACGCGAACACGCTCATCGTCGAGCGCGGCGACCTGCTCGGGCTGGCGCAGCTGCACCAGCTGCGCGGCCGCGTCGGGCGCGGGCGGGAGCGCGGCTACGCGTACTTCCTGTACCCGCCGGAGAGCCCGCTGACCGAGACCGCGCACGACCGGCTCGCGACGATCGCGCAGAACACCGAGCTGGGCGCGGGCATGGCGGTCGCGATGAAGGACCTGGAGATCCGCGGCGCCGGGAACATCCTCGGCGCCGAGCAGTCCGGGCACATCGCGGGCGTCGGGTTCGACCTGTACGTGCGGCTGGTCGGCGAGGCGGTCGACGTGTTCCGCCGCAGCGCCGGCGAGGCGCCCGCCGAGGAGGAGGAGCTGCGCGAGGTCCGCGTCGACCTGCCGGTGGACGCGCACATCCCGCACGACTACGTCCCCGGCGAGCGGCTGCGCCTGGAGGCCTACCGCAAGATCGCGGCCGCGGTGGACGACGACGAGCTGCGCGCGGTCGAGGAGGAGCTGATCGACCGTTACGGCCAGCCGCCCGCTCCGGTGCAGCGGCTGCTCGCGGTGGCGCGGTTCCGGCACGTCTGCCGCTCGGCGGGCGTCACCGAGGTTTCCGCACAGGGCAACAACATCCGCTTCGCGCCGCTGGAGCTGATGGACTCGCAGATGGTGCGGCTGAAGCGGCTGTACCCGAAGGCGAACTACAAGGCCGCGATGCGGATGGTGACGGTGCCGAAGCCGACCGAAGGCCCGGCGGGCGGCCGCATGGGCGCGCCCGCGCTGCGTGACGACGCATTGCTGGACTGGTGCACCAAGCTACTGATCAACTTGACCAAGAAACCCGCCCCCGTCGGTTAGGAGACGCCGTGGTCACGCGGAACGAAGAGAAGAGCCGCTACGAGATCTTCGTCGAGGACAAGCTGGGCGGGTTCGCCGAGTACCGCGAGCGCGGCGACAACGTGATCTTCACGCACACCGAGATCGACGACGCGTTCTCCGGACAGGGCCTCGGCTCGAAGCTCGCCAAGGCGGCCGTCGAGGACGTGGTGGAGCGCGGCAAGACGATCGTGCCGCTGTGCCCGTTCATCGCGGCGTACCTGCGCAAGCACCCCGAGCACGACGCGCACGTGCGGTGGCCGCAGGGGCAGTGAGGTTCGCCCGTTCGGGTCCGGTATGAGAGGGTACGCGGTGTGATGCGGATCATGGGTCGCTCCCGGTCGCTGCTCGCCGCGCTCGCCGCCTGCCTGCTGCTCGCCGGCTGCGGGTCCGGGCCGAGCCAGGTGGGCTCCGCCGTGATCTTCAGCGACCGCGAGGTCACCGTGGACCAGGTGCAGGACCTGCTGGACAAGGCCGTGCGCGAGCAGCCGGTCGCGCAGCAGCTGTCCCAGCAGCACAAGCTGGACCTGCTCGGCCGCGAGATCGTGCGCCAGCTGGTGGTCCACGACGTCCTCATGCGCGCCGCCCAGCGGGAGGGGCTGGCCGTCGACCCCCGGCTGCTCGACCAGTTCCTCGCCGCCGACCCGCTCGCCGACCCGGTCGACACCGCGGGCGCGGATCCTTCGCAGCTGGCGCAGCAGATCGCCAACCGGGTGCGCGACCACCGCGAGGTGATCACCGACAGCCTGCTGCTGCAGGCGCTGGGGCAGAAGTACCTCGACCGCATGTCGGTCACGTTCGACTACACCTCGGTGTCCTCCGACATCGGTGGTGACCAGCCGCTGGACCGGCGGGAGCGCGCGATCGCCAAGGCCGAGGAGATGGCGCAGAGCCCGACGGCCGCCGCCGAGGTCATCCGGGCCGATGCGGCCGCGGGGGAGCGCACGAGCACCGGCGAGGTGGTGCCGGCCGCGCAAGCCCCGGACCTCGCCACGCTGGTCCTGTTCGGGGTACAGCCCGGCACGGTGGTCGCGTTCCAGCCGAGCCAGGAGCAGGCGGTGTGGATCGTCGCGATCGTGCGGGAGCGGAACCTGAACGCGCCGTCGTCGGGCGAGCAGGTCACGCAGCCGTCGGCGGGGCAGCTCGCGGCCATCGGCCAGCGGCTGCTGCAGCCGTACGTCGAGGAGGCCGGCGTTCGCATCAACCCGCGCTACGGCGTGTGGGATCCTGTGGCCATGAACCTCGCTCCGAGCAGCGCCGAAACCACCGGCGCCGTCGTGCCGGTGAAGGGTGCCGCACAGCCGTGACGGTCGTGCTCCTGCCCTACCCGGACGCCGGGATCCCGCCGGCCGCCGTGCCGTTCCTGCGCAGCGCGCACACCGTGTACGCGTCCGGGATCGACAGTGAGCTGGCCGACCTGCTGGGCGCGAAGCCGGCGCCGGACGACCTGGCCGCCGAGCCGGGCCCGGTGGTGCTGTTCGCCGCGGACGCCGAAGACCCCGCGGTGGCGGCCCTGGTGCGGGCCGGTTCGCGGGTGATCGCCCAGCCCTCCGGCGCGGGTCTGGTCGAGGCCGCGAAGGTGATGGACCGGCTCCGCTCCCCGGGCGGTTGCCCGTGGGACGCCGAGCAGACCCACGACTCGCTGCGGCAGTACCTGGTCGAGGAGACCTACGAGCTGCTGGACGCGATCGAGGAGGGCGACCGCGCCGCGCTGCGCGAGGAGCTGGGCGACGTGCTGCTCCAGGTGCTCTTCCACGCGCGGGTGGCCGCCGAGGACGCCGAGGACCCGTTCGACGTGGACGCGGTGGCGTCCGCGCTGGTCGCCAAGCTGGTCGGGCGGCATCCGCACGTGTTCACCGACGCCGAGCGCGTGCACACCGCGGCGCACCAGCAGGTGCGCTGGGAGGAGCTGAAGCAGGCCGAGAAGCGCCGCGAGTCCAGCGTGGACGGTGTGGCACTCGGGCAGCCCGCGGTGGCGCTGGCGGGCAAGCTGGGGCAGCGCACCGGCCGCGCCGGCCTGCCCGCGGAGCTGTTCCCCGGTGGCGATTCGCCCGCCGAGCAGCTGTTCCGGCTGGCCGCCTCCGCGCGGCGATCCGGGGTCGACCCGGAGGGCGAGCTGCGCGCGGTGGCGAAGCGGTTCGCGGCGGACGTGCGGGCGGCGGAGAAGGCGGCCAGGGCGGCCGGACTGGACCCGGCGGCGATGGACGCCGACGCCTGGCGCGCCCACTGGCCTCAGGCGAACAGCGACTCGCCCCAGTAGCCGGTCTCGGTCACGCCGGGCGGAACCGCGAACAGCGCCGAGCCGGTGTGTTCGACGTACTCCATCATCGAGTCCTTCGCCGACAACGCCTTCTGCATCGGCACGAACTGGGTGCGCGGGTCGCGGTTGAAGCAGATGAAGAACAGGCCCGCTTCGAGGTGCCCGACGCCGTCCGAGCCGTCGACGAAGTTGTAGCCGCGGCGCAGGATCCGGGCCCCGTTCAGGTTCTCCGCCGACGCCAGCCGGATGTGGGCGTCCGTGGCGATCAGCGGTTCGCCGTCCGCGCCACCGACGTGCAGGTCGACCGGGTCAAACTCGGCGGCCTGCCCGAGCGGCGCCCCCGTGCCCTTCGCGCGGCCGACGATCCGCTCCTGCTCGTCCAGCGACGTCCGGTCCCACGTCTCGATGTGCATGCGGATCCGCCGTGCGACCAGGTAGCTGCCGCCCGCCATCCACTCCGGGCCGTCGCCCGGCGCGACCCACACGTGCTGCGCCAGCGCGGCCGGGTCCTCGGCCTTGAGGTTGTTCGTGCCGTCCTTGAAGCCGAACAGGTTCCGCGGTGTCACCTGCGACGTCGACGTCGAGGCGCTGCGCCCGAACCCGAGCTGCGACCAGCGCACCTCGGTGGTGCCGAACCCGATCCGCACCAGGTTGCGCACCGCGTGCACCGCGACCTGCGGGTCGTTCGCGCACGCCTGGATGCAGAGATCACCGCCGCTGCGGGCCGGGTCCAGGTTGTCCTTCGGGAACGCGGGCAGGTCGGCCAGCGCGGCCGGCCGCTTGCCTGCGAGCCCGAAGCGGTCGTCGAACAGCGACGGGCCGAACCCGATCGTCAACGTCAGCGACGCCGCGGGCAGGTCGAGCGCCTCGCCGGTGTCGCCCGGCGGCGCGGCGCCCGCGCCGCCCACCGCGCCACCCTGGACCACTTCCTGCCCGGCGGTCATCCGGCGGGCGGCGTCGGTCCACTTGCGCAGCAACGAAACCAGCTTCGCCCGGTCCTTCGTCGTCACGTCGAGCGCGGCGAAGTGCAGGTGTTCCTGCGCGGGTGTGACGATCCCGGCCTGGTGCTCGCCGTGGAAGGGCACGATCTCCGGCGCGGCCTGCGCTTCCGAAGCGGACAGCGCGTGATCGATCCCGGCGCCGGCCGCCGCGCCGGCTCCGGCGAGAGCGACGCCGGCACCCGCGATCCCCAGCAGCCGGCGGCGGGACACCTGCGTCATTGCGCGACGACCTCCGCGGTCCTGCTCAGCGGTTCGCTCAGCGCGTCCACGGCCGAGGCGAACTCGCGGATCTGGTCCTGGGACAGCTCGGTGTAGTACTTGAACCCGTCGCCGGCGCGCTGCGCGTCGAGCAGGGTCTGCACGTTCTTGAACTGCGCGTCCACTTCGGACACCAACTGCGGGTCGCGTTCGGCCAGCACCGGTCGCAGCGCCTGGATCGCGGCCTCGGAGCCGTCCAGGTTGGCCTGGAAGTCCCACAGGTCGGTGTGCGAGAAGATCTCCTCCTCGCCGGTGATCTTGCCGGTGGCGACCTCGTCGAGCAGTTCCTTGGCGCCGTTGGCCAGGTCAAGCGGTGTGAGCTGGATGGCCTTCGCCTGCGTCACCAGGGTGGTGACATCGGCGACGAGCTTGTCGGCGACCTGCGCGCTGTCGGCCTGCAGCCCGGTGACCCACAGGTCCTTCTCCAGCCGGTGGAAGCCGGTGAACTGCTGGCCCTCTTCGAGGTCGGCCTCGCGGACGTCGATGGCCGGGTCGAGGTCGCCGAACTTCTCCGCGACCGGCTCGATGCGCTCGTAGTAGACGCGGGTCGGCGCGTAGCGGGCCTTGGCGTCGTCGACGTTGCCGGACTTGACGGCGTCGGCGAACTTCTGCGTCTCGGTCAGCAGCGCGTCGCTCTGGCTGGCCACGTAGGTGGCGTAGCTCTTGGTGGCGTCGCCCAGCTTGGTGTTGGCGTCGGCCTGGCGCGTGGCGCCACCGGTGACGGTGAACGCGCCGCGGATGCCGTCCCCGGTCATGCCCGGCTTGCACGCCGTCTGGTAGGTGCCGGCTTCGGGCACCTCGACGGTCAGCTTCCGGGTCAGCCCCGGGGCGATGTTCTCGACCTCACCCATGATCCGGTCGCCCTCGGCGTAGAGGTAGAACTCGGTGACCTTGGTGCCCTTGTTGGTCACTTCGAACGTCACGTTGCCCGCGTTCGCGGTCGTCGCCGACACGGTGCACGCGGTGTCGGTGGCGTCCACCGTGATCGGGCCGCCGGCAGCGGCGTTCTGGTCACCGCCGGAGCAGGCGGACAGTACGAGCAGCGCGCCGAGTCCCGCGGCGGCGAGTGGGGTCTTGCGCAAGGTCACTCCTTGGAACCGGCCACCACGGGGGTGGTCCTGTCTGCGGGCCGCCGCAGGAACAGCGGCAGCACGATCACGACGTAGGCGATCCAGGCGATGGCCTGGAGCACGGTCGTCTGCTGCGAGTAGTTGAAGACGCCCTTGAGCAGCGCGCCGTACCACGAGGTCTCCGGGATGGCGGTGGACGCGTCGAAGGCGAGGGTGTGCAGGCCGGGCAGGAAACCGGCTTCCTGCAGGTCGTGCAGGCCGTAGCCGAGGACACCGGCCGCGACGAACACCAGCAGCACGCCGGTGATCGTGAAGAACTTGCCGAGGTCGAAGCGGATGGCACCGCGGTAGAGGCCGTAGGCGATCGCGACGGCGATGGCGATGCCGACGGCGAACCCGATCAACGGCTGCGTGGTGCCGCCCTGCGCGGTCTGCACGGCGGCGTAGAAGAAGACCGCGGTCTCCAGGCCTTCCCGCCCGACGGCGAGGAAGGACAGCAGCAGGACCGCGAGCGGCCCGACCGCGAGCGCCTCGTCCATCTTGCCGCGCAGTTCGGCCGCGATGCTCTTCGACGCCTTGCGCATCCAGAAGATCATCGCGGTGACGAACCCGACGGCCACGATCGACAGGCTCCCGCCCAGCAGTTCCTGTTGTTCGAACGACAACTGGGCGGTGGTGAAGGTCAGGATCGCGCCGACGCCGATCGAGAGGATCACGGCCGCGGCGATGCCCGGCCAGACCCAGCGCAGCGCCGATCGCCTGCCGGTCTTCACCAGGAAGGCGACGAGGATGCTCACGACGAGGGCGGCCTCCAGGCCTTCCCGGAGGCCGATGAGCAGGCTCGAGAACAACACGGCGGCCTCCCTGGACGCATCGGACGGCTTAGGTTTAGGTAAGGCTCACCTGAAAGTCCACCCCGATCTTGTTCGCCTGAACGGCGTAACCTCGCAAATCCGGCACTACGTATTGTGTTTGCGCAGCTAGCGGGCATGGGAACGGGTCGATAACGAAGTTGTGTGATTCCTCTGGCAGTGGGACTGGATAACCTGTCCGGGTGGCAGAACCCACTCAGCCGGGGGACGCCCGGATCCGGCGGTTTTCCCTGCGCGTCCTCACCGGGGCGGCGGTGGCCGGGACCGGGCTGGTGCTCATCCTGACCATCGGCGTGACGCGCCCCGGCGAGACGCCGCCGCAGACCCAGCCCGCCGCCGCTGCCCGGACCTCGGGGCCTCCGCCCGGCGCGACCGCCCCGCCACCCGGCCGGCTCGCACCGGAGGACCGCCCGCGCGAGTCGGACCTGCGGGCCCTGGACACGTGGTCGAACGAGATCGCCGCGGCGACGAAGCTGCCGGCGCGCCTGCTGGCCGGTTACGGCCGGGCGGAGATGTGGATGCGCGCGGAGTGGTCCGGATGCCACCTGTCGTGGGCGACGCTCGCCGCGATCGGCCAGGCGGAGGCGGTCGGCACCGGTCCGCTCCCGGTCCCGGAGGACAGCTGGAAGCAGTGGTCGGCCAGGGCGACGGGCGACGGAAAGCAGCCGGACCCGAAGGACATCGACGACGCCGCGCTGACCGTGGCGAGATCTCTGTGCTCGACGGGCGCCGACCTGGCCACCCCGCAAGGCTGGTGGGCCGCGATCACCGGCAGCCCCACCCTGGCCCCCGAGGCGCAGCTGATCTTCGACACCGCCACCACACTCGCCCAAGCAGCGCCACGCGCCTGATCTTCGAACCGACGCCGAGCCGGGTGGTCATCCCGGAGCCTGCCCGTCCGGCGAGGACATCCCTTGATCTGTGAAGCCGCGCGAACCCCGGCGAAGACATCAGCCGGCGATCAGCCCTCCTGCAACCGCACCCGCGCATTCACCTCGGACAACGCGTCCTGGTACTCCGGCACCGGGTTCATCGCCCAGGCCATGCGCAGCTGTCCCAGAGCTTCGACCAGCCGTCCCAACCTCTGGAGCGTGCGTCCCAGCACGAAGCGGGCGTAGTGGTCGGACGGATCGAGTTCGAGGACCCGCGTCAGCGCCTGCTCGGCGCGGTTGAGCTGGGCGGAGTGGAAGTAGGCGCGCCCGGCGAGAAGCTGGACGCTCGGCTTGTCCGGTTCGCTTTCCAGCACCGGCTGCAGCGCCTTCAGCGCGTCCAGCGGACGCCGCTTCTCGACGAGATCCTCCGCCTCGCGAAAAGCGTGCAGCGGGTGCCGGCCTGCTGTTCCCCGCGGGGGCTCTGAGTCTTCCATCTTCTGATCGACGTTACCCCCGGAAAGCGCGTTTCGGCAGGGGCGATCAGGGTGGCTCGGGGCGGCATGATGCACTAACCGGTCATGAGCGAAGAACCGCGGTATCTCGGACTCTCGCCCTACCTGTACTACACCGATGCCACGGAGGCGCTCGACTGGCTGGTGCGCGTCTTCGGCTTCACCGAGAAGGTCCGCTACGTGGACGCGTCCGGCCAGGTCTTCCAGGCCGTGGTCGCCGCCGGTGACGCCGAGATCGTGCTCGCCGGGGTCGGCGCCGACTACTGGGAGGCGAAGGGCGTCGACCGCCCGGTCGGGCAGCTCAACGTCGTGTACGTGCCCGACGCCGACGCGCAGCACGAGTACGTCTGCGCGGCGCTCGGGGAGGGCTGCGACGTGCCGCCGCCGCAGGACCAGCCGTACGGGGCGCGGGTGTTCACGGTGCTGGACTGCGGGGGCAACAGCTGGACGTTCTGGCAGCAGATCTCGGACACCGCCGATCTGCCGTCCGGGTGGCAGGAGGTCAGGGCCGACGAGTGACGCGTGCCTCCACCGGGTGAACTGCGATGGCGGCTACGCTGGTCGCGTCTTCGCTGGACAAACCGATGAGGAGCAGTTGTGGCGGTCATTGAGCAGGTAGGCGCGCGCGAGATCCTGGATTCGCGTGGCAACCCGACCGTTGAGGTGGAGGTGGCTCTCGACGACGGCACGCTGGCGCGGGCCGCTGTCCCGTCGGGCGCGTCCACCGGCGAACACGAGGCCGTCGAGCTGCGCGACGGTGACCCCAAGCGCTACAACGGCAAGGGTGTCGAGCGCGCGGTCGCCGCGGTGCTCGACGAGATCGGCCCCGAGCTGGCCGGTGTGGACGCCGTCGACCAGCGGATCGTGGACCAGAAGCTGGTCGACCTGGACGGCACCCCGGACAAGTCGCGGCTGGGCGCGAACGCGCTGCTGGGTGTGTCGCTCGCCGTCGCGAAGGCCGCCGCCGAGTCGGCCGAGCTGGAGCTGTTCCGCTACCTGGGCGGCCCGAACGCGCACGTGCTGCCGGTGCCGATGATGAACATCCTCAACGGTGGCGCGCACGCCGACACCGACGTGGACATCCAGGAGTTCATGATCGCCCCGATCGGCGCGGAGTCCTTCCGCGAGGCGCTGCGCTGGGGCACCGAGGTGTACCACTCGCTCAAGTCGGTGCTGAAGGGCCGCGGCCTGGCCACCGGTCTGGGTGACGAGGGCGGGTTCGCCCCGAGCCTGTCCAGCAACCGCGAGGCGCTGGACCTGATCACCACGGCCATCGAGAAGGCCGGGTACGCCCCGGGCCGGGACATCGCGCTGGCGCTGGACGTCGCCGCCACCGAGTTCTTCTCCGCGGGCTCCTACACGTTCGAGGGCAGCAAGCGCACCGCCGAGCAGATGGGCGCCTACTACCGCGAGTTGGTGGACGCCTACCCGCTCGTGTCGATCGAGGACCCGCTGTCCGAGGACGACTGGGACGGCTGGGTCGCGCTGACCCAGCAGATCGGCGACCGCGTCCAGCTCGTCGGCGACGACCTGTTCGTCACCAACCCGGACCGCCTCGAGGACGGCATCAACCGCGGCGCCGCGAACGCGCTGCTGGTGAAGGTGAACCAGATCGGCACGCTGTCGGAGACGCTCGACGCGATCGCGCTGGCCACGTCCAGCGGCTACAAGTCGATGATGAGCCACCGCTCCGGCGAGACCGAGGACACCACGATCGCCGACCTCGCGGTCGCGACCGGGGTCGGCCAGATCAAGACCGGCGCGCCGGCGCGCAGCGAGCGCGTGGCGAAGTACAACCAGCTGCTGCGCATCGAGGAGACCCTCGGCGACGCCGCCCGGTACGCCGGTGAGCTGGCGTTCCCGCGGTTCTCGGCGGAGAGCTGACCGGCGTAGATGACGCAACGCGGATCCCAGCGCGTGAGGCGCCCCCGGCGCACGGAGGGCTCGTCGGCCCGCCGTACGGAGGGGGCGCCCGCGCGCCGTCCGCAGCTGGCCCGGCGGGTGGCCGCCGGGAAGGCGCGCCTGCGCCGGAGCCAGGGCAAGCCCGGCGCCGGCGCCGCGCGGGTGCTGGGGATGTCCACGACGCGGCGGGCCGCGGTGCTCGCGATCGTGGTGTGCGCGCTGGCGTTCACGGTCGCCGTGCCGTTGCGCACGTACCTCGCGCAGCGCGCCGAGGTGGCCGAACAGGAGCAGCGGCAGGCGCAGCTGCAGCACGACGTGCAACTCCTGGAGCAGCGCAAGGCCGCGGTGTCGGACCCGGCGCAGGTCGAGGCGGAGGCCCGGCGGCGGCTGCGGTACGTCATGCCCGGGGAAACGCCCTACATCGTGCAGCTGCCTGGTGAGGGGGCTGTTGCGCCTGCGGGGGACGCTGCGGATCCGGTGGCCTCCGGGGATGCCGCGTGGTATCAGCAGTTGTGGAGCACCGTCGGCGGCTGACCGCGCGGTGGCTGCGACAATGGGTTCGTGAGCAAGACGGACCTGCCCTCGTTCGAACCGGTCACCGAGGCTGACCGGATCATCATCTCCGAGCAGCTCGGCCGGCCCGCGCGTGCGCTGCGGGCGGTGGCCGCGCGCTGCCCGAGCGGGCACCCGTCCGTCGTGCAGACCAACCCGCGGCTGGAGAACGGCACTCCGTTCCCGACGTTGTACTACCTGACCTGCCCGAGGCTGACGTCGCTGGTCGGCAGGCTGGAGGCGTCCGGGATCATGAAGGAGATGACCGAGCGGCTCGCGGAGGACGCGGAGCTCGCCGCGGCGTACCAGCGGGCCCACGAGTCGTACCTGGCCCAGCGGGACGCGCTGGAGCCGCTCGGACACCAGGTCACGGCGGGCGGCATGCCGGGGCGGGTCAAGTGCCTGCACGTGCACCTCGCCCACAGCCTCGCGATGGGCCCGGGGGTGAACCCGTTCGGCGACGAGACGCTGGAGCTGCTCAAGGCGGACTGGCCCAGCGGCGACTGCGCGAAGTAGCTCCGTCGGCGGTGGGTGCTGGGCGCTGAGCGCGCCTCCGTTGCACGGTCCGTTCAACCCTGCCCACCACCATTGGGCCGTTCGGGCGCAAGCGATCCGCCAATTCGCCTCAAGAGCCACGCGCCCGAAAGCCGTGTAACACCACGACATTCCCACTCGCGCACCCACCATTGGCCACTTCGTGCCAACAAAAACCCGCACCCGCCGCACAAAAACCCCTACCAACGTCGGAACTTCCGGCTAACACTTCTGGCCGGTTCCGGCGATCCCCTTATCGGTAACACGGACTTCACATCCCGCGGTTCAGCATCGGATGTGTCGCCGCTCGGGGAGGGATGAGGATGTGCGCCGGACTCGTGTGAGGGCTGCCCGCCGCAAGGCGCGAAGAATCGGCTTGGCCCACAAGACCACGCTCGCCGCCATGGGGGGTGTCCTCGCCGTGATCCCGGCCGGCCTGGCCGGCGGCGGCACCGAGACCTGGACGGCCGCCACCCCGGTCGACCAGAACCGCGCGATCGGCCCGATCCAGGGCGCGCCGCCGGAGGTCCTGCGCGTCAGCGTCAACGGCGAGCTGCCGAAACCACCGGAACCGGTCCCCGCGGAGGACCTGCCCACCGGCCCTCTCGGCATCCCGGGCACGGCCCTCAAGGCCTACCGCAACGCGGCCGACATGATGACGCTCGAACGCCCGGAGTGCCACATCGACTGGGCCCTGATCGCGAGTATCGGCCGCATCGAGTCCAACCACGCGCGTGGCGGCTACGTCGACGCGAACGGCACCACGCGCGAGCCGATCCTCGGCCCGCAGCTCAACGGCGTCGGCCCGGTGGCCGCGATCCCGGACAGCGACGGCGGCCGCTGGGACCGCGACACGGTGTGGGACCGCGCGGTCGGCCCCACCCAGTTCATCCCGACCACCTGGAACTTCTACGGCGCCGACGGCAACCACGACGGCGTCGCCGACCCGAACAACATCTACGACGCCACCCTGGCCACCGCGCGCTACCTGTGCTCCGGCGGTCTGGACCTCGCCGACCCGGCGCAGCTGCGCGCCGCCATCTACCGCTACAACAACTCCGACGCCTACGTGGAAACGGTGATCCGCTGGGCCGAGGCCTACCGCAGCGGGGTCGCCCTGCTGCCGGACAGCGACGTGCCGGTCGGCGCGCCGTCCGCGACCGCCGTCCCGACCCCGCCACCGGTCACGCCGCCGCCGGCGATCCTCGCGGCGCCGCCGCCCAGCACCCTGCCGTCGCCGTCCGGGCGCACCGACCTGGTCACCACCACGACCACGGGCAGCACCACGACGACGACCACCACCACGACAACGACGACCACGACCACGACCACCCCGCCCCCGGAAACCACGCCGACCTGCGAATCCCCCACGTCGCCGGCCTCGCCGACGTCCACCACGGCGCCGCCCACGTCGGAGACCCCGTCGCCGTGCGCGCCGCCCGAGACGGGCGCGGAGACCTCGACCACGGGTTCGACGACCGGGCCGACCCCGTAGGGTGGGCGCATGCCCCGTGTTGCCGCGATCGACTGTGGAACGAACTCCATCCGTCTGCTGGTGGCCGAGCTGACCGAGCGTCACGACGGCACCTTCGACCTGCGTGACCTGCATCGGGAGATGCGGATCGTGCGGCTCGGGCAGGGCGTGGACGCGACCGGACGGCTGGCGCCCGAGGCGCTGGAGCGCACACGCGCCGCGCTGACGGACTACACCATCGCCGCCCGGCGCAAGGGTGTGGAGAAGGTCCGCATGGTCGCCACGTCGGCGACCCGCGACGCGAGCAACCGCGACGAGTTCTTCGCGATGACGCGCGAGGTCCTCGGCGTCGAGGCCGAGGTGATCTCCGGCGACGAGGAGGCCCGGCTGTCGTTCATGGGCGCGGTCGGCGAGCAGGACCCGGACGACGGCCCGTTCCTGGTGGTCGACGTCGGCGGCGGCTCGACCGAGCTGGTGCTCGGCGAGTGGGACGGCAAGCGCGCCACGGTCACCGCGGCGAAGTCGGTCGACATCGGCTGCGTGCGGATCACCGAGCGCGCGCTGAAGTCGGACCCGCCGATGTCCAACGAGATCGTGGCGGCGCGCGAATTCGCCACCGGCGTGCTGGCCGAGGCGTTCGACGTGGTGGACGTGTCGAAGGCGCGCACCTGGATCGGCGTCGCGGGCACGGTGACCACGTTGTCCGCGGTGGCCCAGGACCTGCCCGAGTACGACTCGGAGCGGACGCACCTGTCGCGCCTGACTCCGGCCGACATCACCCGCGTGTCGGGGCACCTGCTGGAGGCCGACCACGAGGCGCGCGCCGCGAACCCGGTGATCCACCCCGGCCGGGTCGACGTCATCGGCGGCGGCGGGCTGATCGTGCAGATCCTCGCCGAGGAGATCGGACGCCGCGGCGGACCGGCCGAACTGGTGGTCAGCGAGCACGACATCCTCGACGGGATCGCGCTCTCGCTCGCCTGAGCCGCGGCTCCCGCACCCGACGAAGGTAGGGTTTTCGTACCGGATCGGGCGATCCGGAAGGTAGGTTCCTCCTCACCCTGATGAGGAGGAGTTCCTTGAGACGAACCAGGTTGCTCATCGCGGCGCTCGCGGTCCCGCTGATCGGCGGGGCCGTCGTTCTTCCCAGCGCGAGCGCACAACCCGCCGCGCTGTCCGGGCCGACCACGGAGTTCACCGTGCTGGCCTCCGGCGAACAGAGCGTCGCCGCCGCCGAGCAGGCCGTCCGCGCGGCGGGCGGAACCGTGGTGCGGACCAACACGGCGGTCGGCCTGATCACGGCCACCGCCCCGGCGAACGGCTTCGTGCAGCGCGTGTCGGCCGACGACGCGGTCTACGGCGCGGCGAAGGCGACGGCCATCGGCCAGGCGCCCACCGGCAAGGTCGCGCCCAAGCGGTCCGACGTGGAGAAGGAAGGCCGCCAGGCGCCGAAGAGCAGCGGCGCGACGACCGGCGCCACCGGCACCGACCCGCTGGACGACCAGCTGTGGGGCCTCAAGTCGGTGCGCTCGGACATGTCGCGCACCGTGCAGCCGGGCGACAAGCGCGTCAAGGTGGGCATCATCGACACCGGTGTGGACGGCACGCACCCGGACATCGCCCCCAACTTCGACCGCGGCGCGTCCCGCAACTTCACCCGCGACATCCCGACCGACCCGACCGGTGCGGTCGTGGACGGGCCGTGCGAGTTCCGCGGTTGCGTCGACCCGGCCGACCACGACGACAACGGGCACGGCACCCACGTCGCGGGCACGATCGCCGCGGCCGCGGACGGGTTCGGCATCTCCGGGGTCGCGCCGAACGTGACACTGGTGAACCTGCGTGCCGGCCAGGACTCCGGGTTCTTCTTCCTCCAGCCGGTCGTCGACGCGATCACCTACGCCGGTGACGCGGGCGTCGACGTCGTCAACATGAGCTTCTACGTCGACCCGTGGCTCTACAACTGCGCCTCGAACCCGGCGGACTCGGCCGAGCAGCAGCTGGAACAGCGCACGATCACCGAGGCCATGACGCGGGCGATGAACTACGCCTACCGCAAGGGCGTCACCGAGGTCGCGGCGCTGGGCAACCAGCACACCGACCTGGGCGCGCCGCAGCCGGACACGACGAGCCCGGACTACCCGGCGTCGTCGACCCACCCGCGCACGATCGACAACGCGACCTGCCTGTCGCTGCCGGTCGAGGGCCCGCACACCATCGGGGTCTCCGCGTTCGGCCCGTCCGGCGCGAAGGCGGACTACTCGAACTACGGCCTGGAGCAGATCTCGGTGTCCGCGCCGGGCGGCTACTTCCGCGACGGGTTCGGCACGGACTGGTACCGCACGAACGAGAACATGATCCTGTCCGCGTACCCGCGCAACGTGGGTGTCGCCGAGGGCACGATCGACGCGGACGGCAACGTGACCCCCGACGGTGCGGCCGCGGGCGTGCAGAAGGCGGTCACGAAGGACGGCCGGGCGGCCTACTACCAGTTCCTGCAGGGCACGTCGATGGCCACCCCGCACGCGAGCGGCGTGGCGGCGCTGATCGTGTCCGAGTACGGCCGGGCGAGCCGCGGCGGGATCACGATGAGCCCGGACGCGGTGCAGCGGATCATCGAAGCCACGGCGGCGCCGATCGCGTGCCCGGTGCCCGCGACGGTCGACTACCTGGACGAGGGCCGGGACGACTCGTACACCGCGACCTGCCAGGGCAGCCCGTCGTTCAACGGTTTCTACGGCCACGGAGCGGTGGACGCCTACGCCGCGGTGACCAGGGGAGCCGCGTACCTGCGCGGCTGAGGTGGTGACGGAAGGGCCGCTCCCGCACTTGCGGGGGCGGCCCTTCTCACGCTGAGCGGATGTGCGCGTACTGCCACCAGCCGAGGCTGGCGCCGACAGCGAGACCGGCCATGGGAGCGGCGGCTGTGGAGATGCTCACCCAGCCGGCGGCGACGGCCAGCACCGCCGTGAGCAGAGCGACCGTCACCAGGGTCGAGCCGATGCGCAGGCGGCGGCGCATCGAGGCGAGCACCGCCGGGTCCGGTTCCTCCGCCACGCCGGCCGGGTTCCCCGCCTGCCGGGGACCAACTGCTCCGAGTGGAGCAATCTCCACCGTGGTGAGGACCTCCACCGTGCCGCCCCGCCCGCTGAGCGGGGCGGCACGCGGCGTCAGCGGTTGCTGCTCGATCGCACGAACTCCGCCAGGTCCTTCGACTGCTGCACCCGCGATGGCTCGTGCACGTACATCATGTGCCCGGCCGGGTAGTAGGCCGATTCGATGTTGCCGCGCAGGTTCTCCGGGATTTGCAGGTGCGCCAGCACGTGCTCGGCGGCGTAGTAGGGCGTCGCGCCGTCGTAGTAGCCCAGCGCCACGTGCACCTTCAGGTGCGGGTTGGCGCGCATCGCCGCGCTCAGCGCCTCCACCGCGGACACCGCGCGGCCTTCGAACTCCGAGTACGACCAGTTCCGCACCACGTCCATCGACAGGACCTCGTACGGCAGATCGTTCTCGTAGCCAAGCTCGGACCGGACGTAGTGGTTGAAACCGGCCGAATACGCCCCGATGATCCGGGACACCGAGGCGTCGTCGCTCATCAGTTCGCGTCCGCCGTCCGGCTCCCACGTCGTGAAGCGGCCG
Organism: Amycolatopsis thermoflava N1165; assembly: GCF_000473265.1. Classification (NCBI taxonomy): domain Bacteria; kingdom Bacillati; phylum Actinomycetota; class Actinomycetes; order Pseudonocardiales; family Pseudonocardiaceae; genus Amycolatopsis; species Amycolatopsis thermoflava. Next base: position 6,928,887 of record NZ_KI421511.1, read on the forward strand.
TCCATCCGGCCCGTGGTCAGCCCGCGCTCCCGCAGCAGCTCGGTGAAGAACCGCACGTGCTCGATCCGCAGGTTCACCCGGTCCACATAGGACTCGTCCAGTCCGGTCAGCGACGCCAGCTTCCGCACCGCCGCCGCCTTCTCCTCCGGCGTCAGCCGCGCACCCCGCTGCAGCGCCCACGGCAGCTCGCGCGCGGCGAACTCCTCCGCCTCGGCCAGCACGTCCGCCAGCTTCCGCTTGCCGTGCTTGCCGTGGTAGTGCGCGATCGCCGCGTACGTGGGCACGAACAGCGGGTACGGCTGGTCGTTGCCCTCGGTGAACCGGATCGTGCCGAAGTCCAGCACGCTCGAGATGAGCATCAGGCCGTTGAGGTAGAACCCGTGCCGCTCCTGCAGGTGCCCGGCCAGCGCCGCCGCCCGCAGCGTGCCGTACGACTCGCCGGCCAGGTACTTCGGCGACAGCCACCGGCCGTTGCGGGACGTCCACAGCCGGATGATCTCCGCCACCGACTCCACGTCCGCGGTGAACCCGTGGTAGTCCTTGGCGCTTTCGCCCTTCTTCGGCCGCGAGTAACCGGTGGACACCGGGTCGATGAACACCAGGTCGCTGTGCGCCAGCAGGGTTTCCGGGTTGTCCACCACGCGGTACGGCGGCGGCTCGGGCGAGTCGACGTCGCCGGACACCACCCGCCGCGGCCCCAGCACGCCCATGTGCAGCCACACGCTCGCCGAACCGGGGCCGCCGTTGAACGCGAACGTCACCGGCCGCGAACCCGGCTCCGCGCCGTCGAGTGTGTAGGAGGTGAGAAACACCTCGGCCTTGGCGGTGTGGCCGTCGAACTTGCCGTCGGTGTGCACTTCCTTGCGCAGCACGATCCGCCCGGTCTGGGCGGTGTACGCGAGTTTGCGCCGCTTGACGGTGAGCGTGTGCTGGGTGGTGACGAGGTCGTCGCTCGGCTCGGGCGCGGCCTCGGTCTTCGTCTCCTCTTCGGGGGTTTCCGGCATGGTCGCCAACCTAGCGGAGCACACTGACAACGTGCCCCGACCGAAACCCCGCACACTGACCGAACTGGACACGGCGGTGAGCGAGTGCCGCCGTTGCCCGCGTCTCGTCGCGTGGCGCGAGGAGGTCGCCGCGACCAAGCGGGCCGCCTTCGCGGACTGGACGTACTGGGGCCGCCCGGTGCCCGGGTTCGGGCCCGCGGACGCGTCGCTGGCCATCGTCGGGCTAGCCCCGGCCGCGCACGGCGCGAACCGCACCGGCCGGATGTTCACCGGCGACCGCTCGGGCGACTTCCTCTACCAGGCGCTTTACGACATCGGGCTGGCGTCGCAGCCGACGTCCACCCACATCGGCGACGGCCTGGAGTTGCGGGGTGTGCGCATCACCGCGCCGGTCAAGTGCGCGCCGCCGGCCAACAAGCCGCTGCCGTCGGAGCGGGACAACTGCCGCCCGTGGCTGGTGCGGGAGTTCGAGCTGTTACTTCCGACACTCCGCGCGGTGGTCGTGCTCGGCGCGTTCGGGTGGCAGGCGCTGCTGCCGGTGCTGGCGCAGACCTGGACGGTGCCGAAACCGGCGCCGAAGTTCGGCCACGGCGCTCACTTCGTCCTGTCCGGGAGCCCCGATCTTCACCTTTTTGGGTCATTTCACGTCTCGCAGCAGAACACTTTCACCGGACGTCTCACCCCGGCCATGCTGCGCGACGTGCTGGGCCGTGCGGCCACTGTGGCCGGACTCCTCTGAATCGTTTCGCGCTGGTCCGCGACCCTGGTCACAGGTGAGGAGGGTCTACGAGCGCCCAGCCGGTGGGAGTGGGAAGATGTGTCTATGGCCGCAGCGAAGTCGGAACCGACTCGGATCCTCATTCTGGGTGGCGGTTACGTCGGGCTCTACACCGCGTTGGGACTCCAGAAGAAGCTCCGCGCCAACGAAGCCTCCGTGACGATCGTCGACCCTCAGCCGCACATGACCTATCAGCCGTTCCTGCCGGAAGCGGCGGCTGGGGCCATCGAACCGCGCCACGTCGTGGTGCCGCTGCGGCGCGTGCTCAAGCGTTGCCACGTGCTCACCGCGCGGGTCAACAAGATCGAGCACGAGCGCAAGACCGTCACGGTGGAGGCCGCCGACGGGCACATCGAGCAGCTGAACTACGACGTGCTCGTGGTCGCGCTCGGCGCCGTGCCGCGGCTGCTGCCGATCCCCGGCCTCGCCGAAGAGGGCATCGGCATCAAGACCATCGGTGAGGCCATCTACCTGCGCAACCACGTGCTGACCAAGCTCGACGAGGCGGCCAGCACGCTGGACCCCGAGCTGCGCAAGCGCCTGCTCACCTTCACCGTCGTCGGCGGCGGGTTCGCGGGCATCGAGGCGCTGGCCGAGCTCGAGGACATGACCCGGTTCGCGACGCGGTACTACGAGAACATCCAGCCCGAGGACATCCGCTGGGTGCTCGTCGAGGCCGCGGGCCGGATCTTGCCCGAGGTGCGCGAGACGCTCGGCGTGTGGACGGTCGAGCAGCTGGAGAAGCGCGGCATCGAGGTCTACCTGTCGACCGCGGCGAAGTCGTTCGAGAACGGCCGGGTGGTCCTCTCGGACGGCACCGAGTTCGACAGCGACACGATCATCTGGACCGCCGGTGTGAAGGCCAACCCGGTGCTGGCCAACTCGGACCTGCCGATCGACAAGCGCGGCCGCGTCGAGGCGACCGCCGCGCTGCAGGTCGTCGGCCACCCGGACGTCTGGACCGCGGGCGACAACGCCGCGGTGCCGGACCTGTCGCGCACCGAGAGCGACCCGACGGCCACCTGCCCGCCGAACGCGCAGCACGCGGTCCGGCAGGCGCGGCACCTGGCGAAGAACATCATCAAGACGTTGCGCGGCGGCCAGCCGGTGGACTACTACCACAAGAACCTCGGCGCGGTGGCCGGCCTCGGCCTGCACAAGGGCGTCGCGGACGCGCTGAACCTGAAGATCAAGGGCTTCCCGGCCTGGCTCTTCCACCGCGGCTACCACCTCAAGGCGATGCCCACGTTCAACCGCAAGGTGCACATCCTGCTGGACTGGATGCTGGGCGGCCTGTTCCGGCGCGAGGTCGTCTCGCTGGGGCAGATCAACAACCCGAAGGAAGAGTTCACGCGGGCTTCGAAGTCCTGACCTGCGGTGGGGCTACGGGTGCCGTTCGCCTAGGCTGACGGTGCCCCCGTAGCCCAACCGGCAGAGGCAGTCGACTTAAAATCGATTCAGTGCGGGTTCGAACCCCGTCGGGGGCACTGACCTGTCGATGTGGCCGAGCGCGGGGTGCGTCTCCGGCAACCGCTGACTCTTGCCGGAGGTAACCGTGCTCCGCCGGATCGGGCCGCTCGTGCTGGCGGCTCTCCTGTTCGTCCCCGGGGTCGCGTCCGCCGAGGAGGAGTTGCGTCCCGACCTCGGCATGGCGCCGCTCACCGACGTGAAGGTCACGACGAGCCCGGCCGGCCAGCAGCAGCTCCGGTTCTCGGCGACGATCGTGAACGTGGGCCGGGGTCCGTTCGAGGTCGAGGCGTCCCGCGTGTCGGTGGACGCGCCGTTCCGGGTCGTGCAGCGGGTCTCGCGGGCGGACGGCTCGCGGGCGGACGTGGGCGTGCCGGCCGGGCTCGTGTACGGCGGCGACGGGCACGACCACTGGCACATCCGCGACCTCGAGACCTACCAGCTCGTGCGGCTGGACGGCGGCGTGGTGAGCGTGGCCGCGAAGGCCGGGTTCTGCTTCTACGACACGAGCTCCTACCGGCGCTCCCTGCCCGGCGCACCGCGGTCCAAAGTGTACTCGGAAAGCGGTTGCGGGGACCGCGGTTCGCTCACGGTGACGATGGGGCTGTCGGTCGGGTGGGCGGACCGGTACGCGTCGACGCTGCCGGACCAGTTCGTGGACATCACCGGCATCCCCGACGGCCGCTACCGGCTCATCGCCACGGCAGACGCGCAGGGGCAGTTCACCGAGGCGGACCGCACCAACAACGCGACGTGGGTGGACCTCTCGCTGACCAGCCGGAAGGGCCGCACGACGGTGCGGGTCCTCGCACACGGCCCGGCGGCCTGAGCGGCTCCGGTCTCAGGCGCCGAACCGCCTGCGGACCTCGACCGCCTCGTCGCCTGTCAACCAGGTGATCGCGAATTCCCGTCCGTAGCAGTCGAAGCTGCCGGAGGACAGTTCGGCCACGGCGTCCTCGGTGAACATCCAGCCGCCGTCAGTTCGCGATGTGGGTCCGCAGTCGCACGCGATCAGTATGCGGTGGGGAAGGACGTTTTCCGGCCTGGTTTCGGACGCTGCTGCTGCCCGCGATGTCCCGGCTGGTGAACCGCGCGCCACCCGTTGTCGCGCTGTCTGCTAGCCGCCTGTGGAAAGCACCTCCCGCAGCTTTTCCAGCACCGCGGGGTCCTCGATCGTCGACGGGACTGCCTCGGCGCGGCCTTCGGCTATTGCGCGCATCGATTTGCGCAGGATCTTGCCCGATCGCGTCTTCGGCAGCGCGTCGACGACGGTGACCGAGCGGAACGCCGCCACCGCGCCGATGTCCCGGCGCACCGCGGCGATCAGCTCCTCCGCCAGGCCCTCCGCGGACGCACCGGCCTTCAAGACGACGAAACCCCGCGGCAGCTGGCCCTTCAACGAGTCCGCCACCCCGACCACGGCGCACTCCGCCACCGCGGGATGCGCCGCCAGCACGGCCTCCATCGCGCCCGTCGACAACCGGTGGCCCGCCACGTTGATCACGTCGTCGGTCCGGCCCATCACGAACAGGTACCCGTCCTGGTCGACAAATCCACCGTCGCCGGTCAGGTAGTACCCGGGGTACCGCGACAGGTACGACGTCACGTACCGCGAATCGTCGTTCCACAAGCCCAGCAGCGTGCCCGGCGGCAGCGGCAGCCGGACGCATACCGCGCCCTCCGCGCCGCGCGGCACCTCCTCGCCGGACTCCGCCAGGATCCGCACGTCGTAACCGGGCATCGGCACGCTCGGCGAGCCCGGCTTCAGCGGCAGCGGCTCCAGCCCGCGCGGGTTGGCCGCGATCGCCCAGCCCGTCTCGGTCTGCCACCAGTGGTCCACCACTGGCACCCCGAGCCGCGCCGTCGCCCACTGGTACGTCTCGGGGTCCAGCCGCTCGCCGGCCAGGAACAGCGTCCGCAGCGTCGGCATGTCCCGCAGGAGCTCACCCGACGGGTCCACCTTCTTGATCGCCCGCATCGCCGTCGGCGCGGTGAACAGCGCCTTCACCCCGTACGTCGAGATCACGCGCCAGAACGCGCCGGCGTCCGGCGTGCCGACCGGTTTCCCTTCGTACAGCACAGTCGTCGCCCCGACCAGCAGCGGTCCGTACACGATGTAGGAATGCCCGACGACCCACCCGACGTCGGACGCGGTCCACCACACCTCGCCCGGCCCGATGTCGTAGATGTTCGCCATCGACCAGGCCAGCGCGACCGCGTGCCCGCCGTTGTCCCGCACCACGCCCTTCGGCTTGCCCGTCGTGCCGGACGTGTACAGCACGTACAACGGGTCGGTCGCGGCAACCTCCACACAGGACACCGGCGAAGCGTCCGCCACCAGGTCAGCCCAGTCGTGTTCACCCGGTCGTAGCGCAGCCCGCACCTGATCCCGCTGGAACACCACCACCTGGGGCGACTCGCCAGACAACGCGATCGCCTCGTCCACGATCGGCTTGTACTCGATCACCCGCGCCGGCTCGATGCCGCACGAACCGCACACCACCACCTTCGGACGCGCGTCGGCGATCCGCACCGCCAGCTCCTTCGGCGCGAACCCGCCGAACACCACCGAATGCACCGCGCCCAGCCGCGCGCACGCCAGCATCGCGATCACGGCCTGCGGGATCATCGGCAGGTAGAGCACCACCCGGTCGCCGCGCTCGACGCCCAGCCCGCGCAGCGCACCGGCGAACCGCGAGACCTCGTCCAGCAACTCCGCATAGGTGTAGCGGGCCGACGAACCGGTGACCGGTGAGTCGTAGATCAGCGCGACGCGGTCACCGTGACCGGCGGCGACGTGCCGGTCCAGCGCGTTGTAGCAGGTGTTCAGCCTGCCGCCGGGGAACCACCGGTACCAGGGCGGGTACTCGGCGTCCAGCGCGCGGTCCGGCTGCCTCGTCCAGCTGATCGTCGACGCCGCGGACAGCCAGAAACCCTCCGGATCACGCAGACTTTCCTCGTAGACGCCGGCGTACCCGCCCATGCCCCGTCCTCTCAGTCCAAAGCAGACAACTCTTCGTCGGTCAGCAACCGCGACCGGATCAGGAACCGCACACCCTCCGGGGCCTCCAGCGAGAACCCGCTGCCCCGGCCGGGAACCACGTCGATCGTCAGGTGCGTGTGCCGCCAGTACTCGAACTGCGCGGCCGACATCCACACCGGGATCGGGTCCGGCACCCCGGCGACCGTGAGGTCGCCGAGGTGCACGTCGGATCCGCCGGTGCGGAACTCCCCGGCCGGGTAGCACATCGGCGCGCTGCCGTCACAACACCCACCGGACTGGTGGAACATCAGCGGACCGTGCTGTCCGGTCAGCCGCCGCAGCAGGTCCGCGGCGGCGTCGGTGAGATCCACCCGGCTCATGATCAGAAGAACCCCTGCGCGTTCGGCGAGTACGACACCAGCAGGTTCTTCGTCTGCTGGTAGTGGTCGAGCATCATCTTGTGGGTCTCGCGCCCGATGCCGGACTGCTTGTAGCCGCCGAACGCCGCGTGCGCCGGGTAGGCGTGGTAGCAGTTCGTCCACACGCGACCGGCCTGGATCTCGCGTCCGGCGCGGAACGCGGTGTTGCCGTCGCGCGACCAGACACCCGCGCCCAGCCCGTACAGCGTGTCGTTGGCGATCTTGATGGCGTCGTCGTAGTCGTCGAACTTCGTCACCGACACGACCGGGCCGAAGATCTCCTCCTGGAAGATCCGCATCTTGTTGTCACCGGCGAACACGGTCGGCTGGATGTAGTAGCCGCCGGCCAGCTCGCCACCGAGGTCGGCCTTCCCGCCGCCGGTGAGGACCTGCGCGCCCTCCTGCCTGCCGATGTCGATGTAGGAAAGGATCTTCTCGAACTGGTCGTTCGAGGCCTGCGCGCCGATCATCGTGTCGGTGTCCAGCGGGTGGCCCTGCTTGATCTTCTCGACGCGCGCGACGCCGTCGGCGAGGAACCGGTCGTAGATGGACGACTGGATCAGCGCGCGCGACGGGCAGGTGCAGACCTCGCCCTGGTTGAGGGCGAACATCGCGAAGCCCTCCTGCGCCTTGTCGTAGAACGCGTCCTGCTCGGCGGCGACGTCGGCGAAGAAGATGTTCGGGCTCTTGCCGCCCAGCTCCAGCGTGACCGGGATGATGTTCTCGCTGGCGTACTGCATGATCAGGCGGCCGGTGGTGGTCTCACCGGTGAAGGCGACCTTGCGGATGCCCTTGTGCTGGGCCAGTGGCTTGCCCGCCTCGACACCGAAGCCGTTGACGACGTTGATGACGCCGGCCGGGACGACGTCCGCGATCAGGCTCAGCAGCACGTGGATCGACGCCGGGGTCTGCTCCGCGGGCTTGAGTACCACGCAGTTGCCTGCCGCGAGCGCGGGCGCGAGCTTCCAGGTGGCCATCAGGATCGGGAAGTTCCACGGGATGATCTGGGCGACCACGCCGAGCGGCTCGTGGAAGTGGTACGCCACGGTGTCCGCGTCGACCTGGGAGATGCCGCCCTCCTGCGCGCGGATGGCGCCGGCGAAGTAGCGGAAGTGGTCGATCGCCAGCGGGATGTCGGCGGCCAGGGTCTCGCGGACCGGTTTGCCGTTCTCCCACGACTCGGCGACCGCGAGCTTCTCGAGGTTGGCTTCCATCAGGTCGGCGATCTTGAGCAGCACGGCGGCGCGCTCGGCGGGGGAGGTGCGACCCCACGCGGCGGCCGCCCCGGTGGCGGCGGCGACCGCGCGGTCGACGTCCTCGGCCGTCCCGCGCGCGACCTCGGTGAAGGTCTTGCCGGTGACCGGCGTCGGGTTCTCGAAGTACTCGCCCTTCGCCGGCGGGACGTACTCGCCGCCGATGAAGTGGTCGTACCGCGGTTCGAACGCGACGACGCTGCCGGTTTCGCCCGGCGCGGCGTACTTCGTCATGAGCCTGCCTCCTGGATCGGTCTTCGGTGCGAACGGCTTCGGCGCACCGGGCGCCAAGCTAGGGAAGGCGACGTTGCAGCGTCGTTGCAACGGTTGCCGAACGCGGCACGCGCCCGGCATGCTTTCGGTGCCCGTTCCGTCGACGACGCCGGAGTGCTCAATGGACGCCGAAACCGTGACCGACGCCCCGACGGCGCTGCACCTGGCGTCGGACCCGGCGGCGCAGTTCGAGGTGCTGCAACAGGTTCGCGATGCGACTCTGAGTGGTGCTCGCGCGCAGTTTTCACCCCGTCCGGTGATTTCCGAGTCCTGGCAACGCTCACTCGCCGCGCACATCAATCCGGACGACTTCCGTCCGCCGATCGTCTACGCGCCGGACGAAGTCGCCGACGTCCGCGATGCCCACCCGTTGCACGCCGTTCTGCCGACGCTGCGGGAACTGCTGGGCAGCATCGCCGACGAGTCGCGGCACGTCATGATCGTCACCGACGCCGAGGGCACGATCCTGTGGCGGGAGGGGCCCGCCAACCTGTGCAGCCAGGCCGACCCGGTCGGGCTGTGCGAGGGGACCGGCTGGTCGGAGCGGGCGATCGGCACCAACGCGATGGGCACCGCGCTCGCCGTGGACGCCCCGGTGCAGATCTACTCGGCCGAGCACCTGGTGAAGACCTACCACGGCTGGACCTGCGCGGCCGCCCCGATCCACGACCCGGACACCGGCGACCTGCTCGGCGCGATCGACGTCAGCGGGCTGCTCGACACGCTGCACCCGGCGACGGTTTCGCTGGTCAACGCCACCGCGCAACTCGCCGAGAGCCACCTGCGGCGGCGGATGGAGTGGCTGGACGGCCAGCTGCTGACGAAGAACATGCCGCACCTCGCGCGGCTGCGTGGCGAGCCGGGCGCGCTGCTCACCCCGACCGGGCGGGTGATCGCGGCCGACCGGCTCGGGCGGCTGCCGAAGCGGGTCGCGGTGGACGCCGACCGCGTGCTGCTCGACGACGGCCGGGAGGCGCACGTCGAGCCGCTGCCGGAGGGGTACCTGCTGCGGCTCCGGACGACCACGGCCACCCGGCGCCCGACGCTCGAACTGTCCTTCCTCGGCGACAACCCGGCCGCGGTGATGAACGGCCGCGCCCTGCCGCTCACCCTGCGGCGCGCGGAGATCCTCGCCCTGCTCGCGCTGCACCCCGCCGGGCTGACCGCCGAGCAGCTGGCGTTGCAGCTCTACGGCGACGACGGCAACCCGACGACCGTGCGCGCGGAGATCCACCGGCTGCGCGGTCAGCTCGGCGGCGACGTCATGCGAGCCAAGCCCTACCAGCTGCGAGCCGAGGTCAAGGCCGATTTCCTGCGCGTGCGGCTGGCGTTGAACAGCGGTGATGTCGCCGCGGCGGTGGCGGCCTGCCCGGCGCCGCTGCTGAGCCGGTCGGACGCGCCCGCCATCCGCGCCGAGCGGGAGCAGCTGGTCGCGGCCGTGCGCACCGCCGTGCTCGGGCACCCCGATCCGGACGTGCTGTGGACGTTCGCGCAGAGCGAGACGGGCCGGGACGACGTCGAGGTGTTCGAGCACCTCACCCGCCGCCTGCCTGCCGACGACCCCAGGCGGGCCGTGGCGTCGGCCCGCCTGGAGTGGCTGCTCGGCGAGGACTAGCCGACGAACTTCTCCTCGGCGACCTGCCGCGCGTGCAGCACATCACCGATGAAGAAGTCGTACAGCAGCGCGCCGACCACGGCGCCGACCAGCGGGCCGACGATCGGCACCCACAGGTAGGGCGCCATCGCGGTGTCACCCCAGCCGGCGAAGAACGCGAACAGCCGCGGGCCGAAGTCGCGCGCCGGGTTGATCGCGTAGCCGGCGTTCGCGCCGAAGGACAGCCCGATCGCGGCAACCGTGAAGCCGATCAGCAGCGGCCCCATCTTCGGGGAGACCGCCTTGTTGCGGGCGTCGATCAGGGCGAGCACCACCACGAGCAGCACCGCCGTGCCGACGACCTGGTCCAGCAGCGGGCCGAACCAGCTGGCGAAGTACGGCGCCGGGACGGTCGCGAAGATCGAGAACGTCGTCTCGCTCTTCGGCGTCCCGGCCGCGGCGTCGAACGCGCTGATCGCCGGGCGGTAGACGGCGTACACGAGCGCGGCGCCGGTGAACGCGCCGGCCAGCTGCGCGCCCCAGTAGCCGGGCACCTTGCGCCACGGGAACCGCCGCCGCACGGCCATCGCGAGCGTGACGGCGGGGTTGAGGTGCGCCCCGCTGACGCCGCCGGCCACGTAGACCGCGAAGGCCACGGCGAAGGCCCAGCCCCACACGATCAGCAGCCAGTCGCCGGTGCCCTGGAAGATCGTGGTGGCGCCGGCGGTGCGCCCGGAGCCGGGCAGGCCCGCGACGGCCATCGCCACGCAGCCGTCGCCGAGGGCGATGAGCAGGAACGTGCCGAAGAACTCGGCGAGCAGGTCGCCGCGGCCGCCGGTCAACCGGTGCAGGCCGGCGGGCCGGCGCAGGGGTGCCACATCGGTCACTGGGTCCTCCTTGACGCAGTACGGATGCCGCACAGGTTGCGAAGCCGCGGGTTGCACCGACGTTGCGCCGCTGGGTTGGCCGCGGTTCGCCCGGGTGTTCGGCTCCCGGCGGGAGTGGCCGCCGCGCCCGCCGGGGAGGGCAGGGGTGGTGCCGGGAGGGACCAACACGGCGCCCGGCGCGGCGAACACGCCGCCGGGAGCGGCGAGCAGGCCACCGCAAGGGGCCATCACGGTGCCGGGGATGACCGCGGCGGGGTGCCAACACGCTGGGGCGGCTGCGGCCCGTTGGCCCATTCGAGTGGGAGTTCGCCGAGCCGATTGGCCACTCACCTCGAGCCGCGAAGTGCAACGTTGATGCAACGTGACGCCGCTTACGGTCCGGCCCGTGACTACTCCGAGCCAGGTGGACCTCGACCCGGGCCGGGACTACCCGCTCGCGGCGCGGCGCCCCGAACTGCTGAAGACCCCGACCGGAAAACGCCTCGACGAGCTCACCATGGCGGCCGTGCTCGCCGGTGAGGTCGCGCCCGAGGACCTGCGCATCGCGCCGGAGACCCTGCGCCTGCAGGCCCAGATCGCCGAGCGCGTCGGCCGCCCGCAGCTCGCCCAGAACTTCCGCCGCGCGGCGGAGCTGACCGCGCTGCCCGACGAGCTGGTGCTGTCGATCTACAACTCGCTCCGGCCGCGCGCCTCCACCAAGGAACAGCTCGGCGAGATCGCCGACGAACTGGAGTCGAAGTACTCCGCGACGCTGTGCGCGCAGCTCGTCCGCGAGGCCGCCGACGTCTACGAACGACGCGACATCCTGGCACGGGAGGACGGCCGATGACGGGCGCACGACGGTCGAAGCGGACCGAGGCTCTGGAGCGGCGGCCGGTCAACCTCGACGGGTTCGTCGAGGAGTGGCCCGAGGTCGGCATGGTCGCGATGGACAGCCCGTACGACCCGGAGCCGGGCGTGCGCGTCGAGGACGGCGTGATCGTCGAGATGGACGGCAAGCCGCGGGCCGAGTTCGACTTCCTCGACCAGTTCATCGCCGACCACGCCATCGACGTCGAGGCCACCGAGCACGCGATGGCGGTCCCCGCGGTGGAGATCGCGCACCTGCTGGTCGACCCGCGCGCCACCCGGCAGGACGTGCTCGCCCTGACCCGCGGGCTCACCCCGGCGAAGCTGCTCGAGGTCGTCAAGACCATGAACGTGGTCGAGATGATGATGGCGCTGCAGAAGATGCGCGCCCGCCGCACACCGGCGAACCAGGCGCACGCGACCAGCGCGCGGGACAACCCGGTGCAGGTCGCCGCCGACGCCGCGGAAGCCTCGCTGCGCGGGTTCCGCGAGCTGGAGACCACGCTCGGTGTCGTGCGGTACGCGCCGCTGGTGGCGATCGCGCTGCAGGTCGGCGCCCAGGCCGGGACCCCGGGCGTGCTGACCCAGTGCGCGCTCGAAGAGGCCACCGAGCTGGAGCTGGGCATGCGCGGGATCACCGCGTACGCCGAGACGATCTCGGTGTACGGCACGGAGCCGGTGTTCTGCGACGGCGACGACACGCCGTGGTCCAAGGCGTTCCTCGCCTCGGCCTACGCCTCGCGCGGCATCAAGATGCGGTTCACCTCGGGCACCGGGTCGGAGGTGCAGATGGGCAACGCCGAGGGCAAGTCCATGCTGTACCTGGAGATCCGCTGCATCCTGGTGACCAAGGGCGCCGGGGTGCAGGGCCTGCAGAACGGGTCGATCAGCTGCATCGGCGTGCCCGGCGCGGTGCCCGCCGGGATCCGCGCGGTGCTCGCGGAGAACCTGATCGCGAGCATGGTCGACCTCGAGTGCGCCTCCGGCAACGACCAGTCGTTCTCGCACTCGGACATGCGCCGCGTCGCGCGCCTGCTGCCGCAGCTGCTGCCCGGCACCGACTTCGTCTGCTCGGGCTACTCCTCGACGCCGAACTACGACAACATGTTCGCCGGATCCAATGTGGATGCCGAGGACTACGACGACTGGAACGTGCTGCAGCGCGACCTCCAGGTCGACGGCGGACTGCGGCACGTGCCGGAGGCGGAGATCCTCGCCGCCCGCAACCGCGCCGCCCGCGCACTGCAGGGCGTGTTCGCCCAGCTCGACCTGCCGCCGATCACCGACAAGGAGGTCGAGGCGGTCACCTACGCGCACGGCAGCAAGGACCTGCCGCTGCGGGACGTGCTGGAGGACCTGAAGGCGGCGCAGTCGGTGATGGACCGCGGCGTGACCGGGGTGGACATCGTGAAGGCCCTGGACGGCGCGGGGTTCACCGACATGGCCGAGTCGTTGCTGGCGGTGCTGCGGCAGCGCGTGTCCGGGGACCTGCTGCACACGTCGGCCATCCTGACGCCCGAGCTGGAGACGCTGTCCGCGATCAACGACGTCAACGACTACGCGGGCCCGGGCAGCGGCTACCGGCCGACCGGGGCGCGCTGGGAAGAGATGAAGCGTCTGCGCCACGTGGTGAGCGCGCAGAACCCGGAGCAGGAAGTCGTCTGAGGAGGAGTGCCATGACGGACACCAGTGTGGGCAGCCGGCGCACGCTCACCCTCGACGAGCGCGGGCCCGCCGGGCCGGGCACGCGCAGCGACGAGGTGGTCATCGGGTTGTCGCCCGCGTTCGGCGACTTCTTCACCAAGACCATCGTGGACATCCCGCACGCGGAGGTGCTGCGCGAGCTGCTCGCCGGCATCGAGGAGCAGGGCGTGCACGCGCGGGTGATCCGGTTCCGCGGCGGCTCGGACCTCGCGGTGATCGCCCATGCGGCGGCGAAGCTGTCCGGTTCGGGCATCGCGGTCGGTGTGCTGTCCCGGGGTACCACGATGATCCACCAGAAGGACCTGGTGCGACTGTCCAATCTGGAGCTGTTCCCGCAGGCGCCGCTGATGGACCTGGAGACCTTCCGCAAGGTCGGCCGCAACGCCGCCCGCTACGCCAAGGGCGAGTCGCCGGAGCCGGTGCCCGCGCGCAACGACTTCATGGCCCGCCCGCGCTGGCAGGCGAAGGCGGCGTTGCTGCACATCAAGGAGACCGAGTTCGTGGTGCCCGGCGCCGGACCCGTCGAGCTGGACGTGCGGATCCAGCTGGCCGACGCGGGCTGATCGCGATGGCGCTCGTGGTTGGCGTCGACATCGGGAACTCGACCACGGAGGCCTGTGTCGCGGAGATCGGTCCGGGCGGGCGCGTGACGTACCTGTCCGGGGCGCTCACGCCGACGTCCGGGGTGAAGGGCACCACCGACAACGTGCCCGGGGTCGTCGAGGTCGTGCGGCGGGCGCTGTCGTCCGCGGGGCGGCCGGTGCGCGAGCTGAGCGCGGTGCTGGTCAACGAGGCCACGCCGGTGATCAGCGGGCTGGCGATGGAGACGATCACCGAGACGATCGTGACCGAGTCGACGATGATCGGGCACAACCCGGACACGCCCGGCGGCGCGGGACTCGGCGTCGGCGAGACCGTCGCTTTTGGATCGCTGCCGGACTGCGCGCCGGGCGCGAAGGTGATCTGCGTGGTCGGGTCCGGTGTGGACTTCGAGGACGCGGCGGCGGGCATCAACAAGGCCGTCGCGCGTGGCGTCGAGGTCACCGGCGCGATCGTGCTCGCCGACGACGCGACACTGATCGCGAACCGGTTGTCGGCGCCGATCCCGGTGGTCGACGAGGTCACGCTGGTGGAGAAGGTGCCGCTCGGCATGCCGGCCGCGGTCGAGGTGGCCGAGCCTGGCCGGACCATCCGGACCCTGTCGAACTCCTACGGCATCGCGACCGTCTTCGACCTCGACGCCGAGCAGACGCGGATGATCGCGCCGGTCGCGCGGGCCCTGGTCGGCAACCGGTCCGCGGTCGTCGTGCGCACGCCGAGCGGGGACATCACCGGGCGGCGCATTCCGGCCGGGAACCTGACGTTGATCGGTGAGCAGGTCAAGCGGTCGGTGGAGATCGACGCCGGTGCCGCGGAGATCATGGCGACCCTGCGCCGGGTCCGGCCGTTGACCGACGCCACCGGCGAGGCGGGCACCCACGTCGGCGGCATGCTGGCGCGGGTGCGTGACACGATGTCCGAGCTGACCGGCACCGCCGTGGGCGCGGTGCGGATCCAGGACGTGCTGGCCGTCGACACGTTCGTGCCGCAGGAGGTGACCGGCGCGCTCGCCGGGGAGTTCGCGCTGGAGAACGCGGTCGCGCTGGCCGCGATGGTGCGTACCAGCCGCGGCCCGATGCGGCTGCTCGCCGAGAAGCTGCGTGAGGCGCTGGGGGTCGAGGTGCTGATCGGCGGGGTCGAGGCCGACATGGCGGTGCTCGGCGCGCTGACCACACCGGGCACCGGGCGGCCGGTCGCGATCCTCGACCTCGGCGGTGGCTCCACCGACGCCGCGGTGGCCGGGGACGGGGTGGTGCGGTCGGTGCACCTGGCCGGGGCGGGCGACCTGGTGACGAAGCTGATCGACTCCGAGCTGGGCCTGGACAACCGGGAGCTGGCCGAGGACATCAAGAAGTACCCGCTGGCCAAGGCCGAGAGCTTCTTCCACGTGCGGATGGAGGACGGCACCGCGCGGTTCTTCGACGAGCCACTGCCGGCGGAGGCGTTCGCGCGGGTGGTCGTGTTGTCCGACGCCGGGATGCGGCCGGTGCCCACCCGGCACAACCTGGAGAAGATCCGCCAGGTGCGGCGCTCGGCGAAGCACAAGGTGTTCGTGGTCAACGCGTTGCGGGCGCTGGAGCAGGTCGCGCCGGGCGGGAACCTGCGGCAGATCGGGTTCGTCGTGGTGCTCGGCGGGTCCGCGCTGGACTTCGAGATCCCGGACATGATCGCGGAAGCGGTGGCCGGGATGGGGATCGTGTGCGGCACGGGCAACGTGCGCGGCAGCGAGGGGCCGCGCAACGCGGTGGCGACCGGGCTGGTCGCGAGCCACGCGCTGGACGTGTCGCTGGAAACGGCGGGCTGATGCGGGGGCCGGCGGTGGTGCTGCGGTGCTTGGACGCGAAGTCGCCCGTGCTGCGGGAGATCCGGGCCGGGCTGGAGGAGGAGGGCGTGCCGCTGGTGGTCGAGGAGGTGTCCGGAGGGGACGCGCTCGTGCTGGGGTACGCGGCGGCCTGCCTGTCCTCTTTGGATGTCGGGATCGGGGTGGCGGACGAGGTGTGCGTCCACCACGCCAAGCGCCCGGCTGGTTCGCCCGCCCTGACCGGGCCGCTGTCCCGCGCGCGGGTGCTCGGACACAACGCGGCCCGCATGGTCGTCGGAATTCCGCTCAAGTGAAGGAGAAAACGTGGCACCACGTCTCGCACTGGCCGATGCGCAGCCGGTTCTCGAAGCCGCGCTGGCGAAGGCCGAGGAGATCGAGCAGCCGATGAACGTGGCCGTCGTCGACGACGGCGGGCACCTGATCGCGTTCGCCCGGCAGGACGGCGCGATCCTCGGCAGCATCGACATCGCGATCCGCAAGGCGCGCACGGCCGCGCTGCTGAAGATGACGACGGCCCAGCTGGGCGAGGCGGCGGCGCCCGGTGCGCCGCTGTACGGGATCGAGGTGACCAACGGCGGGCTGGTCATCTTCGGCGGCGGGATCCCGCTGGTGCGTGGCCGGGAGGTGGTCGGGGCGATCGGGGTCAGCGCCGGTTCGGTCGAGCAGGACACCGAGGTGGCCGAGGCGGGCGTGGCGGCCTTGCCGAAGCGGGGGCGCCGCTGACAGAGTCCGGGCATGACGGTCTCGCCGCGTTGCTGCCCGCGCGCATCCGCCCGTCCACGCTGCTTCAGGAGG
The DNA here is from genome assembly GCF_000473265.1 of Amycolatopsis thermoflava N1165. Classification (NCBI taxonomy): domain Bacteria; kingdom Bacillati; phylum Actinomycetota; class Actinomycetes; order Pseudonocardiales; family Pseudonocardiaceae; genus Amycolatopsis; species Amycolatopsis thermoflava. Next base: position 6,945,315 of record NZ_KI421511.1, read on the forward strand.
TACCGGTGAGCCGGGAGATCCGCTCGACCGAGGACGTGCTCCGGCTGCTGGACGGGATGGTGGCGCCGGGGGTTCGCGGAGGCGGGTGGGACGGCTTCTACGCGGACCGGGACGTGCCGTTCGGGGTGGACAAGCCGGACGAGAATCTGGTCGCCTGGATCGAGGGCGGCCTGATCCCGCCGGGGCGCGCGCTGGACGTGGGCTGCGGGCCGGGGCGCAACGCGCGGTACCTGGCTGCCCAGGGCTTCGACGTGGATGCGGTCGACATATCGCCAACCGTGATCTGCTCAGCCGCCGGTGCGGCGGCAGGTGGTGGAAGCACCCGGAGGCGTAGACCAGGTCGTACCCGCCGCGGAGGGACACCTCGAAGATGTTCCCGCAGTGGAACCGCACACCGGCGTCCCCAGCCGCCCTGTCTGCTGTTCGGGAAGTCCACCCTGCGGACGGCGCTCTTCCGCACCCGGGGGCGGCGGGCGCGGGAGGACCGCGCCACGGTGCTGCGCGGGCTGCTGACGATCTACGACCAGCGCCACGACCTGGTCGACGCCCTGTGGGAGGCGACGGACCCGCAGGTCGCGGTGCAGCAGGTGCTCGGCGTCAGCGAGCTGCAGGCGCGGGCGGTGCTGGACCTGCAGTTGCGCCGCCTGACGCCCTCGCAGCGGGACCTGCTGCGCGAGGAGCTGGAGCAGCTGGAGGAGTAGTCAGCACTCGCTCTTCGGCAGGTAGCCCTGCTCGCAGGCGTACTCGCGCTGCAAGTCGCCCGAGGTCTTGCCGCGGCCTGGGCCGCCCGGGTCGAGGTAGCCCTGGTACTCGGGGCATTTCGGGTTGAACCGGCCCGCGTTCACGGCCCGCTGGCCGCAGCCGGGCCCGCTGTCCGCACGCGGCGAGCGCTTGGTCGTCAGGCGGGTGGACGTGCTCGGCGATGGTGTGACCGGGACCGGCGAGGGCGGCGAGGTCGCCGCCGACGGCGAACTGGTGGACGGCGCGGACGTGGGCGGAGGCGCGGCAGGCTTCTCGCCGCAGGCACTCACGGCGAGGACCACAGCTGCCACCAACCCGGCGACGCGCGCCTTCATGCCTGTCAGTCGCAGCTACTGCGGCCGGCGTTAACCCGTTATCACCCGGCTACTCCGGCTTCGTGCCGAGCAAGTGGTGCGCTTCCAGCGTGATTTGCATCTTCAGCCGCTCCTGGGGGTCTCCCAGGCGGGCCCCGAACAGCTCCGTCAGCTGTGCCACCCGGTAGCGCACCGTTTGCGGGTGGATGTCCAGCAACCGCGCGATTTCCAGCGTGCTTCCGTTGCACTTGAGCCACGCCAGGAGCGTCTCGGCCAGCCGTAGCTGCTGCTTAGCCGTCAGGGACGCGAACGGGGCCAGCACCCGGGCCGACAACTCGTCCAGCAGGAAGCGTTCCTGCAGCAACCACAGCGCCGTCAGGTGGTCCGCCGCGTGCACCACCTGTGCTTCCGGGATCACGCCACCGCGCGCCAGTTCCAGCGTGCGCCTCGCACAGTGGAGGGACGTTGCGGCGTCCGAGATCCGCACCCGGGGGCCCACAGCCGCCCGCCAGTGGGGCATCTCCGGCAGATCCCGGGACGGGTCCGGGGTGATCAGGCACGGCTCGGCACCTTCCAGGTCCAGCAACACGTCGTCGCCGAGGGTGGGGGCGAACTGCTCCTCCGTCAGCGGCTCCAGCGCGACCACGGTGACCCACTCGGGCAACGTCCACTGCGCTGCCTTCGCCATCGACGCGACCGCCGCGGGCGATGATGGTGGCGTGGCCAGGATCAGCTCCAGCAGCCGGCGTCGCCGCCGTTCCAGCGTGCCCGTCGCGCGCGCCTGGGCCAGCGTGTAACCCTCCACGGAGTACGACGAGATCTCGTCCACGTACGCGAAAATCGCCTCCGCGCTCACGCACAGCATCGGCACCGGCAACCGCATCGACTGGCCGAAGCTCGACACGTACCGCCAAGCCGCCTGGCCACCCGCGCGGTACGCCGCCTGCAACGAGTTCAGGCTCCCGCCGTCGTGGTACACGCGCTTGCCCACCTCGTGGAACAACTTGCCCCAACGGTCCGGTGTGGACCGTGTGTCCTCGATGCTGTCCAGGCAACTCAGCACCGCCTGTTCGATCGCCCGCACGATCACCTCGCCGAACTGCCCCTCCAGCGGCTTCGCGTACTCGGGCACCGCGTGCTGGATCTCGTCGAGGATCTTCGTCGCCAGCCGGTCCGCGTGCGGGCGGAACCGCCGGGCGAGCTCCGCGGGCAGCGAGAGCCACAGTCGCCGTGCCTGACCGGTCGCCATGTCCCGAATCAACGCACATCCGCCCACACCACGCAACGCTCGCCCGCCGACACTGTCACGGCTGAACGCACCCGCCGCGGAAAATGTGTCACCGGCAAGCGAAAAACCCCGTCACCCCTGTTCCCGCGCGGACGCCGTTGTTAGCTTGGCGCTCCGGCCAGGTTGGGAGGAGGTGGATGGCAGGACTCGCGTCACGGTGCTTCCGGCATGCGCCCTGGGTGATCGCGTTGTGGTTGCTCGCCCTCGCCGGTCTCGTGCTCGCCGCGCAACACGCCGGCGCCGCGTACCGGGACACGGTCGCGTTGCCTGCCGCGGACAGCACGAGCGCCGCAGAGCTGTTGCCCAAGGGCGACACCGAACGCGTGGTCATCACCACCACCGGCACGATCGACGCGGCCAGGGACCAGATCGAACCGCTGCTCCGCAAATTGTCCGATTTGGACCACGTCAGCCAAGTGGTTTCGCTGTACGCCGCGCCGGAACTGGTGTCGGCCGACCGGCGAACCGCGGTGATCGTCGTCAGCTTCGACGCCCCCGCCGACCAGCTCGGCCCCGAACTGGCCGGGGAACTCGTCGAAACCGCGCGAACGGACAACCTGACCGTCGGCGTCTCGGGGCAGCTTGCGGCGATGACGGTCGGCGCGCCCAACCTCGGCAACGCCGGCATCGGCCTGATCGCGGCCGCGATCGTTCTGCTGATCACGTTCGGCTCGCTCACCTGCGTGGTGCTGCCGGTGTTCACCGCGGCGGTGTCGGTCGGGTCCGCGCTGGCCGTGGTCGTGCTGCTGTCGCACCTGCTGACCGTGCCGAAGATCAGCACCGAGATCGCCGCGCTGCTCGGCCTCGGCGTCGGTATTGACTATGCGTTGTTCGTGCTCACCCGCTACCGGCAGGGGCTGCGCGAAGGCCTGCCACCGGGTGCGGCGCTGGAACGCGCGGCCGACACCTCGGGCCGCAGCGTGGTGTTCGCCGGGGTCACGGTGTGCCTGTCGCTGGCCGGGATGTTCACCGTCGGCATGGCGTTCCTGAACGGCATCGCCATCACCTCCGCGGTGTCGGTAGGCCTCACCATGCTCGCGGCGCTCACGCTGCTCCCGGCGCTGCTGCGGTTCACCGGCATGCGGAAGCTGCCCCGGCATTCCGCGCCCGGCCGCGGCTGGGCCGGGCTGGCGCGCTCGGTCACCCGGCGGCCTGCGCCCTACGCGATCGGCGCGGTGCTGGTCATCGTGGTGCTGGCGGCGCCGGCGCTGGGACTGCGGCTGGGCGTGCCCGGCACCGGCCACGATCCGCCCGGCAGCCCGACGAAGGTCGCCGACACGCTGCTCGCCGAGGGGTTCGGCCCTGGCGCGAACGGCCAGCTGGTCCTCGTTGCCGAGCGGCCCGATCCAGTGGCCGCCGATGCCCTGCGCGAGATCGTGGCCACCAGAGCGGACGTCTCGCCGGGACCGGTCCCGACCGTCACGCCTCACACCGGGCCGGACGATCCGGCCACCGCGGAACTCGTGGGATGGCTGCGGGAGGTTGCGGGCCCCGGCTGGCACGTCGGTGGCGCGGTCGCCGTGCAGACCGACTTCTCGGCCGCGGTGACCAGCCGCTTGCCGCTCTTCCTCGCCGCCGTCGTGGCGATTTCCGTGCTGCTGCTGGCAATGGTGTTCCGCAGCGTGCTGATCCCGCTGACCGCGGCGGTGATGAATTTGCTCACCGCGGGCGCGACGATCGGCGTGGTGGTGGCGGTGTTCGGCGGCCCGATCGAGCCGTACCTGCCGGTGTTCCTGTTCGCGGGCCTCTTCGGGCTGTCGATGGACTACGAGGTCTTCCTGATCTCCCGCATCCAGGAGGAGTGGCGCCGCACCGGCCGCACGTGCACCGCGATCGTCGACGGGCTCGTCTCGACCGGGCGCACCATCACCGCGGTCGCATTGATCATGGCGCTGGTGTTCGCGGCGTTCGCGTTCGTGGACAGCCGGGTCGTGCGTGAAGCCGGCGTCGGGCTGACCGTCGCGGTCCTGCTGGACGCGGTCGTGATCCGCTGCCTGCTCGTGCCCGCCGTCATGGTCCGGCTGGGCGCGGCGAACTGGTGGCCATCGCGCCGTCGTGAGCATCCGGCCGCGCCGATCCCTGACGCACGTGACAAAGCCGGGTGGATCCATTGAACGGCAAGGGTTTGATCGTTAGCGTCGGCCCGATGAAACACCGCGTGACCGCCGTCGTTCTCGCGTTGCTGGGGACCGTCCTTCCGGGAGTGTCCACCGCCGCCGGGGGTTTCGGCACGCAGTTCCTGGACATCCACGCGGCCGACGGGGTCGCGCTCGGTTCGATGGTGATGGAGCCGTCGTCGCCGGGTCCCCACCCGCTGGCCGTCCTCATCGGAGCGTGGGGCGGCGGCCGGACGCAGAACATCGTTCCGGCACGGGACCTGGCGAACCGCGGCTACGTGGTCGTGTCCTACGGCGCACGGGGTTTCGGCGAATCGACGGGCGAGGTCGAGGTCGCCGGGCCGGAGGACATCAGCGACGTCACGGCGGTGATCGACTGGGCGCTGCGCAACACCGACGCGGATCCGTCCCACATCGGAGTCGGCGGCGTGTCCTACGGCGCCGGGATCGCGTTGATCGCTTCCGGTTTCGACCCGCGGATCCGGGCCGTGGCCTCGCTGAGCGGGTGGGCCGACCTGGTCGCCTCGCTGAGCACGAACGACACCCGGCACGGCCTCGCCGGCCTGGTGCTCTACCTGTCCGGCAAGGCGAACGGCACGCTCAGCGCGGAAACCGACGCCATGCTGCGGACCTACCTGGAACCACGCATCTCCGACGCCGACTCGGCGGCCGTGATCGAGTGGTCCCGGCCCCGCTCGCCCGCGACGTACCTGGACCGCATCAACGCGAACCGGCCTGCGGTGCTGGCCATCCAGACGTGGAGCGAGACGATGTTCCCGCCGGGCCAGATGGCCGAGTTCTTCCAGCGCCTGACCGTGCCGAAGCGCGCCGAGTTCGTGCCCGGCGACCACGCGGCCACCGAATCCGGCGGCCTGCTCGGGCTGCCCAGCGACACGTGGACCTCGGTCTACCGCTGGTTCGACGCCCACGTGGCGGGCACCGAAACCTCGATCGCAGGCGAACCGCCGGTCGTCACCCGCGCCCGCCCCGGGATGCAGCAACCGGCGTATCGGTCCACTTGGGACGATGTGCTGGGCGAGCCGAGGCGTGCCTACCTCGGCGCCGACACCCTGCAGGACCAGCCCGCCGCGTGGAGCCGCAGCGTGGCGGCGAACCGGGACACCGTCGCCGACGGCGGCGTGCCGCTGGCGACCTACAGCCTGGAGGCGATGACCGGCAACCCGCCGAACATCTTCCTGCCCCAGGTGGACCCGGGCAGTGGCGCGGTGTGGAACCAGGCGCCCACGGGCGAACCGGTCGAGATCCGCGGCTCGATGCACGCGCACCTGACCGTGATCCCGCCCGCCGCGACCGGCACCGCGGTCGCCTACGTCTACGACGTCGACCCGATCGGCATGGGCAGCCTGATCAGCTACCTGCCCTACAGCTGGAAGACCGCCACGCCCGGACAGCCGTTGCCGGCCGACTTCGTGTTCACCCCCACCGCGTACACCGTCGCCGCGGGCCACCACCTCGCGCTCGTCATCGACTCCAAGGACCCGCTGTTCCTGGACTGGAACTCCGGCGGCGGGCGGCTTGGTTTCGCGTCCACCGCCGCCGATCCGGCCTGGCTCGACGTACCTGTGCAACCCGGGAGGGCTTGAGTGACCACCACCATCCGCGAGGAGTTCACCGCGCTGCGCGCCGGCGGCCTCAACTGGGACGTCCTGCCGCTGCGCCTGTTCGCCAAGGGCAACGCGAAGTTCTGGAACCCGGCCGACATCGACTTCGGCCAGGACGCGCGGGACTGGGCGGCGCTGTCGGACGCGCAGCGGTTCGCCGCGACGATGCTGTGCGCGCAGTTCGCCGGCGGCGAGGAGGCCGTCACGCACGACATCCAGCCGTTCCTGTCCGCGATGGCCGCGGAAGGCCGGTTCGCCGACGAGATGTACCTGACCCAGTTCTGCTTCGAGGAGGCCAAGCACACGCAGGTCTTCCGGCTGTGGCTGGACGCCGTCGGAGTCACCGGGAACCTGCACGAGCACGTCGAGGACAACCCCGGCTACCGTGCGATCTTCTACGATGCCCTGCCCACGGCACTGGAGCGGCTCAAGCACGATCCCTGCCCGGCCAACCAGGTCCGCGCCTCGGTGGTCTACAACCACGTCGTCGAGGGCGTGCTCGCGCTGACCGGGTACTTCGTGTGGAACCGGGCCTGCCGCGCGCACGGCATCCTGCCCGGGATGCAGGAGCTGATCCGCCGCATCGGCGACGACGAACGGCGGCACATGGCGTGGGGCACGTTCACCTGCCGCCGCCACGTCGCGGCTGACGATGCGAACTGGCAGGTCGTGCAGGACGAGATGCAGGCGCTGTTACCGCACGCCATCGCGCAGATCGAGTGGACCACGAAGAAGCTCGACGGCGACCCGTTCGACTTGCGGCTGGACGGGGTCATGGAGTACGCGGCCGACCACGCGATGCGCCGCCTCAAAGCGATCGAGTCGGCGCGGGGGATGCCGGTGCGCCAGATCGATCTGGACTACAGCCCGGAGCAGCTGGAAGAGGACTTCCACGACGAAGACGCGGCACGGTGAGCGGCCGTGAACGCGGGCCGCACGCTGCTGGTCGTCGCGCTCGGCGCGTTCGTGACGACCCTGGACAACACGATCGTCGCCGCCGGGGTGCCCTCGATCGGGCACGACCTCTCGCTGGACCTCGCGACGCTGCAGTGGGTCAGCATCGGTTACATGCTGCCGTTCGCGGGCCTGCTGCTGGTCGCCGGGACGCTGGTGGACCGGTGGGGGCAGCGGGGCACGCTGGGCGGCGGGCTCGTCGCCTTCGGGCTGGGCGCGGTGGCCGGCGGCTTCGCGACCACCGGTGCGCTGCTGATCGCGGCGCGCGTGGTGCAGGGCCTGGCCGCGGCGTTCCTGGTGCCGGCCCTGCTCAGCCTGTTGCGCACCAACCTGGACAGCAGGCAGCGAGCCATCGGCGCGACGTTGTGGACGGCGTGCCTCGCGGTGGCGCTCGCGCTCGGCCCCACGCTGGGTGGGTTGTTGTCCGAGTACCTCGGCTGGAGCTGGATCTTCTTCAGCAACGTGCCGTTCGTGCTGGTCATGCTCGTGTTGCTGCCGACGACCGCGGGCACCGCACGAGTGCGGGGTGCACGGCGGCCTGCGCTCGGCGCGATGGTGCTCGTGACGGCTGGGCTCGTGCTGGTCGCGGCCGCGATGGTCGGACTCGGCGACGACGCCCGGCTGGCCGAGGCGGCGCCGCTGCTGGCCGGGCTGGCCCTGATCGCCTGGTTCGCGGTGCGGGAACGCCGCGCGCGGGAGCCGCTCGTGCCACGCGAGCTGGTGCGGGAGCGGGTGTTCACGGGCGCGCTGGCCGTGCAACTGCTGTGGGGACTCGGGGTGTCCGGAATCTTCTTCTTCACCCCGTTGCTGCACCAGGACTCGCTGGGCCTGAGCCCGGTGGGGGCGGGCCTGCCGCTGGTGCTCGTCGCGGTCGCCATCATGGCGGTGACCCCGGCGGTGCCGCGGATCATGACCCGTCTCGGTCCACATCGGACGGTGTGCGCCGGGCTGCTGGTCGTGGCGCTCGGTCTGCTCGCGGTGGCCGTGATCAACCACATCCCCGAGGTGCCGCCGCGGATCCCCGGCCTGCTCCTGATCGGCGCCGGCTCGGCCCTGACCACGCCGCTGACCTCGTACTCCCTGGAAATCATCGAAGAACGGCACGCGGGCACCGCCTCGGGGCTGCTGACGGCGTCCCGTGAGCTGTCCAGTGCCATGGGCGTCGCGTTGATCGGCGCGGTGCTGACCGCCGTGCGTGCCGCCCGGCTGGACGAGGGCGCGCTGGGCGGGCCCGCGCTCGCCACCGGTTACACCGCCGGGCTCATCGTCGCGGCGGTACTGGAAATCGCCGGCGCGGTGCTCGCCCTGTGGGTGTTCCGCGCTCCCGCCCGCAAAGTTCTGCCCGTCGTGACAACGGAGTCGGCCGGATCCTCGTCCCGCGGTGAGTAACCCGGACACGATCGATTGACACCCCATTCAGCCCGAAAATAACCTCCGGCGCACGGATTTTTCGGGCACGGAAATTCCCCGAGGGACTCGATGACTGAGAACTCTTCGTTCGCGACCATGCTCGGACACTGGTCCCGCGTGCAGGGCGACGAGATCGCCGTGACGTTCCTGGACTACCGCGCCAGCGCCGACGGCAACGCGATTTCCCTGACCTGGCGCGAACTCGACGACCGCGTGAGCGCGGTGGCGGAGCGCGCCCGCGAGCTGGCCCAGCCGGGCGACCGCGCGGCCGTGCTGGTGAACCAGTCCGCCGACTACGTGGTGGCGTTCCTCGCGGCGATCCGCGCCGGCCTGGTCGCCGTCCCGTTGTTCGCGCCGTCCCTGCCCGGGCACGGCGACCGGCTCACCGCGGTGCTCGACGACTGCTCGCCCGCGCTCGTGCTGACCGTCGACGACGAGCGCGACGACGTCAAGGGCCTGGTGACCGGACCGGAAATCCTGGTGGTGGACGCGGTTCCGGCCGAGCCGGGCACGCGGGAGTGGCCGGCGCCGGACCCGGACGACCTCGCCTACCTGCAGTACACGTCCGGTTCGACGCGCAGCCCGGCGGGCGTCATGCTGACGCACCACAACGTGGTCACCAACGCGCGGCAGGCGTTGCGGGCCTATGGCGCGCGACGCGGCGCCACCTCGACGGTGAGCTGGTTGCCGCTGTTCCACGACATGGGCCTGATCCTCGGTGCCGGCGCGCCCGTGGTCGGCGGCCTGACGTCGGTGCTGATGGATCCGCTGGCGTTCCTGGAGCGGCCGGAGCGGTGGCTGCGTGCGTTGTCGGCGAGCCCGGGCGCGATCAGCGCCGCGCCGAACTTCGCCTACGCCTACAGCGCGTCCCGGGTCTCCGAGCGGGAGAAGAGCTACCTGGAACTGAGCCGCGTCGTGTCGCTGATCAACGGCAGCGAGCCTGTTCTGCCGTCGACGATCGCGAAGTTCCAGGACGCGTTCGCCGAGTGCGGGCTACGGCCCGAGGTGCACCGCGCGTCCTACGGGCTGGCGGAGGCGACCGTGCTGGTGTCGGTGACCGACGCCGGATCGTCGTCGCGGCAGGTCACCTTCGACCGGGACCGCCTCGCGGCCGGCACCGCGACGCCCGCCTCCGGCGGCGCCACCACGACCCTGGTGTCCTGCGGACGGCCGGTGGACCAGCGGATCCGGATCGTCGACCCGGACGGGGTCCCGGTCCCGGACGGCACGGTCGGCGAGATCTGGGTCAGCGGCCCGAACGTCGGCCGGGGCTACTGGAACCGGCCGGACGCCACCTTCGGCCGCCGGGTGCCCGGCGAGCCCGGCGACTGGCTGGCGACCGGCGACCTCGGGGTCCTGTTCGAGGGCGAGCTGTTCATGACCGGCCGGATGAAGGACCTGATCATCGTCGACGGCCGCAACCACTACCCGCAGGACGTCGAGCAGACCGTCGAAGCGCACCCGGTGGTGCGGCCGCACTCCGCCGCCGCCTTCTCGGTGCCGGGCGAGGACGGCGAAGCGGCGGTGGTCGTGCTGGAACGAGCCCGCGACACCGAGGCCGACTTCGGCGAAGTGGCGGCCTGGCTGCGGTCCGAGGTGTCCGCGGTGCACGGCCTGCGGCTGCGGGACGTCGTGTTCACCGAACCCGGCGAGGTGCCGAGAACGTCGAGCGGCAAGATCAGCCGGACGCTGACCCGCCAGCGCTACCTGGACGGCTCGCTCGACGCGCGGCGGCTCGCATGACCGGCCTGCGTGCCTGGCTGGTGGACCGGGTGGCCACCACGCTGGGGATCCCCGCCGCCGCGGTCGACCCGGCGAAGCCGTTGCAGGAGACCGGGTTGTCCTCCCGCGACGCGATGACGCTGACCGGCGACCTGGGCCGGTTCCTCGGCCGGTCGCTGCCCGCGACCCTGGTGTGGGAGCACCCGACGATCAACGGCCTCGTCGCCGCACTGTCCGATGTGGAGCGGGAGGCGGCGGCGCAGTGGACCCCGGAGCCGGGGGAGCCGGTCGCCGTCGTCGGGATCGGGTGCCGCCTGCCCGGCGGCATCACCTCGCCCGGCGAGTTCTGGCGGTTCCTCGAGTCCGGCGGCGACGGGATCGGCGACCGGCCCGAAGGCCGCTGGGAGTCCTTCGCCGACGCCGCCGAGGTGGCCGCGCTGCCGCGCCGGGGCGGGTTCCTCGACGACGCGCTGGGTTTCGACGCTGCCTTCTTCGGCATCACCCCGCGCGAGGCCGAGGCGATGGACCCGCAGCAACGGCTGTTGCTCGAAGTCGCCTGGGAGGCGCTGGAGCACGCGGGCATCGCACCGTCGTCGCTGCGCGGCACGCGCACCGGCGTGTTCGTCGGGTTGTCGGCCGCCGAATACGGGTACCTGACGATGACCGACGTGTCCGCGATCGACGCGTGGTCCGGCACCGGCGCCGCCGCGAGCATCGCCGCGAACCGGCTGTCGTACCTGCTCGACCTGCGCGGCCCGAGTCTCACGATCGACACCGCGTGCTCGTCCTCGCTGGTCGCCGTCCACCAGGCGGTGCAGAGCCTGCAGCGCGGTGAGATCGGCACCGCGTTGGTCGGCGGAGTGAACCTGCTGCTCACCCCGGGGATCACCGCGAACTTCACCGAGGCCGGGGTGCTCGCCGCGGACGGCCGGTGCAAACCGTTCGACGCGCACGCCGACGGGATCGCCCGCGGCGAAGGCTGCGGGGTCGTCGTGCTGAAGCCGCTGCGTGCGGCGCGCCGCGACGGCGACCGGGTGCTGGCGGTGATCCGCGGCAGCGCAGTCAACTCCGACGGCCGATCCAACGGCATCACCGCGCCCAACCCGGAGGCGCAGGCCGCGCTGCTGCGGGACGCCTACGCCGCGGCCGGGCTGGATCCGTCCGTTGTGGACTACGTCGAGGCGCACGGCACCGGGACGCTGCTCGGCGACCCGATCGAAGCCCGGGCTTTGAAGCGCGTGCTCGGCCGCGGCGCGGACCGGCCGCTGCTCCTCGGCTCGGTGAAGAGCAACCTCGGCCACCTGGAGGGCGCGGCCGGCATCACCGGCCTCATCAAGACCGTGCTCGCGCTGTCCCGGCGGCAGGTGCCGCCGAGCCTGCACTACCGCGAGCCGAACCCGCACATCGACTTCGACGGCCTGCGCGTGGTCACCGAACCGGCGCCGTGGCCGCGGTACTCCGGTGTGGCCAGGGCGGGCGTGTCCGCGTTCGGGTTCGGCGGCACCAACGCGCACGTCGTGCTGGAGGAGTGGCCGGCGAACCCGCGGTTCGAAGACGACGGCGGGCCGCACGTGTTCGCCGTCTCCGACCGGTCCGCGGACGGGCTGCGGGATCGGGCTGCCGAGCTGGCCCGCTGGGTCGAGTCCTCCGACGTCCCGTTGAGCGCGGTGGCCTCGACACTGGCCCACCGCCGCGACAACCTGCCGGTGCGCGCCGCCGTCGTCGCCTCCAGCCGGGAGGAGCTGGCGGCCGCGCTGCGGGACGTGCAGCCGGGGCAGGGCAGGCTCGACGGGGTCGTCTTCGTGTTCTCCGGCTACGGCTCGCAGTGGACCGGGATGGGACGGCGGCTGCTGGAAACCGAGCCCGCGTTCGCCGCCGAGGTGGACCGGCTCGACCCGGTGTTCCACGCCGAGGCCGGGTTCTCGCTGCGGGAGGTGCTGGCCGGCGAGCCGCCGGACCTCGCCGCGACGCAGCTGGCGCTGTTCGGCACGCAGGTCGCCCTCGCCGGGCTGTGGCGGGCGCACGGCGTGACTCCCGCCGCGGTGCTCGGGCAGTCCATGGGCGAGGTCGCCGCCGCCGTGGTCGCCGGAGCGCTGGACGTCGCCGACGGTCTGCGCGTGATGACGACGCGGGCGCGGCTGCTGCGGGAGATCGACGCGGCCGGCTCGGGCGCGATGGCCGTGGTCGAGGCGTCGGCCACGGAGATCGCCGAGTTCGCCGGGGTCGAGGTCGCGGTGTTCGCGTCGGCGTCGCAGTGCACGGTCACCGGTGACGCCGAAGCGGTCGCGTCGCTGGTGTCGCATGTGGAGGGTCAGGGCCGGTTCGCGAAGCTGCTGCCGGTGAGCGGGGCCGGGCACTCGGCAGCGGTCGACGCGATCCTGGACCGCTTCCGCGCCGGGCTGGCGGTGCAGCCGGGCAGCCCGGAGGTGCCCTGCTACACCAGCGTCCTCGACGATCCGCGGGACAAGCCGCTGTTCGACGTGGACTACTGGGCGGCCAACCTGCGCCGCCCGGTGCGGTTCGCGCAGGCATTGGCGGCGGCGGTGGAGGACGGCCACGGCACGTTCGTCGAGATCGCCCCGCACCCGGTGGCCCTCGCGGCGATCGAGCAGGCCGGGGCGACCGGGTTGCCGACGACGAACCGCAAGGCCGACGAGCAAATGGCGTTCCTGACCAGCCTCGCCCGCCTGCACGTGCTCGGCCACCCCGACGTGTTGACCACGCGGGAGCCGAAGCAACCGGTAGCCGACCTGCCCGGCGCGGTGTGGCGGCACGAGCGGTTCTGGGCTCACCGGCGGGCACGGGCGGCAGGCCACCCGTTGCTGGGCACGCACGCCGAGGTGCCCGGCAGCAGCCAGCGCGTGTGGCGCGGGGAGATCGGCACGGACCGGCACCCGTGGCTCGCCGACCACGCGGCGTTCGGCACGCCGATCTTCCCGGCGACCGGGTTCGTCGAGCTGGCGCTGTCCGCGGCCGGACCACGCGTCACCGACGTCGAGCTGCGCCAGATCCTGCCGCTCGGCCCCGAGCAGGAGGTCACGACGTCGCTGGCGGACGGCGTGATCAGCGTGCACACCAAACCGGGCGACTGGGTCTGCCACGCGACCGCCCGAGTCGGCGAGGAGGTGCCGCTGGAGCCGCTCGGCCCGGTCGACGGTGAGCCGGTCGACCTCTACGCCGCGCTGGACGCGATGGGCATGAGCTACGGCCCGGCGTTCCGGCTGCTGCGCGACGTCACCGCGGTGGCGGGACGCGCATCGGCGGCCGTCGACCTGCCGAAGCCGGCCGGGCACGTGCTGCACCCGGCGCTGGCCGACGCCTGCCTGCACGCCTTGGCCGCCGCGACCGGACCGGCGCTGCGCGAGGCCGACGGGCTGTTCCTGCCGATGTCGATCGGGGCGGTCACGGTCGCCGGCGACCCGCGGACCGGGGTGCGGGTCGACGCCGTCGTGGACTCGCTGTCCGGCGACGACCTGCGTGGCACGGTGCAGCTCGTCGCCGCCGACGGCGCGGTGCTGGCCGAGTTCCGCGACGTGCACGCCCGCCGGTTCCGTCGGTCCGCGCTGCCGGTTCCGTTGTCCGGCAAGCTGTTCGAGGCGTCCTGGACGCGGACCGGCCTGCCCGGCGCGGCCGAGGAGGACCGGACCTGGGTGCTCGTGCACCACGGCGAGCCGGGCCTGCGGTTCGGCGACGATCGCGTGGTCGTGGTCCCGCCGGACGACCCGCAGGCTCTGCGTGCCGCACTGGCGACCCGGCCGGACGGCGTCGTGTGGTTCGCCCGGGAGGCGGACGGCCTGGAGCTCGTGCACGAGGTCACGCGGGTGGTCGCAGAGCTCGCCGAATCGCCGGCCCGGCTTTGGCTGGTGACCGGTTCGGCGCTCGCGGTCGACTCCGGCGAGGCGGGCCGCCCGGACCTGGCGTGCCTGCGGGCGCTGGTGCGGGTGCTCGCGTTCGAGCACCCCGAGCTGCACGCGAGCCTGGTCGACCTCGACCCGGAGTCGCTGGACCAGCTGCCCGCGGAGCTGCGCGCGGACGGCCCGGACGACGAGATCGCCTGGCGCCGCGGCGTCCGGCACACCCGGGAGCTGACCCGGCCCCGGCTCGGGACGGCCGAGCGGCCGACGGTGCGCGACGGCGCCTACGTGATCACCGGTGGGCTCGGCGGGCTGGGGCTCGTCGCGGCGCGCTGGCTGGCCGAGCGGGGCGCGACGCGAATCGTCCTGTCGTCCCGGAGCGTGCGCGCGGTCGACGTGCCCGGCGCGGTGGTGGTGGCGGGGGACATCGCCGAACCCGGGGTCGCGGAACGGCTCGTCGAGGCCGCGACCAGCGGTGGGGTGCCGCTGCGTGGCGTCCTGCACGCGGCCGGGGTGCTCGCCGACGGCGCGGCCGTGTCGCTGACCCCGGAGCAGGTGGCGACGGCGTGGCGGCCGAAGGCGAGGGGCGCCTGGCGCCTGCACGAGGCCACGCTCGGCCACGACCTGGACTGGTGGCTGGTCTACTCGTCCGCGGCCGCGTTGTTCGGCTCGCCCGGCCAGACCGCCTACGCGACGGCCAATGCGTACGCCGACGCGCTCGTGGCCTGGCGCCGCGCCCACGGCCTGCCCGCCGCGACGATCAACTGGGGCGCGTGGGGCGAGGCAGGCGCCGTGGTCGGCACGACGAACCCGGTGCTCGAACCGCTCGGCACCGGCGAAGCGCTGGAAGCACTGGAGGCCGTCCTGGCCCGCGACCGCGCGGCCATCGGCGTGGCCCGGCTCGACGCGGACGCCGTGCTCGAACTGTTCCCGCGACTCGCCGACCGGCCGTTCTTCGACCTGCTCGTGCCACGGCGCACGGCGGCCTCCGCGTGGCCGGGCATGGCGGCGCTGGAACCGGCGACCGCGCACGCGGCCATCGCCGACCACCTGACGTCGCTGGTCGCCGGGCTGATGGGCTTCGCGCCGGAGCAGGTCGACCGGCACGTGCCGCTCACCCAGCTCGGCCTGGACTCGCTGCTCGCGATGCGGGCGCGGGGCGCGGTCGAGCGGGACTTCGGCCTCCCGCTGCCGGTGCCGATGCTGCTGCGTGGTGCGAGCCTCGCCGAGCTGGCGGCGCATCTCGCGGAGCAGGCCGGGTTCGACGCCGGCCCGGCCGTGGTCACCGAGGTCGTCGTCGGGCCGCGCGATCCCGCCGAGCGGTGGGTCGCCCGGCACTGGCACGACGTGCTCGGCCGCTTCTCCGGGGTGCACGAAGACTTCCCGGGCGATCCGGCCGAGCTGCGGGCGGCGATGTCGGCCGAACTCGCGGACCTGCCCGCGAACCTGTTCGACCGGCCGACGATCGCGGCGATGGCCGACCTGTTGCGCGACCGGATCGAGGGCTCCGGCCCGGTGCGCTGCCTGCGTTCGGGCACCGGGACCCCGGTGTTCCTGTTCCACCCCGCCGGCGGGCCGGCGAGTGTCTACACGCGACTGGTGCGCGACCTGCCGGGCGAGTTCCAGGTCTACGGGTTCGAGCGGCTGGACGACCTGGACACCGTCGAGGCCAAGGCGGCCCGCTACCTGGAGATGATCCGCGAGATCCAGCCGCGCGGGCCGTACCGGCTCGGCGGGTGGTCGTTCGGCGGCTGCCTCGCCTACGAGTGCGCGCGGCAGCTGGACGAGCCGGTGGAGCTGGTGTTCCTGATCGACACCATCCTCCCGCTGCCTGCCGACGCGCCGGCCGAGGACCTGCTGCTGGACCGGTTCGACCGGTTCGCCACGCACATCGAGCAGACCTACGGCGCCGCGCTGGACATTCCGCGGGACGAACTGGCCCGGCTCGGCGAGGGCGAGCAGATCGGGCTCGTGATGCGGCAGCTGGCGGAGAAGGTGCCCGGACTGGGCGAAGGCGTGCTGCACCACCAGTACACGTCCTATGTGGACGCGCGGGTCGCGGAGCGGTACGCGCCGGGCCGCTACCCCGGCCGGGTCGTGCTGTTCCGCGCGCAGGAGCCGCACCCGCTGACCACCGCGCTCGACCCGCGCTACCTGCGTGCCGACGAGGCGCTGGGCTGGGACGAGTTCTGCCCGGACCTGGAGATCGTGCGGGTGCCCGGCGACCACGTCTCGATGATCGACCCGCCGCACGTGTCCGTCATCGCGGCCGCGCTCGGCGACCGGATCACACGGAAGTGAGGACCGCAGTGGACGTCCCGTTCGCCCCGACGACCGCCTACCGGATCGCCGACCTGGCCGCCCGGCAGGACGAGGCCGTGCGCATCGCCGAGAAGCGCGCGATCGACCGGCAGCACGCCAAGGGCAAACTGACCGCCCGCGAGCGCATCGACCTGCTCGTCGACGACGGGTCGTTCGTCGAGCTGGACCAGTTCGCGCGGCACCGCTGCACCGAGTTCGGCATGGACGGCAACCGCCCCTACGGCGACGGCGTGGTCACCGGGCACGCCACTGTGGACGGACGGCAGGTGTGCCTGTTCTCGCAGGACTTCAGCGTGTTCGGCGGCAGCATGGGCGAGGTCTTCGGCGAGAAGGTCCTCAAGGTGATGGACCTGGCGATGTCGATCGGCTGCCCGGTCATCGGCATCAACGACTCCGGCGGCGCGCGCATCCAGGAAGGCGTGGTGTCGCTGGCCTACTACGCCGAGCTGGGGCGGCGCAACGCGCACGCGTCCGGGGTGATCCCGCAGATCTCGATGATCATGGGCCCGTGCGCGGGCGGCGCGGTGTACTCGCCCGCGATCACCGACTTCACCGTGATGGTCGAGGACACCTCGCACATGTTCGTCACCGGGCCGGATGTCGTGCACGCCGTGACCGGCGAGCGGGTCACCGCGCAGCAGCTCGGCGGCGCGGCGGTCAACAGCGAGATCTCCGGCAACGCCCACCACCGCGCCGCCGACGAGCGGGACGCGATCGACTGGGTGCAGACCCTGCTCGGGTACCTGCCGCTCAACAACCTGGACGCGCCGCCGGAGTACGCAGACGAGACCTCCCGCGAGATCACGCCCGCCGACCTCGAACTGGACCGGATCGTCCCGGACTCGCTCAACCAGGCCTACGACATGACCGAGGTGATCCGGCGGCTGGTCGACGACGGCGAGTTCACCGAGATCCACGGCGCGTTCGCGCCCAACATGATCTGCGCGTTCGGCCGCGTCGAGGGCCGGTCGGTCGGGATCGTGGCGAACCAGCCGCTCCGGCAGGCCGGCGTGATCGACATCGACGCCTCCGAGAAGGCCGCCCGGTTCGTGCGGTTCTGCGACGCGTTCGGCATCCCGGTCCTCACCCTGGCCGACGTGCCCGGCTACCTGCCCGGCACCGAGCAGGAACGGCAGGGCATCATCCGGCGCGGCGCGAAGCTGATCTACGCCTACTCCGAGGCGACGGTGCCGAAGGTGACCGTGGTGACGCGTAAGGCCTACGGCGGCGGGTACGCGGTAATGGGTTCCAAGCACCTCGGGGCGGACGTCAACCTGGCCTGGCCCACCGCGGAGATCGCGGTGATGGGCGCCGAGGGCGCGGTCGGCGTGCTGCACCGGCACGAGCTCGCCGCACTGTCCACATCGGAGCGCGAGGTGGCGCGTCGGCGGCTGACCGAGGAGTACCGCAAGCGCCACGCGAGCCCGTACCTGGCCGCGGAGCGCGGATACGTGGACATGGTCGTGCCGCCGTCCCAGACCCGGCTCCAGGTGGCTCGGGCGCTGCGCGCGCTCCGCACGAAACGGCAGACGCTGCCGGCGAAGAAGCACGGCAACATCCCGCTGTGAAACCACCCGAGGAGAACCGATGAGAACCGACCGGGCCGGGCGCCGCCGTCGCCGCTGGGCCTTGCTGGTGTCACCCGTCGTCGCCGTGATCGCCGGTGCCGCGCTGGCCGCGCCGGTGTCGGCCGCCACGGTCAGCGCCGACGATGGAGCGAAAGTGGTCAAGGAGACCTGGATCGACGACCGCACGGTCGACCTGGAGATCGACTCGCCCGCGCTGGGCGAGACCGGCATGGTGCGGCTGATCGTGCCGGTGAAGTGGCGCGCCGAACCCACCCGGACCTGGCCGACGCTGTGGCTGCTGCACGGGTGCTGCGAACCGGCGGACTACCAGTCCTGGGACCGGTTCACCGACGTGAAGGCCTTCACCGCGGACAAGGACGCGATCGTCGTCATGCCCTCCGACGGCGAGGCCGGCATGTACACGAAGTGGTGGAACTTCGGGCTCAAGTCCACACCGGACTGGGACCGGTTCCACACCGAGGAGGTCCGCCAGATCGTCGAGCGCGGCTACCGCGGCGGCACGAAACGCGCGGTGGCCGGGGTGTCCATCGGCGGGTACGGCGCGCTGGCGTACGCGTTCCTGCACAAGGGGATGTTCGGCGCGGCCGCCTCCTACAGCGGGATCCCCAACACGTTGTTCCCCGGCACGCCCGAGGTGATCCAAGGCATCCTGATCCGCGCCGGGCACTACAACTTCTTCGACCTGTGGGGCGACGAGAAGGCCAGCTGGCCGATCTGGTGGTCCCGCAACCCGTACGACCACATCGACGACCTGCGCGGCACCGCGCTCTACATCTCGTGCGGCGACGGCCGGACCGGCCCGCTGGATCCGCCGGGGCAGTCCGATCCGCTGGAACCGGCGGCGCTGCTCACGTCCAAGAGCTTCACCGACAAGCTGAAGCGGATGGGCGTTCCGGCCACTGTGGACTACTACGGCGCAGGCACGCACAGCTGGCCGTACTGGGAACGGGCACTGCACAACTCGTGGCCGGTGCTCGCTCCGGCTCTTGGTCTGTGAAGGAGAATCTGTGAAGAACCGCAATTTCCGCCGACGGCTGCTGGCCGCACTGGTGGGTTTCGTGCTGCTCGCCGGCGGCGCGGTGGCCTTCTCGGCGCCGTCCGCGGTGGCGGCGAGCCCAATACTGTCGAGCCCAATACTGTCGGCCCCGGTGCTGCCGGGCCCGTTCGACGACTCGTTCTACACCCCGCCGTCACCGCTCCCGGCAGGCGACGCCGGTGACGTGATCCGCTGGCGGCCCGCGGTGCCGCTGATGAACGCGGCGAACGCGGACGCCTGGGAGGTCATGTACCTGTCGACGAACGCGCTGGGCGCGCGCAACGCGGTGACCGGCACGGTGCTGGTGCCGAAGGGGGTGGACCCGGCGAAGGCGCCGATCGTCGGGTTCGCCGTCGGGACGCAGGGCCCGGCGTTCAAGTGCACCCCGTCGAAGGCCATCGAGCGCGGCACGCTCTACGACCAGCCCGCCATCAACGACTCGCTGGCCAGCGGCTACGCGGTCGCGGTCACCGACTACGAGGGCTACTCGCCGACCACGGTGCCCACCTACATCACCGGCCAGTCCATGGGCCCCGCGGTGATCGACTCGGTGCGCGCGGCGCAGCGGTTGTCGCAGGCGGGGCTGTCCGACGACGCCAAGGTGATCTTCCAGGGCTACTCGCAGGGCGGCGGCGGCGCGCTGTGGGCGGCGGAGAAGCAGCCGGCGTACGCACCGGAGCTGAACCTGGTCGGCGTGGTGGCCGGCGGGGTGCCCGCGGACCTGACCGAGGTGGCGAAGGGGCTGGACGGCTACCTCGGCTTCGGCTTCCTGGCTTTCGCCGCGGTCGGCCTGGACGCGGCGTACCCGGAGCTCCACCTGGACTCCTACCTCAACGACACGGGACGGCAGCAGATCGCCGAGGCCAAGCAGAACGCGTGCGTGGTCGAGCTGCTGACGAACTACGCGTTCAAGAAGATCTCCGACTACACGACGTCGAACCCGTTGGACACCCCGGCGTGGCAGGCGCGACTGGCGGAGAACAAGCTCGGCGCGGCGCCCCCGCGGGTCCCCGTGTTCCAGTACCACGCCGCGACGGACGAGATCGTGAACACGCCGCAGGCGGACGCCCTGCACAAGCAGTACTGCGCGGCGGGCGTGACGGAGCAGTGGAACACCTACGTGTCCGACCACCTGAGCGGCATCTTCGCCGGCAACGCGGATGCCCACCGGTGGATCGTGGACCGGTTCGCCGGGACGGACGCCCCGTCGAACTGCTGAGCGAGGCTCCCGCGTGACGCTGGGCGGTCCGGTTCCCCGGGCCGCCCAGCGCCACGGTGAAAGTCGCCCCTGGAAAAATCCCCTTCCCGGGTTAGGCCGAACGGCCGCCCTGTCAGTGTCCAGGTTCGTCCCGCCGGTGGTGCCGCCCGGAGGGGGACAGGTGGTGCCGCCACCGCGCCGGCCGGTCGGTTTCGTGCCGATTGCCCGATCTCGAGCCGTTGCCCAGCACGTCCGAGGCGGCCACCCACCGTTGGGCGCCGTCTTCGTCGGTCATCGGGACGCGCAGGCCGTCCTCGCCTGCCCGGCACTCTCCGGACACGACACCCACGCGCACGGTC
Source organism: Amycolatopsis thermoflava N1165 (assembly GCF_000473265.1). NCBI lineage: Bacteria > Bacillati > Actinomycetota > Actinomycetes > Pseudonocardiales > Pseudonocardiaceae > Amycolatopsis > Amycolatopsis thermoflava. Next base: position 6,965,841 of record NZ_KI421511.1, read on the forward strand.
ACCTTGTCGGGCCCGTCGTCGTCGCGGTCGAGGTACATCAGCCGTTCGCCGACCGGGAAGGCGTCCGCTTGCAGTTCGTGGTCGTGGGACGTCGTCGTCATCCGGTGCTCCCCTCGCATTGTCAATTCCAACAGCGGGTACCGCCGGGGTCCGGAGCGGATTCCTCGTCCGCCGTCTGCCTGCCTCCTGGCGACGGCGGAACCCGATGCTAACCGGCGATTGTCCGGAACACGACCCTTCATCGGTCAGAAATCGTTCGGCCGCACCGGGTCGCGACCCTCGACGATGGCCCGCGCGAGGTCCGCGACCCGCTGGTTGTGGTCGCGCGCGTACCGCCGCAGGCCCTCGAACGCCGTGTCCACACCGATCTTGTGCCGTTCCGCCAGCATGCCCTTGGCCTGCTCGATCACGACCCGGCTGTCCAAGGCGGTCTGCAGGTGCCGCAGCCGCACCCCGAGCTGGTGCAGATCCCGTTGGTGGGCCAGGCGAAGCGCGGCCGCGTGCGCCAGGCGCGGCCCGACGGGGTGGGTATTTCCGCCGACGTCGAACAGGCACAGCGCGCCGAAGATCTCGCCGTCGGCGTCGATCGGCAACGTGTGTACCGATGAGTAACCGGCTTCCGTGCAGGCGGCGGAAAACCGCGGCCACGGGCCGTTGCCTGATGATCCACTGTGGAGGCACTCCGGCGCCGGCCCCTCGCCGAGCTCGAGCTGGAGGCGCACCAGATCGCGCGCGGTCCCGGTGCCTGCGGCGATTTCCGCCGGCTCGGCCGGGAACGACACCAGCACCCCGGCGTCGCGCGCGGGCACGAGGACGGTGGCGCGCTCGGCGAGGTCCTGCGCGAACCGGTGCACGTCGAAGCCCTCGGATTCGCGCGCCAGCAGTTCGAGCAGGGCGTCGATCAGTTCGGTGCGCATGGGCCGCCCTCCCGTGTCCGTCAGCCGTACCCGCGTCCGGCTTGCCGCGAACTGGGCTGATCGGGTGAACCACGATCCGTGCCCGATCGGCTCCCGCTTGTTCTTGACCAGCGTTTACGCCCCCCGCGCGGACGATAGCGCTTGTGTGACGTGTATTACAGTTTTACCGTGTCGCATGACCACCGCGTTCGACACCGCCAGGGCGATCGGCGACGCGGTCCTGTACCGCCCGCGGGCGCAGGACTGGCGGTTCGGCGTGCTGATGCCGCCGGCGTTCGCCTCACCGCAGGCCGGTGACTTCGCCGACTGCCGGGTCGAGTGCCTGCTGGAACCCCGCTCCCACGCCGTGCTGCACGTCCGGCTGCGGTTCCTTCAGGGGCAGGAGCGCGTCGTGCGCCAGGACGGCGCCGAGCACGTCAGCTGGGACGAGGCGGTCGAGCGCGAGGTCGACGCCGTGCTCCCGGTCGCCGAGCTGACCGCGCAGCGCACCTGCGTCCCGTTCGTCGTCGGCGGCGCCGAGCGGACCGAGGTCCTCGGCGTGGCGGACCGGCTGGTCCGCCGGACCTGGACGGTCACCGGCGAGCTGCGGCTGAGCGCGCAGGTGCTGGGCGGCCCCAACGGTGGCATCCGGTTGCGGGCCGACGTCGTCAACAACACCGAGTGGTACGAGCCGGACTCGCCGCGGGAAGTCGCGCTCCGGCACGCGATGCTGGCCGCGCACCTGGTGCTCGCGGTGAACGCGGGCCGGTTCGTGTCGCTGACCGACCCGCCGTCGTGGGCGCGGGCGGCCGCCGAGCAGTGCGAAAGTCACCGCCTGTGGCCGGTCCTGCTGGGGGACAACGACGCCGCGGTGCTTGCCGCGCCGGTCGCCCTGTACGACCACCCGGTCGTCGTGCCGGAGGGCGAACAACGCATCCGGTACGTGCGTCGTGGGCTCCCGGAGGACGTGTGGTGGGATCCCGGCCCGGTGTCACCCGAAACCGACGAGGTGGTGGTCTCCGGAGTCGCGGTGTCGGCCGGGAGCCGGGTGCGTCTCCGCGACGGCCGCGCCGGGACCGTCCACGCGGTACTGTCCGATGAGGACGGCGACCTGCACCTGGAGGTCAGGGTGGGCACCCGGTACCAGTACGCGACGCCGGACGAGGTCGAACCCCTCCGGAGGTGACCGGTCAGGGCGCCAGGTCGGCCGCGTTGTACTTGCAGGAGGCGTTCCACAGCAGGAACGAATCCATCCCGTTGGCGCGCGCGCCGTCCAGCTGCGCCCGGATCTGGTCGCGTCCGTAGTGGACGGACATGCTGAACGCCTGGATCCACGGGATGATCACGGTCTGCGTCCCGGCGGCCTTTTCGGCGAACGCCGCCAGCGAGCGCTGGGTGATCTCCAGCGGCTGCGACTCCGGGTCGGAAACCCCGTACTCGCCGGTGCCCCAGTGCGACGGGTAGATCATCGGCGCGATGTAGTCCACCTTGCGTGCCATGGCCGTGATGTCCTGCCCGATCTGCGTCGGCCGGTTGACCGCGATCCCGAACACCGACGCGCCCAGGTACGCACCCTCTGCCCGCACGGCGTTGCGGCTCTCCGCGAGGAAGTCCACGATCCCTTCCTCCGGTGTGCCCTCCAGACCGGGGAACCGCAGCTGCTCGATGGGGCCTTCGGGCCGCCGCACGTAGTCGTAGAGGATGTCGTCGAACCCGGCCCGCGCGGCTTCCGTCGCGAGCGCGATGTTGTACTCCCGCACCTCGCGGTTGGCGAAGTTGGTGAAGGCGTACTCGCCGTACCCGCTGGCCCACGGTTGCGCGTCGGCGCTCTGCACGACCCGGTCGCGCTTGCCGGACTCCCACGACGCCCTGGCCAGGACCGGGTCGCGGAAGGCGACCAGCCTGCCGACGACGCGGATGCCCTCCTTGTGCAGCTGCTCGACGACCCCGCGCAGGTCGTAGTAGTTCTTCGCGGCGCCGATCTCCTTCGCCAGCGGCACCTGCGAGTTGTACCCGACCTCGCCGCTCTCGTCCTTGATGTCCAGCTGGACGGTGTCGATGAGCCCGTCCCGCGCCATCTGCAGCACCGGTTCCCGCAGCGCCGGAGCCGTCCACGCCACCGCGGTCATGTGCACCCCCTGCATGCCGGGGTGCCGCGCTCGCACCGGGACGCGCCCGGCTGCCCGGTTGCCCGCCGCGTCCTGCGCGCCGATCTCGATCTTCGCCGGGGGAGTCGGGATGGTCGCGGTGAAGTTGCCGAACTCGTTGACCTTCACCTCTTCGCCCTGGACCGTGACCTTTTCCGCGCCCTTGGCCATGCCGCGCAGGGTCACCGGCTTGCGCGGGTCGCTGATCTCGATGGGCTGGAAGCTCAGCTCCGGGGCGGTGTTGTCGACGGTGAAGGTGCGGGTCACCACGGCGTCCGGCAGGCCGGGGACCTCGTTCGGCAGCCGGGCGGCCAGGGTGTGCTCACCGTCGCCGATCTTCAGCGGCGGCAGGACCAGCCGTCCGCCGTCACGTTTCGTGGTCACCGGCTGGTCGTCGAGGGTGACCGCGACCCGGTCGAGGTCGCTGTCACGCGCCGCCAGCACCCGGATGTCACGCAGCGACTCCGCGTTGGTGGTGACGTCGTCACCGAGGCCCTGGATGGCCAGCCCGAACGGGAGCGACTGCACCACCGCCGGGGTGACCGCGACGGCCATCGTGGCGATGATGGCCACGAGGACCAGAATCGAGTTCTGGGACCGCGTCCGGTGCCTGCCCATGTAACCCTCCCGCGCCGGTTGTGCCGAGCAGCGGGCTCATTCCCCGGATCAACCGGGTCATTCGGGAATCCATCCCTTCGAGTTACACCCCGTTGCCTTCGTGCTACGCAGGGCGCACGTTGGAAGGCGTGACACCCAAGCTGGCTTCCCTCGTAGCGGTCCTGTTCCTGCTCACGGCGTGCACCACGGTCGTCGACGGCCAGCCGCACGAGCAGCGCGGCGACGGCCAGGAGTGGGCCGCGTTCGCGCCGCTGCGGTCCGCGGCCCCGGCGGCGCCGGCCCAGCCGGCCGCGGTGCGCGCGAACGAGCTGGGGCGGATCCCGGTGCTCATGTACCACCGCATCGTGCCCGAGACCGAGTCGGTCTACGACCGCACGCCGGAGGACTTCCGGGCGGAGCTGGAACGGCTCGACCGCGAGGGCTACGTGCCCGTGTCGGCCGCCGACTTCACCGCTGGCCGCATCGACGTCCCGGCAGGCACGCACCCGGTGGTGCTGACCTTCGACGACGGCGACCCCAGCCAGTTCGCGCTCGGCCCGGACGGCAACCCGGTGCCCGGCACGGCGGTCGCGATCATGCTCGACTTCGCCCGCAGCCACCCGCGGTTCCGGCCGGTGGCCACGTTCTACGTCAACGCGGAGCCGTTCGGCGACCCCGGCGGCGCCCGCACCATTCCGTGGTTGCTGGCCAACGGTTTCGACGTCGGCAACCACACCAAGACGCACGCGAACCTGCGCGAGGCCGACGAGGAGACCGCGCAGGCCGAGATCGGCGAGCTGGACGCGCTGATCCGGCGCGCGGCGCCGCAGGCGAACCCGACGACGATCGCGCTGCCGTTCGGCATCCACCCGCGGCCGAAGGAACTCGCCTTGCAGGGCAACGGTTACCGCTACCAGGGCGCGTTCCTGGTGGGCTCGAACCCGTCCGCGTCCCCGTTCACGGCCGACTTCGACCCGCTGAACATCCCGCGCATCCGTTCGCAGAGCGCGACGGGCGAGGAGGCCGAATACGGTTCGGCGGTGTGGCTGGACAAGCTCGCCCAGAACGCGGACAGCAGGTACACCTCGGACGGCGACCCGGCACGGATCTCCTACCCGAAGTCCGACACCGACGAGGTGGCCGCGAAGTTCCGGGACAAGGTGAACCCGTACTAGGGCCGATGCCCGTCCGTCCACACCGGATGGACCAGCCGGGTCGCTAGCGTCGCGCCAGCGCCGCGTTCGCCATCACGTGCTGCATCAGGATCACCAGCACCTGCTTGGTCGACTCCCGGTCCCGCGCGTCGCACAGCAGGATCGGCACCGTGTCGTCCAGTTCGAGCGCGGCGCGCACCTCTTCGGTGCCGTAGCGGTAGGCGTTGTCGAAGCAGTTGACGCCGACCACGAACGGCAGCCCGCGCCGCTCGAAGAAGTCCACGGCCGGGAAGCAACTTTCCAACCTGCGTGTGTCGGCGAGCACCACCGCGCCCAGCGCGCCCTGCGCGAGCTCGTCCCACATGAACCAGAACCGGTCCTGCCCCGGCGTGCCGAACAGGTACAGGATCAGCTCGGGGTTGATCGTGATGCGGCCGAAGTCCAGCGCCACGGTCGTGGTGGTCTTGCTCTCCACGCCGGTGAGGTCGTCGACCCCGGCCGAGGCCTGGGTGATCGATTCCTCCGTCCGCAACGGGGAGATCTCGCTCACCGAGCCGACCATGGTGGTCTTCCCGACCCCGAAGCCGCCTGCGATCAGCAGCTTCACCACGGTGGCGGAGACGTTCCGCCGGGGCTCAGAGCCTGCGAATGCCATCGAGAACCGCCTGAAGTACGTGTTGTTCCGGGGTGTCGGAGATGGGCTGGGACGTCCGGTAGATGACGTGGCCGCGCTCGATGAGGTCGGCCAGCAGCACCTTCACGATCGGCACCGGCAGGTCCAGGTGCGCCGCGACCTCGGCGACCGACAGCGGCCGCTGGCACAGGCGCACGATCCGGGCGTACTCCGGTGCCATGGTGGCCGCTTCGGCCAGTCCGGGCAGGGCGACCACGAGTGACAGCAGCTGTAGGTCGATGTCGCCGGCGTGGGTGCGGCCGCCGGTGATCGTGTACGGCCGGGCGATCGGGCCCGCGGCGTCATCGAACCAGGTGTCGTCGTCCCGCCTGATCATCATGGCGTGCTTTGCTGCTCAACTCGTGGCGCCGCGCTCAGCGCCGCGCCGACCCGCTTGACCATCATGTTCATCGCGTAGGCGACGAGGCCCATGTCGACGTCGGCCGCGGTCAGCAGCGCGAGGCACGCGCCGTGCCCGGCCGTGGTGACGAACAGGAACGCGTGGTCCATCTCCACGACGGTCTGGCGCACCGCGCCGCCGCCGAAGTGGCGCCCGGTGCCCTTGGCGAGGCTCTGGAACGCCGACGCCACCGCCGACAGGTGCTCGCCGTCCTCTTCGGACAGATTGGTCGACCGGCCGATCAGCAGACCGTCGGCCGACAGCACAACCGCCCGGTCCGCTCCGACGACCTGCTGCAGGAGGTCGTCGAGGAGCCAGTCCAGCTCGTTGATTCCCGCGTTCGTCACGTGTGCTCTCCCAGAATGTCGGTGGTGCTCGGATCCTGTTCACGAGCGCGGCGGGTGCCCTGCTGGAACGCCGAGAGCCGGCTGCGGGCCTGCTCCGGGCTGTCCGAGGGCACGGTGCTGTGGTCGGTGGCGGCGCTGAAAGTGGTGGTCTCCTCGTCCTTCCTCAACTGCGGGGCCAGGTTCTGCTGCCGTCGCCGCCGCGGCAGCGGCGGGCGGTCCGGCGAAATCGGCCCTGCGTGCTGCGGGGGCCGGGCCTGCGGCGGCCGCGTGTCGATCGGCATGCGGGTGTCCAGCGGCGGCCGCGAGTCCAGCGGCGCCCGCAACGGCACCTGCGGCCGCTGCGGTGGCGCGTGGTGCTGCTGCTGCGGGGCGGGCGGCGGTTCCGGCGGAGCGGCCGGGACGTTGGCGCGGAACAGGTCCACCCGCGCCGGCGGCTCCTCGCGGTGCCCGTTGGTGCTGGGCGGCTCGGGCGGGGTGTCGGCCTCTTCCGGCCAGCGGTGCGACGGCACGCTCTGCGCCGGGACCAGCGCCTCCTCGGGCTGCTGTCCGTCCTCCGGCTGCGGCACCGGAGCCAGCAGCTCGGACCGCACGAGCACGATCGCGCGCGTGCCGCCGTAGGCGGAATCGCGCAGGGTCACCGAAATCCCGTGCCGGGACGCCAGCCGCGCGACCACGAACAGACCGAGGCGTGGCTCCGCGGACAGCGCCATGACGCTGAAGTCCGGCGGTTCACGCAACATCGCGTTCAGTTCCTCGGCCTGCTCCGGCTCGATGCCGAGACCCTGGTCCTCGATCTCGATGACCACGCCCTTGCCGACGACGTCGCCGAACACCTCGACGCGCGAGTTCGGCGGCGAGAACGAGGTGGCGTTGTCGAGCAGCTCGGCGAGCAGGTGCACGAGGTCGGCGACGACCGGGCCGGCGACCGCGACGTTCGGCAGCTTGCCGACGGTGACGCGCGCGTAGTCCTCGGTCTCGCCGGTGGCGCCGCGGATCAGGTCGGCCAGCGCGACCGGGTTGCGCCACTGCCGTCCCGGCCGCTCGCCGCCGAGGATGATCAGGTTCTCCGCGTTGCGGCGGGCGCGGGTGGACAGGTGGTCCAGGCGGAACAGCATGTCCAGCTGGTCCGGGTCCTCCTGCTTGCGCTCGGCTTCGTCGAGCGCCTTGAGCTGCCGGTGCACCAGCACCTGGCTGCGGTGCGCGATGTTGAGGAAGACCTTCTTGGTGCCCTCACGGGTCTTGGCCTCGTCGACGGCGGCGGCGATGGCGGTCTGCTGCGCCTTGTTGAACGCGTCGGCGACCTGGCCGATCTCGTCCTCGCCGTGGTCCAGCAGCGCGACCTCGGTGTCGAGGTCGACGGCCTCGCCGGTGCGGACCCGCTCGACCAGCTGCGGCAGCTGCGTCTCGGCGGCCTCCAGGGTCTCCTCGCGGAGCCGGCCGAGGCGCTGGATCAGGCGGTTGGACAGGCGCCAGGCGAAGAAGAACACCGCGAAGGACACGATCAGCGCCGCGGCGCCCGCGATGATCGAGGTGACCAGCGTCCGGTCACCGCTTTCCAGGCCGACGTCCGTGGCGTTGGAGCTCTGCTCGATGTAGAGGCCCATCAGCGCGTTCCCGACCTGGGTCGCGGCATCGCGCCACTGCGCCTCGGGCACCGGGAGCGAGTCCTGGTTGCCGCGTAGGAAAGCGTTTTCAACGATGCTCAGCGTGTCCCACGCCGGGCTCGCGAGCAGCGCCTCGTACTTGGCGCGCACCGACGGGATCATCTGCGGTGCGGCGACCTCCAGCTCGGCGTGGTAGGCGCCGACCTGGCTGATGTAGGTGCGGAACTCCTCCTCGGACAGACCGCGCCCGGCGATGCCGGCGGCCGCCAGCGCGTCACCGCGGGACATCGCGTCGGCCGCGGTGAACAGCGGCATCGCGGTGACGCGGAGGAACGCGGTCTGCGCGTCCGGCGCGCCCTCGGCGACGCCGTTCAGACCGGTGGCGAACTCGTCGATGATGCGGTTGTAGAAGGCGTAGGCCTCCAGCGGCGACGCTTGCCTGCTGTCCACGCGCTGCCGCAGCTCCGGCAGCTGCGCGAAGTTCGCGCTGGTCTTGGCGATGCTCTGGCGAACCGATTCCGGCGCGTCGTCGACCATGTCCTGCAGCACGGTGGCCATCCGCGCGGCCGTGGTGTCCGTCTTGACGCGGGCCTGGATCAGATCCGCGCCGGGCGCGCCGTTGCTCGCCAGCGTGCGCAGGGTCAGCACGCGCTCGGCGCGCACCGCGCCGAAGAAGAGGGCGCCGGGCTCGGCCGAATCGTGGACCTTCGTCGCGAATTCGCGGGCGTTCACCGCCTGCACGACCAGGTAGCCCGCGAGCGCCACGCCGGCGAGCAGCAGGGCGACGCTGGGCACGATCGCGATCGCGAGCACCCTCGACCGGATCGAAGCACGCCGCCTACGTGTTCCGAATACCTTTTTCAACGCTCTGAAGAGCCTTCCCGCAACTCGATGTGATGGCCTCGGCCCCCGGACCCGAGTTGACGCTGCGCACAGGAACCGCGGCGGGTTCTGCGACCGGGAGAGTGAACCAGCCCGGACAAGTATGAGTCAACTTCACGTTCCGTCCGCGCTCGCCGCCTCTCCGCTGAGTGGTCAGGGGCTTTGTCAGCCGCGCGGATATTGTCGTCCCGCTATATGATCTCGTTACGTCCCGACTGATGGGCCGCGCAGATCCTTGGCGAGTCCGGGGAATGCCGAAGCGTTCCGCGGGTTCTATTCCGCTGGATGGTCTTGCCGGCTACTCCGGATGGTCGTAGCGGGCGGTGTCGCGCTCGTTCCTTCTGTGATCTGTCACACCTTTATCGATGAGGTACCGGGGTTCCGAACGAGATTCTAACTGTGGCGCAAGGGGCCCCGGCCGCGTCGGCGGTCGCGGGTCCTTTTCGGAGAATGGCGCTGATCAGGTCGTCTCACGGTGGGTGCACGCACTGATCACGTTTCGTGCGCCGATAACCGTGACGAATCCGACATCGCCCGGCTCGCTGCGTGATCGGGTGCTCACGCCACCGGCAAATTGCGCCGCCAATTGTTCTATAGGGTTTTCCCATGGTGACGGCGAAGGCGCTGGCCGAAGCGGTGCGGGCCGGGACGGTGGACCCGGTGCGGGAGACCGAACGGGTGATCGCGGGCGTCGAGGCCGCGGACCGGGTGGTGGGGGCGTTCCGCCGGGTGCGGGCGGACGAGGCCGTGGCGGAGGCCGCGGCGCTGCGCTCGCGTGCGGACCTGGGGGAGCTGCCGCTGGCCGGGGTGCCGGTGGCGGTGAAGGACGTCGCCGGGATCGCGGGCGAGACCGTGACGAACGGGACCGCCACGGCCCGGCCGGCTGGTTCGGACCATTTCGTGGTGCGGCGGCTGCGGGAGGCCGGCGCGGTGGTCGTCGGGATCACGCGCGTGCCGGAGCTGTGCATCTGGCCGATGACCGACTCGCCGGAAGCCGTGACGCGCAACCCGTGGGCGCCGGAGTACACGGCGGGCGGTTCGTCGGGCGGCAGTGCGGCGGCGGTGGCGGCTGGGCTGGTGCCGGTCGCGCACGGCACCGACGGGCTCGGCTCGATCCGGTTGCCCGCGGCGATGTGCGGGCTGGTGGGGATCAAGCCGGGGGCGGACGTGCTGGCCGAGGAGGGCTGGTTCGGGATGTCCGCGCACGGCAGCCTGGCGACGACGGTGGCGGACGCGGCGTTGCTGTTGTCGGTGCTGGCGGGCCGGCCGGAGTTCGCCGAGGTGCGCGAGCCGGGGCGGTTGCGGATCGCGGTGTCGACGGAGGTGCCGCTGACGCGCGCGCCGGTGCCGCGCCCGTTGACGGCGGCGGTCGAGCGGGTGGCGGACCTGCTGGCGGCCTCCGGGCATCGCGTGTCTCGCGCGCGGCCGCGGTACGGGGTGGAGCCGGTGGCCGGGATCCTGGAACGGTGGTTCGCCGGCCCGGCCGAGCAGGCGTCCGAGGTGGACTTCGACGCGCTGCAGCCGCGGACGCAGCGGCACGTGCGGATCGGGCGTGCCGTGCGGAGGCTGGTGACGCCTGGTACTGCCCGCCGCTGGACGGCACGGGCGGCGGAGTTCTTCACCGGCCAGGACGTGCTGATCACCCCAACGCTCGCGACGATGCCCCCGAAGGCGGCGGCGTGGCACGCGAGGTCGTGCCTGGCGAACGCGCTGCCTTCGGTGGCACTGGCGGGTTTCACGGGCTTGTGGAACCTGTCCGGCTACCCGGCGATCTCCGTGCCGGCCGGCCGCACCCCGAACGGCCTGCCGATCGGGGTGCAGTTGGTGACCCGCCCCGGCGGCGAGTCACGGCTGCTGGCGCTGGCCGCGCAGCTGGAGGCGCTGAACCCCTGGCCCCGCTTGCCCTAGCCGGGTCCCGGCCAGGCTCCACCCTCAGGGCGGTGGGGCTGGCCGGGGTTGCCGCGGACGCCGCCTCCGGCGGCACCGTTCGACCAACTGGCTTGGTGGGCACCAGCCGATGAAGGGATCGGCGGTCGGTGGGGTCACCGCCTTCGGTGGACTGCCCGGTCGCGGGGCGCTCCGGCGGTCTACTTCTTGGTGGACTGTCCGGTCGCGGGGCGCTCCGGCGGTCTACTTCTTGGTGGACTGCCCGGTCGCGGGGCGCTCCGGCGGTCTACTTCTTGGTGGACTGTCCGGTCGCGGGGCCTTCCGGCGGTCTACTTCTTGGTGGACTGTCCGGTCGCGGGGTCCTCCGGCGGTCTACTTCTTGGTGGACTGCCCGGTCGCGGGGCCCTCCGCCGCCTACTTCTTGGTGGACTGGGGCCGCTTGGCGAGCGGTTTGGGCGGCTGCTGCCCCTCCGCCATGGCGGCCGGCCCCGCGAGCGCCGCGGGCGGCTTGCCCGTCACGGGGCGGGCACCGCCACCGGGCTTCGGGGCCGGTGCCTTCGGCTGGTTGGGCTTGCCACCTGCCGGAGCTTCACTGGCCGGGCCCCCCTGGCTGTCGGTGCCCGAACCGCCTTGGCGACTCGCGCTCGGAGGCGCGCTCGGCGACCGGTCGCCCTGCGCACCGCCTGCAGCCGGCGCCGGCTTCGCCGCGGCCCCCGACTGCGCAGCTGCCCCCGGCTGCGCCTGGGCGGCCGGCTTCGCCGCACCAGTCGCGCCCCCGGCACCGGGGCCACTGGCACCCGGCTTCGACGCGCCCGTGGCTGCGCCACCGGCGGTCGCGCCACCGGCACTGGACCCACCGGCAGCTGCGCCACCAGCACTCGGCCCACCGGCACTGGACCCACCGGCGGTCGCGCTACCGGCACCCGGCCCACCGGCACTGGACCCACCGGCGGTTGCGCCACCGGCACCCGGCCCACCGGCACTGGACCCACCGGCGGTCGCGCCACCGGCACCCGGCCCACCGGCACTCGGCCCACCGGCACCCGGCCCACCGACCGGCTTCACCACCGCCGTCTTCACTGCCGCGGAGTTCACCGTCGGCGGCTTCACCGCGGGCACCGTCTTCATGCCGTCGGCCGCGTCGTCCACGGGGCGGCTCATGTCCACCACGGACTCCTCCCGCAGCGGCTCCAGCGCCGACTGGCTGCGGGCCAGCACCTCGTCGGTCTTGCGGAGCCGCGCGGCGACCTCCGTGCTGATCCGTGTCAGGCGCTCCACCAGCTGCCGTGCCTCGCGTTCGCGCTTCTCGGCCCTCGCGGTGGCGTCCTCGACCATCGCGCGCGCCCTCGCGCTGGCCTCGTCGACCAGGCGCTTCGCCTCGGCGGTCGCCTCCGCGATGCGCCGCTCGGCCTGCTGCTTGCTCGCCGTCTGCTGGTCGGCGATGTGCTTCTCCAGCGCGGCCCGCTGCGACGCCATCGACTGCTCGAAGTCGTGCTGCACGGTGCGCCGCTTGCGCTCGGCCTCGATGTCCAGCTGCGTCCGCCGCCGCGTCGCCTCCGACGTCAGGCGCTCGACCTCCGCCTTCGTCGCCTCCAGCGCCCGCTTGTGCTCGGCCTGCAGCGCCTGCCCGTGCGTGTCCAGCTCCGCCAGCAGCTTCTGGTACCGCTCACGCAGCTTCCCGGACAGCTCGGTCGTCGCGCTCCAGTGCTCCTCCGCCGCGACCTGCGCGCGCGACGTGATCTCCTCGGCGCGCATCTCCGCCAGCTCCACGGTGCGCTGCATGCGCTCGTCCAGGTCCTCGACCCGCTCCGGCGGCCGCTTCAGCTCCTCTACCCGGTTCCGCAGCCGCGCGATCTCCCCGCGCGCGCCCTCCAGTTCGCGCGACAGGTTGGACACCTTGGCCATCGCGTTGTCGCGATCAGCCATCACCCGGCGCAGGTTCGCCTCGACGTGGTCCAGGTACTGCAGCACCTGGCCGCGGTCGAAGCCGTGCCACACCTGGTTGTACTCACGCCGCAACGGGAGCAGGCTGTCGCGCTCAGAGACCATGCGAAAACCGTACCCGCGCACAGCGCGTTAACACGGTCAGGCCCACGCCCGGTGTGTCACTCACCAGTGGAAACCCCTGGTCAGTTTGACGAGGGCGTTCGCCGCGCGGGACAGGTGCCGCTCGCCCTTCCCGATCCGCAGCTCACCACTGCCGCCCGCGGCCGTCGAGTCGGGGAAGACGCGGTAACCCTCGTACGCGATGGCGTCGACGAGCCCCGGCAGCAGCGTGTACGCCGCCTGGATCAGATACCCCTCCGGGGTGCCGATGTGCTTGGGCCGGTTCTTCAGCGCGCGTACCACCATGTCCGCGGCCTGGTCCGGCGACTTCGTCGGGAACGCGTCGTAGATCTTCGTCGGCCGGATCATCGGCGTGCGGACCAGTGGCATGTGGATGGTCGTGAACGTGATGCCGTCACCGTGGGTCTCGGTCGCGGCGATCTTGCTGAAGTAGTCCAGCGCCGCCTTCGACGCGACGTACGCGGAGAACCGCGGCGCGATGCCCTGCACGCCGATCGACGACACGTTGACCACGTGCCCGAACTTCCGCTCGGCCATGTGCGGCAGCACCGCGAGGATCAGCCGGACCGCGCCGAAGTAGTTGATCGCCATGGCGCGCTCGTAGTCGTGGAAGCGGTCGTAGGACAGCTTGATCGAGCGGCGGATCGACCGGCCGGCGTTGTTGACCAGCATGTCGATGCGACCGTGCTCGGCCAGCATCTGGTCGACGATCTTGCGCACGGCCTCCTCGTCGGTCAGGTCGGCCGGGTAGATCGAGGCGTAGCCGCCCGCGGCGACGATCTCGTCGCGCACCTCCGCCAGCTCCGGCTCCCGCCGCGCGACCAGCAGCGGCACCCCGCCCTCGGCCGCCACCTTCAGCGCGGTCGCCCGCCCGATGCCCGACGACGCGCCGGTGATGATCACCCGGCGGCCGTCCAGCTCGCCCCGCGGCCCGTGCTTGCGGGCGCGGAACGGGTCGAGGTGCTCGCGCCAGTACCGCCACAGCGCGGGCGCGTAGTCCTCGATCCGGGGCACGTCGACACCGCTGGCCGCGAGCTCCTTGCGCGTCGCGGCGGAGGCGAAGACCGACGGGAACGACAGCGTGTCCAGCAGGACGGCCGGGATGCCGAGGCGCTCCAGGAACGCGTCGCGGGTGATCGTGACACCCGGCACGTGCTCGGTCAGCCGGGCCAGCTTCAGCAGGCCGCGGGACAGCCGCCGGTCCAGCTCGACGTTGATCGTCGGCGCCCCGGCCGCGCGGGCGAAGGCGTTGTAGACGCGGATCACCGACTGCGGTTCCGGGCTGACCAGATGGAACGCGCGCCCGTCCAGACCCGGCTTGACCACCAGCTCCAGCAGCGCCCTGGCGACGTAGTCGACCGGGACGATGTTCGTGTCGCCGAGGTCCGGGCCGGCGAGCGGCACGTTCGGCAACGCGGCGAGCCTGCTGATCGCGGGGAAGAGGTAGTACGGGCCGTCGATCTTGTCCATCTCGCCGGTCTGCGAGTGTCCGACCACGACGGCGGGCCGGTACACCCGCCACGGCACCTCGGACTGCTGCCGCACCAGCCGCTCGGCCTCGAACTTCGTCCGGTGGTACGGCGTCGGCAGGCGCTGGCCGGTGTCGAACATGTCCTCGGTGAACACGCCCTCGTGGTCTCCTGCCACCGCCACCGACGACACGTGGTGCAGACAACCGGCGCCGATGTCCGCGGCCAGGTCGAGCACGTGGCGCGTGCCGTCGACGTTGGCCTTGACGCTCGTCGCGTCGTCGGCGGTCAGGTCGTACAGCGCGGCCAGGTGGACCAGACCGTCGACCCGGCCCCGCAGCTGGGCGCGCACGTCCTCGGCGATGCCGAGGTCTTCGCGGCCGATGTCGCCGTCGACCAGCGTCACCTTCTCCGGGTGCGGCCACCCGTTGACCAGGTCCGCCAGCCGCTCCCGAGACTTCTCCCGGACCAGCAGGAACACCTGGTCGACCTCCGCCCGCGCCACCAGCAGCGGGGTGAACTGGCGTCCGATCAGCCCGGTCGCCCCGGTCACGAGATACCCGGTCATGTGCCTGCCCTCCGCCGTCGTAGCCCGGCTGCATTGTCCGCCGCCGTGGCAGTCGTGACCACAGTCATAGTGCACGGGGTCCCCGGAACGATCAGTGGACGCGAGTAAAGTCGCCTTTACTTGACGGGAACCGGCAGGGCGCTGCCGACGTTGAACCTGATGCAGGTGCCAGTAGATCCAGGAGGATCAGGTGCGTTCCACAAGCAACCCAGCGTTCCGCAACCTGCCCACCGGCAGTGCGGGATACGGCTCCTACGGGCCGAACGTAGGCTTCAACCAGCCCCAGGGCATGCCCGGCTACGGCATGCCGTCGGGGTACGGCGCGCAGCAGGCGCCGGCGACCGAACGCCCCATGACGGTCGACGACGTCGTCATCAAGACCGGCGCGAGCCTCGGCACCGCACTGGTCACCGGTGTGATCGCGGCGATCTGGGCCCACACCCAGGCCGACGCGCAGGCGCTCGGCCCGGTGCTCGGGCTGATGCTCGGCAGCATGGTCGTCGGCCTGGTGCTGTCGCTGATCATGATCTTCCGGCAGAAGCCGAGCGGCCCGATGACGCTGCTGTACTCGGCCGCCGAGGGTGTATTCCTCGGTGCGATCACCGGGCTCTTCGAGTTCATCTACCCGGGCATCGCGCTGCAGGCGATCCTGGGCACGGCGGGTGTCTTCGTCGCGATGCTGGTGGTCTACAAGACCGGCGCCGTGAAGGTCACGCCGAAGCTCACGAAGTGGATCATCGGCGCCACCGCCGGTGTCGCGATCCTCATGCTCGCCAACCTCGTGCTCGGCCTGTTCGGCGTGAACATGGGCCTGCGGGACGGCGGCGCGCTCGCGATCATCTTCAGCCTGGTCGTGATCGGCGTCGCGGCGTTCAACTTCCTGCTCGACTTCGACATGGCGGACCAGATGATCCGCCAGGGCATGCCGGCCAAGTGGGCGTGGTTCGCCGCGTTCGGCCTGATGACCACCCTGGTCTGGCTCTACCTGGAGATCCTCCGCCTCCTGTCGTACCTGCAGAACGACTAGCGCCTCGGTCGAACATCAGAAGGACACTCGGTTACCAACCAGGTGTCCTTCTGTTATGTGCTCACCCTTTCGGTGGCCCGGTGATCGTCTCGTTGACTACGCAGTGTTGGATACGAGGACTCCTGTCCAGTTCACACTTGTGAGGTTCGCGTGAGCGTCCCCCCACCGCCGGCTGCGCCTGGAGGGCAGCCGGCGCCCTTCGGCAACCAGCCGCCCGCCGGCAACCAGGGCGCTCCCGGCGCATTCGGCCAGCCGGGCCAGCCCGGTCAGCCGGGCCAGTTCGGGCAGCCCGCCGGCGCCCCGCCGGCCTTCCCGCCGCCGGGTCAGCCCGGTCAGCCCGGCTCGTTCGGGCCCCCGCCGGGGCAGCCGTTCGGCCCGCCGCCCGGCCAGCCCGCCAAGAAGAGCAAGCTCACCTGGCTGCGGATCGTCCTGCCGATCGTCGTGGTGGTCGGTGTCGGCATCGCCGCGATCATCAACTTCGTCGGGTCCCCGGCATCGGCCGCGGTCGGCGACTGCCTGCAGATCACCGAGTTCAAGACCAACGGCGACGAGCCGACGAAGAAGGACTGCGGCGACCAGAACGCGAACGTCAAGATCGCGGTCAAGCTGGACAACGCGTCCGACAGCTGCCCGACCGGTGACTACGACGAGTACAGCGTCAGCGGCCGCGGCGACTACAAGCTCTGCCTGATGATCAACGCGCACGACGGCGACTGCTTCGCCAACGTGACGTCCTCGACCGACGGCTACAAGCGGGTCCCCTGCACCGACCCGACGGCCGAGATCGAGTTCCTCAAGGTCGTCACCGGCCAGGCCGACGAGGCCGCCTGTGAGGGTCTCGAGATCGACGGCGCGGTCACCTACTCCGAGCCCGCCACCACCATGTGCGCGGTCGCGAAGAACGGCGCCAGCGCCTGATCCACGCACCCGAAAAAGGGGCCCGGCACGCAGCCGGGCCCCTTTTCGCGTGCGGGGTCAGCTCAGCCGCTCGATGACCATCGCCATGCCCTGGCCGCCGCCGACGCACATCGTCTCCAGGCCCCACTGCTTGTCGTGGTGCTGCAGCGAGTTGATCAGCGTCGAGGTGATGCGGGCGCCGGTCATGCCGAACGGGTGGCCGACGGCGATCGCACCGCCGTTGACGTTCAGCCGCTCGATGTCGATGCCCAGGTCCTTGTAGGACGGGATGACCTGCGCGGCGAACGCCTCGTTGATCTCGACCAGGTCGATGTCGCCGATGGACATCCCGGCGCGGGCGAGCGCGCGCTGCGACGCCTCGACCGGGCCGTAGCCCATGATCTCCGGCGACAGACCGGACACGCCGGTCGACACGACCCGCGCCAGCGGCGTGATGCCGAGCTGCTTCGCCTTGGTGTCGGACATGATCACCAGCGCGGCGGCGCCGTCGTTGAGCGGGCAGCAGTTGCCCGCGGTGACCCGGCCGTCGGGGCGGAACACCGGCTTCAGGCCGGACACGCCCTCGATCGTCACGCCGGCGCGCGGACCGTCGTCCTTCGACACGACCGTGCCGTCGGGCAGGGTCACCGGCGTGATGTCCTTGGCCCAGAACCCGTCCGCGATGGCCTTCTCCGCCAGGTTCTGCGACCGCACGCCGAACTCGTCCATCTCCTCGCGGGAGACGTTCTTCAGGCGGGCGAGGTTCTCCGCGGTCTGGCCCATCGCGATGTAGACGTCGGGCAGCTGCCCATTCTCGCGCGGGTCCACCCAGGTGTCGCTGCCCTCGGCCGCGACCTTGGCGGTGCGGGCCTCGGCGTCGGCGAACAGCGGGTTGTGCGTGTCGGGCCAGGAGTCCGAGCTGCCCTTCGCGAACCGCGACACCGTCTCCACCCCGGCGGAGATGAACACGTCACCTTCGCCCGCCTTGATCGCGTGCAGCGCCATCCGGGTGGTCTGCAGGCTGGAGGAGCAGTAGCGGGTGATGGTGCAGCCGGGCAGGTGGTCGTAGCCGAGCTGGACCGCGACGGCGCGGCCCATGTTGAAGCCCGACTCGCCGCCGGGCAGGCCGCAGCCGAGCATGAGGTCGTCGATGTCCTTCGGGTCCAGCTGCGGCACCTTGTCCAGCGCGGCGCGGACCATCTGCGCGGCCAGGTCGTCCGGCCGCATGCTCACCAGCGAGCCCTTCCCGGCGCGGCCGATGGGCGAACGCGCCGCGGAGACGATGACGGCTTCAGGCATGGCTTGACACTCCTTCGGGTCGGACTAAGCGCGTGCTTACCTACATCCTGCACCTTGGGAGCGCGCGGTCAAACCCCTACGCGACCAGTACCACTCCGGGAACTGCTTGTGCCCGTCGATTGATCCTGGCCGCTGCCCAGGTCAGCCGCATGTCGAGCGTTCGCCCTCGTGCTGAAAAAATTCACCAGGGCGAACGCTCTGGGGTGATGTGCCTCCTGGCTCAGATGGCCGCGCTAATTGTATCCGAGGTACAGCTGCCAGACTCCGCCCTCTTGATACCAAAGGCATTCATAAGTGTCGGCATCGCCGAAGCTGGAGCTGACGACCCCTTGACTGACACAAGCGTTGTAGTCGGTGTAATCTTTATACCATACCCAATTCGTCTGAATTCTGGCCACATCACCGTAGCTGGTGGTTGAGGCCTGGGCGGCAGGTGTGCCAATTGTCAGCAGCGACGCCGCCGCCAGTGTTGCGAACGCTAGGGTCTTGCGAATCATCTGTAATCCTCCCCAGATTTGCGCTTCGACAATAGGTTTACTATTGTCGAATGTCGGTCGGTAGATCCAAATGGGTGACTAGGCGCGATTTCGGAAGTTGCCGTTTGAGATATGGGTGCCGTCGGTGTTGGTCGACCGTCTAGGCTGACACGCGTGGACTACGTCGAGCACATCGTTGACCTCGTGGGCAACACCCCGCTGGTCAAGCTGAACTCCCTCACCGAGGGCCTGGCGCCGCTCGTGCTGGCGAAGGTGGAGTACTTCAACCCGGGCGGCAGCGTGAAGGACCGCATCGCGCTGCGGATGGTCGAAGCCGCCGAAGCCTCCGGCGAGCTCAAGCCCGGCGGCACCATCGTGGAGCCGACCTCCGGCAACACCGGCGTCGGCCTGGCGATGGTCGCCCAGCGCAAGGGCTACCAGTGCGTCTTCGTCTGCCCGGACAAGGTGAGCGAGGACAAGCGCAACGTGCTGAAGGCCTACGGCGCCCGCGTCGTGGTGTGCCCGACCGCCGTCCCGCCCGAGCACCCGGACTCCTACTACTCCGTCTCCGACCGGCTGGTGCAGGAGATCGAGGGTGCCTGGAAGCCCAACCAGTACGCCAACCAGCAGAACCCGGAGAGCCACTACCACTCGACCGGCCCCGAGATCTGGCAGCAGACCGACGGGAAGATCACCCACTTCGTCGCCGGCGTGGGCACCGGCGGCACGATCTCCGGCACCGGCCGCTACCTGAAGGAAGCCTCCCAGGGCCGCGTCAAGGTCGTCGGCGCCGACCCGGAGGGCTCGGTCTACTCCGGCGGCACCGGGCGGCCCTACCTGGTCGAAGGCGTCGGCGAGGACTTCTGGCCGGACACCTACGACCGTGGCATCGCCGACGAGATCATCGCCATCTCCGACGCCGAGTCCTTCGCCGTCACCCGCCGCCTCGCGCTCGAGGAGGGCCTGCTGGTCGGCGGCTCGTGCGGAATGGCCGTCGCGGCCGCGCTCAAGCTCGCGGAGCGGCTCGGCCCGGACGACGTCATCGTGGTGCTCCTGCCCGACGGCGGCCGCGGCTACCTGGGCAAGGTCTTCAACGACCAGTGGATGGCAGGCTACGGCTTCCTGCCGCCGGACTCCTCCGGCGCCACGGTCGGCGACGTGCTGCGCGCCAAGACCGGATCGCTGCCCGACCTGGTCCACACCCACCCGAACGAGACGGTCGCCGAGGCCGTCGCGATCCTGTCCGAGTTCGACGTCAGCCAGATGCCGGTGGTCAGCGCCGAGCCGCCGGTGATGGCCGCCGAGGTGGTCGGCGCCGTCAACGAGCGGGAGCTGTTGGAGGCCCTGTTCACCGGGAAGGCCCAGCTCGCCGACCGGCTGGACAAGCACATGTCGCCGCCGCTGCCGACGATCGGCGCCAGCGAGGGCGTCGGCGCGGCGATGAAGGCCCTGTCCAACGCGGACGGCGCGCTCGTGCTGGTCGACGGCAAGCCCGCCGGCGTGCTCACCCGGCACGACCTGCTGGGCTACCTCGCCGGACGGTGAACCAGACTTCATCGCGCGGAACCGTCGGGGCGTTACGAGCGTCTATGACCGGTATCCGATAGCGTGTGGCCACCCGGATCAACGTGAATACGCACTGTCAGTCCTCTCGAGGGGGTTCAAGACCCACATGAGCGCTCCGCAGCCGCCCAACCAGCCTTGGGGTGGCGGTCAGCCGCCTCAGGGCCCGCCGAGCGGTCCCCAGCAGCAGCAAGACAACCCGTTCGGCTCGTCGGAGCCGACCCAGGTCGTGCAGCCCGGCCAGTCGCAGCCGTCCGAGGGCGGCTCGTTCGGCGAGACCGCGGAGCCGACCCAGGTGGTCCAGCCGGGTGGGGACCCGAACGCCACGCAGAAGGTCAACCCGGGTGAGCAGCCGGGCGCGGAGTCCACGCAGCTGGTGCCCCCGGGCTCCCAGCCGCCGGCCATCCCGTACTCGCCGCCGCCGAGCGCCGCGGACAACCCCAGTGCGGTGAATCCCCAGCAGGGCTTCGGACAGCAGGGCTTCGGCCAGCAGCAGCCCGGTTTCGGGCAGCAGCAGCCGGGCCCGTACGGCCAGCCGCCGCAGGGCTACGGCCCGCCGTCGGGTGGGTTCGGCCAGCCGCAGGGCTTCGGCGCTCCGGGCTACCCCCAGCAGGGCGGTGGCGCCGGTGGGGGCAACAACCAGCTCTTCGGGTGGATCGCGGCTGGTGTGCTGATCATTCTGGGTCTGCTGACCGCCATCCTGACGATCACCCTGTGGGCTGAGAGTTCGGATCCCTGCAGCGGTTACGAGGGCAGCCTGGCCGATGCCTGCCGGGAGTACGCGGGCGACAGCTCGGTTCCCGGGGCGGCGGTCTTCTACTTCATCATGATGATCCTCGGCGGGGTGGTCGCCGCTGCAGCCGGCGTGCTCATCATCCTGAAGCAGACGAAGTTCGCGCACATCGTCGCGGCTGCCGGCGGCTTCCTCCTGGTTCTGTTTGCTGTGATCTTCGGTGCGCAGTACACCTTCGACCTTGGTCGCATCATCACGAACCTGATCCTGGGCATCGTCATTCTGGCGATCGGCGCCCTCGGGTTCTTCCCGCAGACCAAGCAGTTCGTCGGTCTCGGCGAGGGTGGCGGTCAGCAGGGCGGCCCGGGTGGCTTCGGCGGTCCCGGCGGCTTCGGTGGACCGCAGAGCGGTGGCTTCCCGCAGCCGGGTCAGCCCGGTCAGTTCGGGCAGCCCCACGGCCAGCCCCAGCACGGCCAGGCACAGTACGGCCAGCCCGGTGGGCCGAACCCGCAGAGCGGTGGCTTCCCGCAGCCCGGCCAGCCCGGTCAGTACGGTCAGCCGCAGCAGCAGCCCGGTTACGGTCAGCCCGGCCAGTACGGGCAGCAGCCCGGCTACGGCCAGCCGGGCCAGTACGGCCAGCAGCCGGGTCAGTACGGCCAGCCGCCGCAGCAGCCCGGCCAGTACGGCCAGCCCGGTCAGCCGCCCCAGCAGTGGTGACCAGCTGATCTGACGACGATGCCCCCGGCGCGTGCCGGGGGCATCGTCTTTTTCCCAGTTGATGTCCGTGCGCCGGGAACGCGGCTAGGGTGAGCGCCGGAACGGACCGATCCCCCGGGGGCGCTGTGACGAGTCGAAACGGCCACGAGCCGCGCCCCAGCGGGACCACCGCGATCCTCGCCGGCCTGCTCGGGCTGGTGCTGGCCGGCCTGCTGGGCTACCTGCCGTTGAAGTTCTTCGTCGACTACGGCTTCGCCGGCATGGACGGCAAGGTGCGTGGCGTCCTCGGCGTCTACTCGGCCGCCGCGCTGGTCCTGCTCGCCGGCGCGCTGACCACGTTCTTCCGCGCGGTCGCCGGTGCGGTGTTGCTGCTGGTCGGCGGGCTGCTCGCGGTCGCCGCGGTGATCTGCGAACCGGTCCTGCTCTACCCCGGCTACTTCGGGGACTTCTTCGCCGCCATGTTCCGCTTCGCCCCCGACGACGCGTTCGTGCGCGTCGGCGCGGTGGTCGGCGGCCCGCTCGTGTTCGTCCTCGCGGTGCTTCCCTGGACCTTCCGGTACCTGCGGCACCGCCCGGCTGGTAGTTGGTAGTGGTGACCTTTCCGTCCCAATCCGAAGCGGCCGCGGCATCCCGCGGCGGCGGCGCCGGCATCACGGCGGCCGTTCTGGCCCTGCTCGGCGGCCTGTTCCACCTGGTCGGCGTCGCCGGTGGCGCGGTGCTGCTCGCCGGCGACGGCGACCTCGGGCGCAGCCTCCTGACGTTCGCCACGCACCTGGTGCTCGCCGCGGCCCTCATCACCGGCGGGGTCGGGCTCGTGCTGGCCAAGGAGTTCGGCCGCGTCGCGACGATCATCGGCGCGGCCGCGGCGCTCTTCGTGTACCTGCTGGTGCTGGTGCTCGGCGCGTTCGGGGTGTACTTCCTCGGCCTCCTCGACGGTGACGTGCCGCTCGGCTACGTCGGCGTGCTGTGCGTGCCCGCGATCGGCACGCTGGTGCTGGCGTGCCTGCCGCCGACCGGACGATGGGTGACCCAGGGCTGGTCGTAGGCTGGGGAAATGACGCACGACCTTTCCCGCTCCGGCTTCGAGACGCGCGCCATCCACGCAGGTCAGGAGCCTGACCCGCGGACAGGTGCGGTCATCGTGCCCATCTACCAGACCTCCACCTACGCGCAGGACGGCGTCGGGGGCACCCGCGAGGGTGACTACGAGTACTCCCGCACCGCGAACCCGACGCGCACCGCACTGGAGCAGGCCCTGGCCTCGCTCGAGGGCGCGCGGCACGGCCTGGCGTTCGCCTCCGGCATGGCCGCCACCGACGCGGTCCTGCGCACCGTGCTGCGCCCCGGCGACCACCTGGTCCTGGGCAACGACGCCTACGGCGGCACCTTCCGGCTGATCGACAAGGTGCTGAAGCTCTGGGGCGTCGAATACGGCGTCGCGGACCTGGCGAACCCGGACGAGGTCCGTGCCGCGATCCGTCCCGAAACCAAGCTGATCTGGTGCGAGACGCCGTCCAACCCGCTGCTCGGCATCGCCGACCTCGCGGTGCTGGCGGAAATCGCCCACGGCGCCGGTGCCCGCCTCGTCGTCGACAACACGTTCGCGACGCCGTACCTGCAGACGCCGCTGGCGCTGGGCGCCGACATCGTCGTGCACTCGACCACCAAGTACCTCGGCGGCCACTCCGACGTCGTCGGCGGCGCCGTGCTGACCAGCGAGGACGAGCTGCGCGACCAGCTGTTCTTCCTGCGCAACTCGGCGGGCGCGGTGCCCGGCCCGTTCGACGCCTGGCTCACCCTGCGCGGGCTCAAGACCCTCGCCGTCCGGATGGACCGGCACTGCGACAACGCGGAGCAGATCGCCGAGATGCTGTCGGCGCACCCGAAGGTCGCCGAGGTCTACTACCCGGGCCTGCCCGGGCACGACGGCCACGAGGTGGCGGCCAAGCAGATGCGCCGCTTCGGCGGCATGATCTCGTTCCGCCACGCCGACGGCAGGCCGGCCGCGCTGGACACCGCGGCGCGCACCGAGCTGTTCATCCTGGCCGAGTCGCTCGGCGGCATCGAATCGCTGATCGAGCACCCGGGCCAGATGACGCACGCGAGCGTGGCCGGCTCGATGCTCCAGGTGCCCGACGACCTGCTGCGGCTGTCCGTCGGCATCGAGGACGTCCGCGACCTGAGCGACGACCTGCGCGCTGCGCTGGGCTGAGAGGCGACGGCGGGGGAGCGTCGCGGCGCTTCCCCGCTCGGTCAGGGCCGGTAGTTGTTCAGCTCGGCCGTCTTGGCGTCGCCGGTGGTGGTGCCGGTGCGGATGCCCTCCAGGTCGGAGCCGTTCACGCACCCGCCGACCAGCTCGACGTAGTTGTCGTGCCGGATGTACTGGGCCGGGTCGCCGCAGTTGGCCTTGTCGACCGTGTAGACCGCCGCGCCGGTGAGGGCCAGGGCGGACGTGACGCCCGCGACCAACGGCAGCAGGCCGGCCGCACGCGTGGCGCGGCGGACCCGTCCGCCCGTTTCACCCCGTGCTGGCATGGCTACTCCCGATTCGCCGTACTGACCGGCTCCCAGGGTACCGAAACCCGTGAGGTGCGAGTGGCATGATCCGGGATATGGATCTGGTGGACGTCGACCGCATCCGCGAGGCGCGGAAGCTGCTCGAGGGGATCATCCGCGTCACGCCGATGGAGCACGCCCGTGACCTGGAGCGGGCGCACGGCGGCCCCGTCCACCTGAAGTGCGAGAACCTGCAGCGCACCGGCTCGTTCAAGATCCGCGGCGCCTACACCCGCCTGCACGGGCTGAGCGCCGAGGAGCGGGCCCGTGGGGTCGTGGCCGCCAGCGCGGGCAACCACGCGCAGGGCGTCGCGCTCGCGGCGTCGCTGCTGGGCATCTCGTCGACCGTCTTCATGCCGACCCGCGCGCCGCTGCCCAAGCTGGCCGCCACCCGCGGCTACGGGGCGGACGTCCACCTGCACGGCGACGTGCTGGAGGAGACCTTGGCCGAGGCGATCGCGTTCGCGGAGCGGACCGGCGCGGTGTTCATCCACCCCTTCGACCACGCGGACATCATCGCCGGGCAGGGCACCGTCGGGCTGGAGATCCTGGAGCAGGTGCCGGAGGCGGCCACGGTGCTGGTGCCGACCGGCGGCGGCGGGCTCGTCGCGGGCGTGGCGTGCGCGGTGAAGGCGTCGCGGCCGGACGTGCGGGTCGTCGCGGTGCAGGCCGAGGACGCGGCCGCGTTCCCGCCGTCGCTCGCGGCCGGTGGCCCGGTGCGCCTGCGTGAGATGCAGACGATGGCCGACGGCATCGCGGTCGGCCAGCCGGGGCCGGTGAGCTTCGCGCACGTGGCCGCGAAGGTCGACGACGTCCTCACGGTGTCGGAGGAGTCGCTGTCCCGCGCGGTGCTGCTGTGCTTGGAGCGCCGCAAGCTGGTCGTGGAGCCGGCGGGTGCGGCGGCGGTGGCGGCGTTGCTGCAGTACCCCGGCGAGTTCGCGGCGCCGGTGGTGGCCGTGGTGTCCGGCGGCAACGTGGACCCGTTGCTGCTGCTGCAGATCATCCAGCACGGCATGACGGCGGGCGGGCGCTACCTCGCGCTGCGGCTGCGCGTGCCGGACCGGCCGGGGTCGCTGGTGTCGGTGCTGTCCCGGGTGCGGGACCTGGGCGCGAACGTCCTCGACGTCGAGCACTCGCGGATCTCCGGCGCGCTGGCCCTCGGCGAGGTCGAGATCGCGCTCAAGCTGGAGACCCGCGGGCCCGACCACTGCGAGGAGGTCCACGCCGAACTCCAGCGCGCCGGGTTCACCGTCGTCGGCTAGAGGTTGCCGCGCCGCTCCTGCTCGCGCTCGATAGCCTCGAACAGGGCCTTGAAGTTGCCCTTGCCGAAGCCGAGCGAGCCGTGCCGTTCGATCAGCTCGTAGAAGACCGTGGGCCGGTCGCCGACGGGCTTGGTGAAGATCTGCAGCAGGTAGCCGTCCTCGTCGCGGTCGACCAGGATCCGGTGTTCCTTCAGCGTCTCGATCGGCACCCGCACCTCGCCGATCCGCGCGCGCAGCGCCGGATCGTCGTAGTAGGAGTCCGGGGTGTCCAGGAACTCCACGCCGGCGGCGCGCATCGCGGTGACCGTGCCGACGATGTCGTTGGTGGCCAGCGCGATGTGCTGGCACCCGGCGCCGCCGTAGAACTCCAGGTACTCGTCGATCTGCGACTTCTTCTTCGCCACTGCGGGCTCGTTGAGCGGGAACTTCACCCGGTGGTTCCCGTTGGCGACGACCTTGCTCATCAGCGCCGAGTACTCGGTGGCGATGTCGTCGCCGACGAACTCCGCCATGTTCGTGAAGCCCATGACCCGGTGGTACCAGTCGACCCAGTGGTCCATCTTGCCGAGCTCCACGTTGCCGACGCAGTGGTCGACGGCCTGGAACAGCCGCTTGCGCTGCGGCGTCTCCCGCGCCTGGAAGCCGGGCAGGTACGGGCCGGTGTAGCGGGAGCGGTCGACGAGGCTGTGCCGGGTCTCGCCGTAGGTCGCGATCGCGGCCCTGCGCACGATGCCGTGCTCGTCGGAGACGTCGTGCGGCTCCTCCAGAACCGTGGCGCCCTGGGCACGCGCGTGCGCGACGCACTTGTCCACATCGGACACTTCGAGCGCGAGGTCGACGACGCCGTCGCCGTGGCGGCGGTGGTGGTCGAGCAGCGGGGAGTCCGGGCGGACGCCGCCGGTGATGACGAAGCGCGCGGAACCCGACTTCAGCACGAACGCCTTGTGGTCCGGCTGCCCGGTCTCCGGCCCGGCGTAGGCGACGAGCCGCATGCCGAACGCGTGCTGGTAGTACCACGCGGTCTGGGTGGCGTTGCCGGCGATGAACACGACGGCATCGAGCGATTTCACGGGAAACGGATCGGCGGTCTCATCGTGCTCGACCAAACCGACGAGCTGGCGCAACTGGTCGTAGTCGACATCGTCGAGAGCGTTCGTCATGTCTGGCAGAATGCGTAGTTCGTCGCATCCTGGGCAACAGTGGCGCCATTCTCTGGACAAATTGACCAGTGTTCGCCGAGGATGATCTATCAAATCGGGCAATGTGACCAGGAGGATGCGGTGGACGCGCTCGACGCCCGGCTGTTGCTGTTGCTCACCGACGCGCCGCGGCTGAACGTGCTGGAGTGCGCGCGCCGGCTCGGCGTCGCCAGGGGCACCGTGCAGGCGCGCCTGGACCGGCTCACCCAACAGGGCATCCTCGGCGGCTTCCCGCCGCAGCTGAACCTGGCGGCCATGGGGTACGGGCTGACCGCGTTCGCGGTGATCGAGATCGCGCAGGGCCAGCGCACCTCGGTTTCCGAGGCCCTGGACGCCATCGAGGAGGTCTGCGAGGTGCACGCCACCACCGGGCAGGGCGACCTGTTCGTCCGGATGGTGGCGCGCGACCACGACGACCTGCAGCGGGTCATCGACGCCGTGGTGAGCGTGCCGGGTGTGCGGCGCACGTCGACGTCACTGGCCCTGTCCACGCCCGTGCCACCGCGCGTCCGGCCGCTGCTGGAACGGCTCGCCTACGAGACGAACTCCAGGTAGCGCTTGGCCGAGCGCTGCACGACGTCGTAGCCGTCCTGCCGCACCACCGCGTCCCACCACGCGCCGTAGATCGCGTCGAAGCGGTAGCCGGCGAGGATCTCCGCGGCGCGCCGCACGACCGACGGCCGCTCCGGGATCAGGTTCGGGTAGCTGTACATGAACGCGACGAACCGGCGGTCCGGGATCACCTGGACGATGTCGCCGGACAGCAGCGCGCCCCGGCCGTCCTCGCCGCCGGACCAGTGCAGGACCGTGCCGCCGGTGAAGTGCACACCCAGGTTGACCAATGTGAGGTCGTCGCCGACCTGCTTGGTCTGGCCGCTCCACAGCTCGATGCGCTCGTCCAGGCGGCCGATCCACTCGCGGTCGCCTTCGTGCAGGTAGACCGGCACGTCGAAGGCGCGGGCCCACTCGACGCAGGTCGTGTAGTAGTGCGGGTGGCTGATCGCGATGCCGGTGATGCCGCCGCGGCTGGTGATGTGCTCGGCGATCGTGTCGTCCAGGTACGCGGTGAGGTCCCAGAGGAAGTTGCCGCTCGCGGTCTCGACGAAGAGGGCGCGCTGGCCGATGCCGAACTTCGGGGTGCAGGCGATGCCGGTGATGCCTTCGCCCTCCTGCTTGATGAGGGGCTCGTGCTCGGCTCGGAGCGTGGCGAAGTCGGTCCACCGCTGGCCCGATGGTGGGACGTACTGGCGCTCGTCCTCGCAGATGGGGCAGTCCGCGCGGGGGGAGGCGTACTGCATGCCGCAGGTCACGCAGATGGGGTTCATGTTTCCTGACGCTACGCGGGTTTCTCGATCGTCGGCTTCGCTTCGCTACGCCCCGATCGAGGGAGTCCCTCCCGAACCCGATCTTTCAGTGTTCGGTTGCCGAGACACCGCGTCAAGGCGGGAAAGCGTGCCTTGACCCGGTGGCTCGGCAACCGATTTGGCTGGGGATCGGGTTGCGGGAGGGGGCTGGCTCGGACGTGGCCGGCTTTCGTCGCCGGGTGCCGGTTCGCTGGCGCCGTTCCCGCGCGAGTTCCGCGCTCGCGGTGCGCGGGACCGCACGCACAGCGAAGCGGCTGCTCCGGACGATGCTCCCGCCCGGAGCAGCCGCTCCGAAAAAAGTGTGGGTCTCAGCCGGAGTAGGGCACGGCCTTGACCAGCGTCACCTTCTGCGTGCTGCCGTTGGGCAGCTCGTACTCGCGCGACTCGCCTTCCTTGGCGCCCAGCAGGGCCTTGCCCAGGGGCGACTCGGGGGAGTACACGTCGAGTTCGCCCTCGGCGCCCTCTTCGCGCGTGGCGAGCAGGAACTTCTCGTCCTCGTCGTCACCGTCGTAACGCACGGTGAGGACCTTGCCCGGCTCGGCGACCCCGTCGTTCTTCGGGGCCTCGCCGACCTTCGCCGACCGCAGGAGTTCCTGCAGGTGGCGGATGCGGGCCTCCTGCTGGCCCTGCTCCTCGCGGGCAGCGTGGTAACCGCCGTTCTCGCGGAGGTCGCCTTCTTCGCGGCTGGCGTTGATCTTCGCAGCGATGACCGGACGATTCTCGATCAGCTCGTCGAGCTCGTGCTTGAGCCTGTCGTAGGCTTCCTGGGTCAGCCAGGTCACCTGGGTGTCGCTCACGGCCACCATCTCCTCGTCGTGCCTGCCGGACATGGGTGTTCATGCCGGCAGCCGCACTCGATCGAGTGCGGCTGGATAAAGGAAAAACACGGCCCGTTCGGGCCGTGCCGGTAGATCAGGGTACCACGGCAGGGCAGGTCAGCGCCGGTGTCTTTCTCAGAAACCGGGCATTCGTCGCGTCATTCACCCCGTTGGCCGCTAACTCCTTGACAGATACTCCGGGATGTCGTAAGAGCAGCCGTACACGTCGGCGGTGACCGGGCGGTCGATGCTCCGCACGACCACGTCGACCCGGCTGTCGTTCGCCGGGATGTAGACCTCCCGCCGCCCGCTCTCGGCGCCGCTGATGTCCCGCGTCCGCACGATGCACACGCCCGGCCGGTCCGGCTCGTCCCGCGTCACGTTCAGCGAGATCGTCATCGCGTTGCCGGGCAGCTCCTCGAACGTGACGCGTTCCGCACTGATGGGCGCGGCGCCCAGGTTCACGTACCCGATCCACGCGACGGCGCAGCTCACGACCAGCGCGATCCCGGTGAAGACCCACACCCGCCAGCGGCGGCTCGGCCTGCGCGGCCGCCCGTAGCGGCCGTCCGGCAGGGACGGCGGGGCGCTGGCGGTGCTCAAGTGCCGGGCCTCCGATCGAACTTGTCGTACCCCCGGGGACAATGGAGGCAACCGCAGTATCTCTCCGGGGCGGAATAGGGATTCAGAAGGGGTCGTTGGACGCATGGTGGGTTCTGACGAGCTGATGTCCGGGACGGGATCGCGCCTGCGTCTCATGGCGGTGCACGCACATCCCGACGACGAGTCGAGCAAGGGTGCGGCCACGATGGCGCGCTACGTCGCCGAGGGCGCCGAGGTCATGGTGGTGACCTGCACCGGAGGCGAGGCCGGGAGCATCCTCAACCCGGCCATGGACCGGCCCGAGGTGCTGGCCAACATGTCCGCCATCCGCCGCGAGGAGATGGCCAAGGCCGCCAAGATCCTCGGCGTCCAGCACCGCTGGCTGGGTTTCGTGGACTCCGGCCTGCCGGAGGGCGACCCGCTGCCCCCGCTGCCGGAGGGCTGCTTCGCGCTCACCCCGCTCGAGGAGCCGGTGCGCGAGCTGGTCAAGGTCATCCGCGAGTTCCGTCCGCACGTCGTGCTGACCTACGACGAGAACGGGGGCTACCCGCACCCGGACCACATCCGCACCCACGAGGTCTCCATGGCGGCCTTCGACGCCGCCGCCGAGCCGGACAAGTTCCCCGAGGCGGGCGAGCCGTGGCAGGCGCTCAAGCTGTACTACATGCACGGCTTCTCCCGCGCCCGCATGCAGGCCTTCCACGACGCGCTCGTCGAGGCCGGCCTGGAGTCGCCCTACGCGGAGTGGCTCGGCAAGTGGGACCCGGACCGCGCGGACGTCATGGAGCGGGTCACCACGCGCATCGAATGCGCCGACTACTTCGAGGTCCGCGACGAGGCGCTGAAAGCGCACGCCACCCAGATCGACCCGAACAGCCGGTGGTTCTTCGTGCCGCTGGACATGCAGCGCCGGGTGTGGCCGACGGAGGAGTACGAGCTGGTCCGTTCGCTCGTGGACAGCACGCTGCCCGAGGACGACCTGTTCGCGGGCGTCCGTGAGAAGGTGAACACATGAGTCTCTTGTTGCCGGTGACGGCGCCGGTCGCCACGACCGCCCTCGTCCTCGCGCAGCAGCCGGGCAACGGCGACAACGGCGGCCAGGGCGAGGACTTCGGCAAGTCCTCGCCGCTGGGGTTCCTGATCCTCCTGCTGTTCCTCATCGCCGTCGCCCTGCTGGTGCGCTCGATGACCAAGCACCTCAAGCGCGTTCCGGCCACCTTCGACCCGGAGGAGAAGGCCGAAGCCGAGGCCGACGACGCCGCCGAGAAGGACGAGGCCGGGAAGCCGGCTGTGCCCGATTCGGAGCCGGTCAAGCAGCCGGAGAAGAGCGAGAGCAGCTAGCGCGGCGGCGCTACGGGCGCCGTGACACCCTGGTGGCATGGCCAACCGACTCGCCGCCGCGACGAGCCCCTACCTGCTGCAGCACGCCGAAAACCCGGTCGACTGGTGGCCGTGGAGCGCCGACGCGCTCGCCGAGGCCAAGCGCCGGGACGTGCCGATCCTGCTCTCGATCGGTTACGCCGCGTGCCACTGGTGCCATGTGATGGCCCACGAGTCCTTCGAGGACGCCGAGACCGCGCGCCTGATGAACGAGCACTTCGTCAACATCAAGGTCGACCGCGAGGAGCGTCCCGACATCGACGCGGTCTACATGACCGCGACCCAGGCGATGACCGGCCAGGGCGGCTGGCCGATGACCTGCTTCCTCACCCCCGACGGCGAGCCGTTCCACTGCGGCACCTACTACCCGCCGCAGCCGCGGCCGGGCATGCCGTCGTTCCAGCACCTCCTCGTCGCCGTCGCCCAGGCCTGGCAGGAACGCCGCGACGAACTGCGCGAGGGCGCAGGCAAGATCGTCGAGCACCTCGCCGGGCAGCTCGGGCCGCTGCCGCCGGCCCCGGTCGACGCGGGCGTGCTCGACGCCGCCCTGCTGAAGCTGACCGGGGAGGCCGACCCCGCACGCGGCGGTTTCGGTGGCGCGCCGAAGTTCCCGCCGTCGATGGTGCTGGAATTCCTGCTGCGCCACCACGAACGCACCGGCTCCGCCGAGGCGCTGTCCCTTGTGGAATCCTGCGCCGAGGCGATGGCCCGCGGCGGCATCCACGACCAGCTCGCCGGCGGCTTCGCCCGCTACTCCGTGGACGCGTCCTGGGTCGTGCCGCACTTCGAAAAGATGTTGTACGACAACGCTTTGCTGCTGCGGGTCTACGCGCACCTGGCCCGCCGCACCGGCTCCGCCCTGGCCGCCGGGGTCGCGCGCATGACCGGCGAGTTCCTGCTCACCCGTCTCCGCACGGAACAGGGCGGGTTCGCCGCGTCGCTCGACGCGGACACCCTCGGCGAGGAAGGCCTGACCTACGTCTGGACGCCCGCGCAGCTGCGTGAGGTGCTCGGCGACGACGACGGCGCGTGGGCCGCGGAACTGTTCAGCGTCACCGAATCCGGCACGTTCGAGCACGGCACCTCGGTGCTGCAGCTGCGGCGTGACCCGGACGACCGGGAGCGCTTCGAGCGGGTCCGCGCGGCGCTGCTGGCCGCCCGCGACGAGCGGCCGCAGCCGGGACGCGACGACAAGGTGATCGCGGCCTGGAACGGCCTCGCCATCACCGCGCTGTGTGAGGCGGGCGTGGCGCTCGACGAGCCGCACTGGGTGTCCGCGGCCCAGGACGCCGCGTCCGCGGTCCTCGGCATCCACCTCCGCGACAACCGCCTGCGCCGCAGCTCGCGGGACGGGACCGCCGGCGACGCGGCGGGCGTGCTGGAGGACTACGGCTGCCTGTCCGAGGGGCTGCTGGCCCTGCACCAGGCGACCGGGGACCCGCGCTGGCTCACCGAGGCCACGAACCTGCTGGACACCGCACTCGCCAACTTCGCCGTCGCGGACACCCCGGGCGCGTACCACGACACGGCGGACGACGCCGAGGTCCTCGTGCACCGGCCGTCGGACCCGACCGACAACGCCAGCCCCTCCGGGGCCTCCGCGCTGGCGAACGCGCTGGTCACGGCGTCGGTGCTGGTCGGGCCGGACCGCTCCGCGCGGTACCGGGCAGCCGCCGAGGAGGCCGTGCACCGGACGGGCCGGCTGATCGCCAAGGCGCCCCGCTTCGCCGGGCACTGGCTCACCGCGGCCGAGGCGCTGCTGGCCGGTCCCGTCCAGGTCGCGATCGCCGGGCCGGACTCGACCGAGCGGGACCTGCTGCGCGCGGTGGCCGCCCGTCGTGCGCACGGCGGCGCGGTCGTGCTGGCCGGGGAGCCGGACGCGGCGGGCGTGCCGCTGCTCGCGGACCGGCCGCTGGTGAGCGGACAGGCCGCGGCCTACGTGTGCCGCGGTTACGTCTGCGACCGGCCGGTGACCAGCCCCGACGACCTCGTTTCGGCCTTGTCCGCCCGCAGTGAACAGGGGATCTGACGCGCTCGTTCCGGCGTAGCGTGTGTTGCAACGTAATCATGTAATCGCGGAGGCGATGGACATGCGCACACACGCACAGTGGGGACGAGGCTGGAAGGGCCGCGGTCAGGCCGAGGCGCCGCCGGCGGACGACGCGGCGGGCTGGTTCGCCGGACGGCTCCCGGACGGCTGGTTCACCGGCGCCCCGGACATCACGGTGGACCGCGAGGAGATCCTGATCGTCGGCGAACTGCCTGCGCTCACCGACGAGTTCGCCGACGACGCCGCCCGCGCCGCCGCCGAGTCGGGGCGCATCAGCCGGTTCCGCGAGGAGACCCGCGAGCACCGCATCGAGATCGCGCGCCAGGCCGAGCACCGGTACCAGCGCAAGGTGTCCTGGGGCGCGCGCCTCGGCGGCACCGAAGAGTTGTTCACCACACAGTCGGTGCCGGTGATGACGCGCCTGCGCCAGCCCGAGCGGCTGGTGCTCGACACGCTCGTCGACGCGGGCGTCGCGCGGTCCCGTTCGGACGCCCTGGCCTGGGCCGTCCGGCTCGTCGGGCAGCACGCCGAGGAGTGGCTCGGCGAGCTGCGCGAGGCCATGTCGAAGGTCGACGAACTACGCCGGGAGGGGCCGGATCTGGGCTGAGCTCGCCATGCGGGACCGCGGAAGTTACGCCAGAGTAGGAACATGAACCCCGATGCGTTGACCGCGGTACTGGATGGACAGTGGGCCCAGCTGCGCCGGGAGATTCGCGCGCAGTTCGCCGGGTACGACCTGGACGAGCCCTACGACCTGAGCACGGAGGAATACCGGGCCTGGGTGCTGGACCGCCTGCGGGAACTGGCCAAGAGCGGCTGGCACCGGCTCGGCTTCTCCCGCGAGTACGGCGGTGGGGGAGACATCGGCGGTTCGGTCGTGTCGTTCGAGATGCTCGGCTACGGCGACCTGTCGCTGATGGTGAAGTCCGGTGTGCAGTGGGGCCTGTTCGGCGGCGCGATCCAGTTGCTCGGCACGGCTCCGCACCACGAGCGGTACCTGGCCCGCATCATGGACCTGGACCTGCTCGGCTGCTTCGCCATGACCGAGACCGGGCACGGCTCGGACGTGCAGCACCTGCGCACCACGGCCACCTACGACCCGGCGACGCGCGAGTTCGTCATCGACACCCCGGACGAGCAGGCGCGCAAGGACTACATCGGCAACGCGGCGCGACACGGCCAGGTGGCGGTGGTGTTCGCGCAGCTGGTCACCGGCGGGGAAAGCCGTGGTGTGCACGCCTTCGTGGTGCCGATCCGGGACGAGACGGGCGCACCGATGCCGGGCGTGGAGATCGGCGACGACGGCCGCAAGGCGGGCCTGAACGGCGTCGACAACGGGCGCCTGACGTTCCACTCCGTGCGCGTGCCGCGAGACGCGCTGCTCAACCGGTACGGCGACGTCACCGAGGACGGCACCTACACGAGCCCGATCGAGAGCGACAACCGCCGGTTCTTCACCATGCTGGGCACGCTGATCCGCGGCCGGATCAGCGTGGCGGGCGGCGCGATCCACGCCACCGAGCGGGCGCTGGCGATCGCGACCCGGTACGCGGAGAAGCGCCGCCAGTTCGGCCGTCCCGGCGCGGACGGCGAGACGGTGCTGCTGGATTACCGTGCGCACCAACGGAAACTGCTGCCGGCGATCGCGCGCACCTACGCGCTGCACTTCGCGCACGAGGAGCTGACCCGGGCGCTGCACGACATCCAGGGCACCGCGGACGCCGAGGAACGGGCGCAGCGCGAGCTGGAGTCCCGGGCCGCGGGCATCAAGGCGATCGCGACCTGGCACGCCACCCGCAGCATCCAGACGGCGCGGGAAGCGTGTGGTGGCGCGGGATACCTGTCGGAGAACCTGCTGCCCGCGCTGAAGGCCGACACCGACGTGTTCACCACGTTCGAGGGCGACAACACGGTGCTGCTGCAGCTGGTCGCGAAGGGCCTGCTGACGAGCTACCGCGACCACTTCGCCGACCTGAGCCCGCTGGCGACGGCCCGGTTCGTGGCCGAGCAGTTCGTCGGCGCGGTGATCGAGCGGACCGCGGCGCGCAAGGTGATCGAGCGGCTGGTGGACGCCGCGCCCGGCCGGGACGACGACGATGTGCTGTTCGACCGCGGCTGGCAGGTGAAGCTGTTCGAGGACCGCGAGCAGCACGTGCTGGAGGGCTGCGCGCGACGGCTGCGCCGGGCGGCGGAGGCGGACCCGTTCGAGGTGTTCAACGACGCGCAGGACCACGTGCTGCGGGCGGCGAAGGTGCACGTCGAGCGGATCGTGCTGGAGGCGTTCGTCGCGGCGATCGACCGGTGTGCGGACCAGGACGCGCGGGCCCTGCTGGAGCGGGTGTGCGACCTGTACGTGCTGTCGAACGTCGAAGAGGATCGCGCGTGGTTCCTGGAGCACGGCCGGCTGACGTCGGCGCGGGCGAAGGCGGTGGTCGCCGCGGTGAACGACCTGTGCGCCGAACTACGCCCCCACGCGCGACTGCTGGTGGACGGCTTCGCGGTGCCGGAACCGTTCCTGCGCCCCGCGATGCTGCGTTAGACGCGCGTGCTGACCTCCTCCGTGCTCGCGGCGCTAACTGAGAGCGCGGAACGACTCCTGGCCACCGGGGCCGACGTCGTCTTCGTCGCCGGGTGCAAGATCAGCCGCTTCAACGAGAGGTTCTTCGCGGGCTCGGCCCCCGGGAACGCCTAGCGACGCCGGCTCCGGCGCCTGCTCGGCTGACGACCGCGCGGTCAGCGGGCGAGGTGGGCCCCGATGCCGTCGAGCAGGAAGTCCAGCCCCCTGCGGAACGTGGCGTCGGCGTCGGGCCTGCTTCCGTCGCGGACGAAGGCTGCCAGCGCTGGGTATCGGCCCGTCGCGAAGGCCCGTTCCAGGTGCGGCCAGGACGCGGCCTGCCACTGCGTCTTGTCCATCCCGCTGGCCCGCTCGGCGCGCCGCTCCGCGATCTCCTGCCGCACGGCGCCGATGACGTACGAGTCGACGGCCGCGACCACCGGCAGGACGGCGTCCGCATCGACGCCCCGCAGCCCCGGCGACCACCGCCTCCAGCCTGGCCAGCGCGCTCGGCCCGAGCTGGGGCCGTCCGCCGAGCAGGTCGGCGAGCCATTCGTGCCGGTGGACGGCCTGCCGGGTGGCTTCCGCGAGTGACCGCAGCACCTCCCGCCAGCCCTCGCCGGAGGGCCGGATCTTCCGCGACGAGTCGACCATCAGGTCGAGCAGCTCCTCCTTCGTTTCGAGGTAGCCGTACAGCCGCATCGGGCCGACGCCCAGCTCGGCGGCGACCTTGCGCAGCGACACGGCGTCCAGGCCGTCCGCATCGGCCAGCCGGATCGCCGCCTCGACGATCCGCTCCCGGCTCAGTGCTCGTGAACATCGCCATCGTCGGAGCCGGCCGGGGCGGCCTGGCCCTCGCCCGCGTGCTGCACGTGCACGGCATCGAATCCGTCGTGTACGAACGCGACTCGTCGCGGAACGCGCGCGGCCAGGGCGGCATGCTCGACATCCACTCCGGGCAGCAGGCGCTGCGCGAGGCCGGGCTGTTCGACCGGTTCCAGGCGATCGCTCGCGTCGCGGGCCAGGACATGCGGCTCCTGGAACCGGACGGCACCCTGCTGCTGCAGGAGGACACGCCCGCCGCCCCACTCGACCGGCCCGAGGTCGACCGCGCCGACCTGCGTGACCTGCTCCTCGACTCCCTCCCCGAGCGGCGGTCGAGGAGTACGAGCGGGAGATGTTCGACCGCACCAACTCGGCCGCCCGGAAGTCCGCTCAGATCCAGGAAATGCTCGCGGCGCCGGACGCGGCCCGGCGCATGCTCGCCTTCTTCTAGCCGTCGGGCGCCTGACCGCAGCTCAGGCGTAGAGCGCCAGCCAGACGGCGATGTAGTGCGAGAGCGCGGCCAGCACCGTGCACGCGTGGAAGAACTCGTGGTAGCCGAAGGTGTTGGGCCAGTAGTTCGGCCACTTCACCGCGTAGAACACCGCGCCGACGGTGTAGAACAGGCCGCCGACCAGCAGCAACACGAGCGCGGCCACCCCGGCGTGCGTGGCCAGCTCGGGCAGCACGAAGATCGCCACCCAGCCGAGCGCCACGTAGATCGGCACGCCGAGCCAGCGCGGCGCGCCCGGCCACAGCATCTTCAACGCCACCCCGGCCACCGCGCCACCCCAGACCACGCCCAGCACCACGTACCCGGTCGGCTTCGACATCGCCAGCAGCGTGAACGGCGTGTACGTGCCCGCGATGAACAGGAAGATCATCGAGTGGTCCGCGCGCTTCATCCACTGGTAGGCGCGTGGGCTCCACAACCGGCGGTGGTACAGCGCGCTGACCCCGAACACGCCGAGCACGGTCAGCCCGTACACCGACGTGGCGAGCGCCGCCAGGCCGGACACCGTCGTCCCGGCTAGGACGACCAGCGTCGCCACGCAGGCCAGCGCGCTGAAGAACGTCCAGAAGTGGATATGGCCGCGGAGCCGGGGACGGGTGTCGACGAAGGGTTCGGTCTCTACGGTCACACCAACAAGGTTACGGCGACGTAGGTTCCGCGCCAGTCAACCGTGGCCCGGCCCACGTCGCTTTCGGACCCTGCGTACATTGGTTGGACGTGAGTCTTCGCTCCTTCGGGTCCAAGCTTGTCTACGGCATCTACAGCCGCCGTCTGATCCAGCAGGCCGCGGGCAAGCACCCGCGCCACATCGCGATCATGCTGGACGGCAATCGCCGGTGGGCACGGGAAGCCGGCTTCACCGACGTCGCCGACGGGCACCGCGCGGGAGCGCGCAAGATCGCCGACTTCCTCACCTGGTGCCGCGAGGCCGACGTCGAGGTCGTGACGATGTGGCTGCTGTCCACGGACAACCTCAGCCGCGCCACCGAGGAGCTCGAACCGCTCCTGGAGATCATCGCCGACGTCGTCGACGAGCTGGCGCACCCCGGCAACCCGTGGCGCATCCGGGTCGTCGGCGCGCTGGAGCTGCTGCCCGAGCCGATCGCCAAGCGCCTGCAGTCGGCCGCGGCGAGCACCGAGAAGCGCACCGGCATGGAGGTCAACGTCGCCGTCGGCTACGGCGGGCGGCAGGAGATCGCCGACGCGGTCAAAAAGCTGCTGCTCCAGCACGCCGACGAGGGCACCTCCATCCGCGAGCTGGCGAAGATCCTCGACGTCGACCACATCTCCGAGCACCTCTACACCTCGGGCCAGCCCGATCCGGACCTCATCATCCGCACCTCCGGTGAGCAGCGGCTGTCCGGTTTCCTGCTGTGGCAGTCGGCGCACTCCGAGTTCTGGTTCACGGAGGCCTACTGGCCCGCTTTCCGCAGGGTCGATTTCCTCCGCGCACTTCGTGACTACGCGTGGCGGCACCGCCGTTTCGGTACTTGACAACACGTTCCGTGCCGATCCGTTGATTTCTCCTCTACCGACGGTGAGATGACAACCTGGTGAATCACCTGCCTGGCTGCCTGCACGAAACGGCGAACGCAGGTAACTTCCGAAGTGATGGCTCGTGACCTTGCGGACCATCACGGGAGGCCCTGGTAGTGGCGGTTGTAGAGCAGACGGCGAATGAGCCGTTCGCGATACCCACGAGGGGGCCGGCACCCGGCCCTCGTGGCCCTGCGCGCTGACGCGTAAGCGACAGCGAAGAGCGGACCAGCCAGGGTGGTGCCCGGCCCAGCGAGTGTGGGCGTGGTGCCACGTCCACGAGGGAGATGCCGTCGTGACTACGCAGCGTTCGCCCCGTAAGGCCTCCGGCCGCTCACCGAATTCCGCGGAGGGCACCGCAGAACCCCCGAGTTCCGTGCCAGGGCAGCACACCTATGTCCTGGACACCTCGGTTCTGCTGGCCGACCCGTGGGCCATCACGAGATTCGCCGAGCACGCCGTGGTCCTGCCGTTGGTCGTGATCAGTGAACTGGAGGCGAAACGGCATCACCCCGAACTGGGCTGGTTCGCGCGGGAATCCCTGCGTCAGCTCGACGACCTGCGGCTCAAGCACGGCCGCCTGGACGCGCCGATCCCGATCGGGGACTCTGGCGGCACCCTGCACGTCGAGCTGAACCACTCGGACCCGACGGTCCTGCCGCCCGGGTTCCGCACGGACTCCAACGACCACCGGATCCTGGCCTGCGCGCTGAACCTCAAGGTCGAGCGCGAGGCGGTCACCCTGGTCACCAAGGACATCCCGCTGCGCGTCAAGGCGGGCGCCGTCGGGCTGCCCGCCGACGAGTACCGCGCCCTGGAGGTCGCGCCGTCCGGCTGGACCGGGATGGTCGACGTGGAGGTCCCGCAGGAGGCGGTCGACGCGTTGTTCCGCGACGGTGTCGTGGACCTGGCCGAGTACGGGCTGCCCGAGGTGGGCGAATCGCCCTGCCACACCGGCCTGCGGCTGGTGGCGGGTTCCGGCAGCTCGTCCGCGCTGGGCAGGCTGACCCCGGCCAAGAAGGTCAAGCTGGTCCGCGGGGACAAGGAGGCGTTCGGCTTGCACGGCCGCTCGGCCGAGCAGCGGATCGCGCTGGACCTGCTGCTCGACCCGGACATCGGCATCGTCTCGCTCGGCGGCCGCGCCGGCACCGGCAAGTCCGCGCTCGCGCTGTGCGCCGGGCTGGAGTCGGTGATGGAACGCCGCGAGCACCGCAAGGTGGTCGTGTTCCGGCCGGTGTACGCCGTCGGCGGCCAGGACCTCGGCTACCTGCCGGGGTCGGAGTCGGAGAAGATGCAGCCGTGGGCGCAGGCGGTGTTCGACACCCTCGGCGCCCTGGTCAGCCAGGACGTGCTGGACGAGGTGTTCGACCGCGGCATGCTGGAGGTCCTGCCGCTGACGCACATCCGCGGCCGGTCCCTGCACGACTCGTTCGTGATCGTGGACGAGGCGCAGTCGCTGGAGCGGAACGTGCTGCTCACCGTGCTGTCGCGGCTGGGCACCGCGTCCCGCGTGGTGCTCACGCACGACGTCGCGCAGCGGGACAACCTGCGCGTCGGGCGCCACGACGGCGTTTCGGCGGTGATCGAGAAGCTGAAGGGCCACCCGCTCTTCGCGCACGTCACGCTGACCCGTTCGGAGCGGTCGCCGATCGCCGCGCTGGTCACGGAGATGCTGGAGGACCACGGGTAAGCGTGGGCGGGGCCGCCTCCGGCGAGGCGGCCCCGTTCCTCACCAGCCCGCGGGCAGCGGTCGTCCCTCGGCGAAGCCGGCGGCCGACTGGATGCCCAGCACCGCGCGGCGGTGGAAGTCCTCGATGTCCCGCGCGCCCGCGTAGGTGAACGCGGACCGGACGCCCGAGCAGATCTCGTCGATCAGGTCCTCGACGCCGGGGCGCTGCG
Source organism: Amycolatopsis thermoflava N1165 (assembly GCF_000473265.1). Classification (NCBI taxonomy): domain Bacteria; kingdom Bacillati; phylum Actinomycetota; class Actinomycetes; order Pseudonocardiales; family Pseudonocardiaceae; genus Amycolatopsis; species Amycolatopsis thermoflava. The sequence goes on from NZ_KI421511.1 coordinate 7,005,801, forward strand.
GGTCGAGCAGCATCCGCGACGACGAGATGCCCTCCTCGAACAGGGCCTTGCGGGCCCGCTCGAACACGTTGTCGGTGCGCGTGCGGGCGCCCACGGCCCGCTTCGACGCCATCCCGAACGACTCCTTGTACGGACGGCCGTGCTCGTCGTAGCGCAGGTCGCCGGGGGATTCGTGGGTGCCGGCGAACCAGGAGCCGACCATGGCCGCGGACGCGCCGGCGGCGAGCGCCAGCGCGACGTCGCGGGGGTGGCGGACGCCGCCGTCGGCCCACACGTGCTTGCCCAGCTCACGGGCGGCTTTCGCGCACTCCAGCACCGCGGAGAACTGCGGGCGGCCGACGCCGGTCATCATCCGCGTCGTGCACATCGCGCCGGGGCCGACGCCGACCTTGACCACGTCCGCGCCCGCGTCGATGAGGTCACGCGTGCCCTCCGCGGTGACCACGTTGCCCGCCACGACCGGCACCGCGGGCGAGACCGAGCGGACGGCCTTCAGCGCGGCGATCATCTTCTCCTGGTGGCCGTGCGCGGTGTCGACCACGAGCGTGTCGATGCCCGCGGCCAGCAGCGACTCGGCCTTGGCGGCGACGTCGCCGTTGATACCCACGGCGGCCGCGACGCGCAGTTTCTGTTGCGCGTCCACGGCCGGGGTGTAGATGTCGGCGCGCAGCGCCGCGGTCTGGGTGAGGATCCCGGCGAGCTTGCCGTCGGCGTCCACCCCCAGCGCGATCTGGGCGCCCGCGGCGTGCAGGCGCTCGAAAACCTCCCGCGACGGGGTGTCGAGCGGGCAGGTCACGGGCGGGGTGTAGGCGACCTCGGCGACGCGCGCGAAGCGGTCCACGCCCGTGCAGGCGGCCTCGTCGACGATGCCGTGTGGGCGGCCGTCCTCGTCGACCACGACGACGGCGCCGTGCGCGCGCTTGCCGATCAGGTTGAGAGCGTCCGCGACGGCGTCACCGGCGGTGAGGACCAGCGGGGTGTCCCAGGTGGTGTGGCGGCTCTTGATCCAGGCGACGATGTCGGCGACCGCGGCCGGGTCGACGTCCTGCGGCAGGACGACGAGCCCGCCGCGCCGCGCGACGGTCTCGGCCATCCGCCGCCCCGCGACGGCGGTCATGTTGGCGACGACGATCGGGATCGTGGCGCCGGTGCCGTCGACGGTGGACAGGTCGACGTCGAAGCGCGATTCCACGGCCGAGCGGTTGGGCACGAGGAAGACGTCGTCGTAAGTCAGGTCGTGAGCGGGCCCGTGGCCATCGAGAAAACGCACGAGTCCCCAGACTACGGCACAATCGGCGCCATGGCCGATCGGGACCGCGACGCCGAGGGCAAGCCGCGAAACGCCCGCCCGCGCGACGGGCTGGGGCGGCCGCTGCCGTACGGGACGCCGGGGGTGGAGCGCCAGCCGGAGGGCATCGCGCGCACCCCGGCGGAGACGGTGGAGGAGGCCCAGCGCCTGCTGGACGCCGGACGCCCGTTCCACGCGCACGAGGTGTTCGAGGACGCGTGGAAGTCCTCCGACGGCGCGGACCGCGGGTTGTGGAAGGGGCTGGCGCAGCTGGCGGTCGGGCTGACGCACGCCGCGCGCGGCAACGCGAAGGGCGCGGTGTCGCTGCTGACCCGCGGCGCCACGGCGATCGAGCCCTACGCGGCGGAGTCCCCGCACGGGATCGACGTGGCCGGCCTGGTCGCCTGGGCCCGGGAGGGTGCGGAGGCGCCGGAAAATCTCCGCACCCCGCGGCTCACCTAGCCGCTTCCTGTCAGGGTGGGCCTGTGACCGCGCGGACAACGCACCGCACCCAGCCACCCCGCCCGGCCATCCCGCCCCGGCGCCCGGCCAGCTCGCGGCCGTACCGGGCCACCTCGCGGCCGTGCCGGGCCACCCCGGGGCCGTGCCGGGCCTCCCCGGGGCTGTGCCGGGCCAGCTTGCGGCTGTGCCGGGCCTCCCCGGGGCTGTGCCGGGCCAGCTTGCGGCTGTGCCGGGCCTCCCCGGGGCTGTGCCGGGCCAGCTCGCGGCCGTGCCTGGCCACCGCGCGACCGCTTCCGGCGACCTCGCCGCCGCGCCCGGGCCAACCCGCGACCATGGCGGGCCACCCCGCAGCCGCTACTGGCCACCCGGCCCCGGCGCCCGGCGGGCTCCGCCGCGCGCGGCAGCGCGCCGCGGGCGGCAAAGCCGCCGCAAAACACGCGGCGGGTGCCGTGTTTGCCGTTCCGTGCGCTGTGTTTGCCGGACGGGCGGCGGCCGGGTCAGACGACCTTGCGCGAGGCCTCCAGGTTCGTCGCGAGGTTGTTCAGCGTGCGGGCCTGCGCCACGTAGTCCATCGACGAGAACTCCCACGGGAAAACCTGCCCGGCGGCGGCCGCCGGCGTGCGGGCGAACGTCGCCTGCTGCATGAGCGTGTCCTTGTCCATCGCGCGCAGCGAGTACAGCACCACGTCGGCCGGGTACTTGCCGATGTTCTCCCAGCTGACCTGCTCCCAGTAGTACTTCGAGCCGCCCGGGTCGGGGTAGGTCAGGCCGAGCTCGGTGTAGCTGCGCAGCGCCGGGTCGTCGGCGGCCTTGCAGATGTAGACGCCGTCGCCGGGGTAGGCGGCGATCGCCATCAGGGTGAGGCCCTTGCCGGTGGCGTTCTTGAACCGGGTGCGGGCGGTTTCGTAGGCCTGCTTGGCGTTCGCGGCAGGCTCGGTGCCCAGCGCCCGGACCAGCTCGACGGTCCGGTCGACGACGTTGGTCGCGGAGCCGGCCATCTTCAGCGCCACGATCGGCGCGATCTCGGCGACGGCCTGCTGCTGGGTCACGTCCTTGAACCCGTACAGCGGCTGCGCCGGGTCGATCTTGCCCGTGCTGTCCACGGGGTAGGCGTGGGTGAGGATCAGGTCCGGCTTGGCGGCGGCGAGTGCCTCGATGTCGATCTCGCCGTAGGTGCGGCCGACCTCCTTGACCTGGCTGAGGTCGCGGCCGGTGAAGTTCACGTCGTCGGCGAGGCCGGTATAGCCGAACGAGGCGACGGGCGTGATGCCGTAGTTCCACAGGGACGCGATGGCGTCGTTGAGGCCGGCGATGCGCGTCGGGCGGGCGTCGAGGTCGACCTTGGTGCCCAGGTCGTCCGTGAACGACCAGGCGCCGCCGCTCGCGGACGAGTCCGATCCGCTGGAACCGCACGCGGCGAGTAGACCGGTCGCGGCCACGGCCAGGCTGCCGGTGAGGAAGGTCCGGCGGGTCGCTGTCATGAGGTCACCTTTCGTCGGGGTCAACGTCGTCGGAGGAGGAGCCAGATGAGGTAGGGGGCGCCGATCGCGGCCGTGATCAGGCCGACCGGGACCTCCCAGCTGAACGCGGTGCGGCCGAGCAGGTCGGACGCCTGGACGAGCAGGGCGCCGCCGAGCGCGGACGCGACCAGCGGCGGCCGGGACCCGCCCGTGAGGCGCAGCATGATCTGCGGGGTGACCAGCGCGACGAAGCCGATCGGCCCGGCGGCGGCGACCGCGGCCGCGGTGAGCCCGACGGCCACGCCGATCGCGCCCAGCCGGGAGGCCTGGATGCGCACACCCAGCCCGGCGGCCGCGTCGTCGCCGAGCTGGGTGACGGCGAGCGTGCGGGGCAGCGTGAGCGCGGCCGGGACGAGCAGCGCGGCGAGGATGAGCAGGGGGATCGCCTGGTCCCAGCTGACGGCGCTGATCGAGCCGACGAGCCACACCGTGGCCTGGGCGGCACTGTTGATGCTGGCGAGGATGAGGAGCCAGCTGGTGAGCGCCGTGAGGACGGCCCCGCACCCGATGCCGACCAGCACCAGCCGGAAGCCGTCGACGCCGTGGCGCCAGGAGAACCAGTAGACGGCCGCGGCGGCGACGAGACCGCCGACGAGCGCGGCGGCCGGCACGCCGATGGTGGTGATTCCGCTGGCGAGGCTGTAGACGCCGCCCCCGAAGACGATCACCGCGACCGCGGCCGCGGAGGCGCCGCCGGTGACGCCGAGGATGTCCGGGGTGGCGAGCGGGTTGCGGGAGATGGTCTGGGTGAGTGCCCCGGCCATGGCGAGGCAGGCGCCCGCCACGCACCCGGTGACGGCCCGCGGGACGCGCAGGTCGAACAGGATGTGCCGGTCGATGCGGTGCCCGCCGCCCGTGAGCAGCTCGGGCAGCTGGGCGAGCGGGATGGGGTACTCGCCGATGGTTACGCCCACCGCGGTGACCAGCAGGAGCGCCACGAGCACCACGAGGCAGACGGTGGCCGCGCGGGTGTTCCACCGCACGCCGAGGGTGGTGGTCATGCGCGCCCGCCGCCCCGGGTGACGAGGCCCGCCGCACGGGCTGTGTGGGGGAGGTCGGCCGCGGACCGGTCCGTGATTGCGGCGCTGTGTTGCGGACGGCGTGCGAAGGCGCCGCCGCCGAGGATGGGCGGTGTGATGCCGGCCGGGGGTTGCGCCGCGGCCGCGATCGGGTGGCCGGCGGGTGGGGTGGCACTGGTCGCGACTGCGTGTCGGGTCGTGTGGGTGGGTTGGGTGTGTGGCAGCAGAGCTTCACCAGCCGGGTTCGGCGGGCGATCAGGACGAAGGCGCCGCCGCCGAGGATGGCCAGCATGATGCCGGCCGGGGGTTGCGCCGCGGCCGCGATCGGGTGGGGTGGCACTGGTCGCGACTGCGTGTCGGGCCGTGGGGGTGCGTTGGGTGGGTGGCATCAGAGCTTCACCAGCCGGGTTCGGCGGGCGATCAGGACGAATGCGCCGCCGCCGAGGAAGGCCAGCGTGATGCCGGCCGGGAGCTCCGCCGGGGCGGCGATCAGGCGGCCTGCGACGTCGGCGAGCAACAGCAGCACCGCGCCGGCCAGGGCGGAGCACGGGAGCAGCCACCGGTGATCGGGGCCGGTCACGGTGCGCACCACGTGCGGGACGATCAGGCCGAGCGCGGCGATCGGCCCGGCGGCGGCTGTCGCGGCGCCGGCCAGCAGCGTCACCGCGGCCAGGCCGACCATGCGACTCACCGCGACCGACTGGCCCAGCCCACGCGCGGTGTCCTCGCCCAGGGAGACCGCGTTCAGCGCCCGCGTGTTCAGCATCGCCAGCACCAGCCCGGCCACCACGAACGGCAGGATCCCGAGGCTGATGCTCGCGTCGCGGCCGCTGATCGAACCCACCACCCAGCGGCGGTAGACGTCCAGCGTCGGGTTGTCGCTCAGGATCACCAGCGACGTGAAGGTCGACAGCAGCGCCATCACGGCCGCCCCGGCCAGCGCCATCGGCACCGGGCTCAGCTGGCGCCCGCTCGACCCGATGGCGAACACCGCCGCCGTCGCGATCAGCGCCCCCGCGAAACCGAACCACACCTGACCACCGGGATCGGCCACCCCGAAAACCTGCGCGGCCAGCGCCACCGCGAGCGCGGCGCCCGCGTTGATGCCGAGCAGACCGGGATCGGCCAGCGGGTTGCGGGTGTGCCCCTGCATGAGGACCCCGGCGGCGCCGAGCGCGACACCGACGAGCACCCCCAGGGCGGTGCGCGGCAGGCGCACGTCACGGACGATCGTCGCCGCCTCGCTGCCGTCGTCGTGCAGCAACACCCGGACGGCGGTGCCGATGCCGAGGTGGTTGCTGCCCAGGACCAGGCTCAACGCGACCGCGACGACCAGCGCCGCCAGCAGGGACACCAGGAGCACCAACCGGCGCGGCGTCGTCCTGGTCACCGAGGGTGACATGATCGCGTTCACGCTCTGCAACTTAGCTTAGCCGAACCTAAGCACGGAAGTGTGACGTTCGTTCAGGTTCTGGACACGCGGTGTACGGGCAGCCGGCTCACGAAGGTCATCCGCCGCTGATGACATGGCCGCATGTGCATGGGTTGCGGGGTTTCCCGACGTGGTTTCCTGCAGGCGGCGGCGGTGGCCGGCGCGGTGACGCTCGCGCCGGTGGCGTTCGCCGAGGCGGCCGAGGGCCAGGCCGAGACCAAGGTGCTTACCGGCCGGTTCGAGCCGGGCACCGCGGACTTCGTGTACCTGCCGGTGGAGGTCCCGGCCGGGGTCAGCCAGTTGTCAGTGGTCTATAGCTACGACAAGCCGGCGGTGCCCAGCGGGACGCCCGGCAACTCGTGCGACATCGGCATCTTCGACAACCGCGGCACCGCTCTCGGCGGCGACGGCTTCCGCGGCTGGTCCGGCGGCTTCCGCGACCGCTTCTCGATCAGCCGCACCGAGGCCACGCCCGGCTACCTGCCCGGCGACATCACGCCCGGCACCTGGCACATCGTCCTCGGCCCGTACACGATCGCGCCGCAAGGCCTGAACTACCGCGTCGAGGTGACGCTCACCCACGGCCCGGCGGGCGAGCCGTACCGCCCGAACTACCCGTCCGAGCGCACCCGCACGCGCGGCCGCCAGTGGTACCGGGGCGACTGCCACCTGCACACCGTGCACTCCGACGGCAAGCGCCTGCCGTCCGAGGTGGCCGCCGGTGCGCGGGAGGCCGGGCTGGACTTCATCACCTCGACCGACCACAACACGTCGTCGTCGCACGGCGTGTGGGGCGAGTTCGCCGGCGACGACCTGCTGATCATGCTCGGCGAGGAGGTCACCACCCGCAACGGCCACTGGCTCGCGCTCGGCGTGCGGCCCGGCCAGTTCGTCGACTGGCGGTACCGGTCCCGCGACGGTGAACTGCCCGAATACCAGCGTGCGGTGCACCGCTCCGGCGGCCTCTGCGTCGCCGCGCACCCGTACTGCCCGTGGGTCGGGTGCAACTTCAAGTTCGGCTACACCGGCTTCGACGCGGTCGAGGTGTGGAACGGTCCGTGGACGTGGGACGACGACGCAGCCGTGTCCGAATGGGACAACACCCTGGTGGAATCCGTGCGCGGCAAGGGAAGCTGGCTGCCCGCGATGGGCAACAGCGATGCGCACAACCCCGGCCAGACGATCGGCCTGCCACAGACCGTCGTCCTCGCCGACGCGCTCACCCGGGACGCGATCCTCGACGGGATCAGGGCCGGGCGCAGCTGGATCGCCGAGTCGGCCGGCGTCGACCTGTCACTCGCCGCGACGGGACCGCGCGGCCAGGCCGCCGGCATCGGCGACCGTCTCGCCGTGGCGGACGGGGACAAGGTCGCCGTGCGGCTGGACGTGTCGGGCGTGCCGAACGGGACCGTGCGCCTGATCACCGACGAGGGCCAGGTGTTCCAGCAGAGCCTTCCCGCTTCGGGTACCGGCAGCGTGACGTGGCTGACCACGCCCGCGGTGTCGGCTTATGTGCGTGCTGAGGTACGTCACCCCCTTGCTGATGGTTCGGCGGGTGCTCCCGCGTTGTCGGCTGGTCTCAACTTCGGCGCCATGGCGGCGATGACGAACCCGATCTTCCTCGGCCGGGTGTGACCCCACCGAGACCGACGGGCTGGGAGCCGTCGCGGCGTGGGGTGATCACTCTGGCTGCGCGGCTCCCTTCAACGTCGCGCGGACGGCGTCGATGGTGTCCGCGTCCGCCGGGTCCTTGTCGGGGCGGTAGCGCACCACGCGGGCGAAACGCAGTGCGACACCGCCCGGGTAGCGCGTGCTGACCTGGGCGCCGTCCAGTTCGATCTCGACCACCAGCTCCGGCCGGACGTGCACCGTCCATTTGTCCCGGTGGGTCTCGATCTCCTGGAACGTCCTGGTCTGCCACGCCAGGAGCTCGTCGGTGAGCCCCTTGAACGTCTTGCCGACCATGATCGGCGGGCCGCCGTCGGGGTCGCGTGCCCCGAGGTGCAGGTTCGACAGGTACCCGGTGCGGCGGCCGTGGCCCCACTCCGCGGCGAGGACGACGAGGTCGAGCGTGTGCACCGGCTTCACCTTCAGCCACGCCCGGCCCCGCCGCCCCGCCGCGTACGGCGAGTCGAGCGCTTTCACCATCACGCCCTCGTGCCCGGCGTCGAGGGCGGCCGCGAGGATCGCGTCCGGATCGGACGGTTCCGTCCGTCCCGGGATGAGGTGCTCGCCTGCCACCCGGCGCAGCGCCTCGTTGCGCTCCCGCAACGGCTTGTCGAGCAGGTCCGTGCCGTCCAGGTGCAGGCAGTCGAAGAAGTACGGCTGCAGCAGCAACGCGCGCACCTGCTCCTCGCGCGTGCTGCCGAACCGGCTCATCGTCTCCTGGAACGGCCGTGGCCTGCCGTCGTCGGTCAGCGCGAGCGTCTCCCCGTCGAGCACCACCGACCGGCACGGCAGTGCGCGCACCAGGGACACCAGTTCGCCCACGTGCTGGGTGATCTCGCGCAGCGTTCTCGTGTAGACGTGCACCTCGTCGCCGTCGCGGTGCACCTGTATCCGCGCTCCGTCCATTTTGTACTCGACGATGGCGGACGGGTGCTCGCGCACCGCCTCGTCGAGCGATTCGGCTGGGGACGCCAGCATCGGCCGCAGCGGACGCCCCAGCTCCAGCCCGAAGCCGCCGAGCGCGGCCTCGCCACCGGTGACCGCGGCCGCGGCGGTGACCGGCAGCTGCCCGGACAGCATGAACGCGCGCCGGACCACTTCGGCGGGCACGTCCGCCGCCGCCGCGATCGCGTCGAGCATCACGCCCTCCAGCGCCCCCTGCCGCAGCTCACCGGTGAGCAGGCGGAAGAGGAACTGCTGTTCGGCTTCGGTGGCGCGGGAGAACAGCTCCGCCAACAGGCCGGCCCGGCGCCTGGCCGACCCGCTGCCCGAAGCGGCTCCCACTTCGCCGAGGACCTCGTCGACCCCGGCCACGGTCAGGTTCGGTTCGTCAGCCGGGCCCGCGCCCAGCTCGGCCAGCGTGCGCCACCCCGTCCCGATCCGGCCCTGGGTGGGCCGTCCGGTCAGGAAGGCGACCACGGCGGGCAGCTCCCGCTCGTCCGCGCGGTTGAGCAGGTCCGCCAACGTCGCGATCTTCGCCTTGCGCGAGCGGGTGGCCGCTAGCGAGGCGGAGGCTGTGACGACGTCGGCGAGCAACATGCGGACATCATCTCCCGGCCCACCGACAATTTCCGGGGACGCAGGACCAGCGCGACGGCGCCGAGGCAGACGACCAGCCCGAGCAGGCCACGCAGCGTGATCGTGTCCTCGAACATGAGCCAGGCGAGGATCATCGTGGTAGGCGGTGTGAGGTACAACAGCCCGGACACGGCTGTCACCGAGCTACGACGCAGGACCAGCCAGTAGCAGCCATATCCCCCGAACGTGGAAAACAGGACGACCCACCCGACCGCGAACCAGAAGTCCGGATCCGCGGGCGCGACCAGCTGGCCGGTGGCCGCCGCGACCTCGGTGAACAGGACCGCGCTGGTCACGCACTGCACCACCAGCCCGTCCCAGAGCGGCACGTCGGAAGCCGTCTTGCGCTCGATGAGCGTGGCCGCGACCAGGGCGAGCATCGCCAGGAACGGCAGCGCGTAGGCCAGCGGCGGGGTGCCGGGGCGGCCGGACAGGTCGTCGCCGACCACGAGCGCCACCCCGGCCAGGCCGCCGACCAGCCCGGCCCACCGCAGCGCGCCCGCGCGCTCGCCCAGCACGAACTGGCTCAGCACCACCCCGACGATCGGCTGCAGCGCCGCGATCAGCGCGGACGTCCCGGCGGCGACGCCGAGGTCGGCCGCCGCGTACACGCAGTACAGGTACGCGCCCTGGGAGAGCACGCCGAGGCCGGCCTGGATCGCGGCGTCCCGCGGCCGCATCGAGCGCCGCCGGACCACCCACCACACGCCGAGCAGCAGCCCCGCGGCGAGGAACCGCCAGGCCAGGAGGGACACCGCGCCGCCGGACCTGGCGCCCAGCGTGGCGCCGACGAACCCGGAGCTCCAGAACAGCACGAAACCGCTTCCGGCGACGACGTTCCCCCGCATGCACCCTCCCTGAGTATACCGGTCTGTATAGTCCACGGTAGCTATACCGGTCGGTGTACTGTCAAGTCGTGGAGACGGACAAGCCGCTGACCCCGGCCGCCGAACGGATCCTCACGGTCGCCGGGAAACTGTTCTACGACAACGGGATCCACGCGATCGGCGTGGACACGATCGCCGCCGAGGCCGGGGTCACCAAGAAGACCCTGTACGACCGGTTCGGTTCCAAGGCCGATCTGGTCGCGCTCTACCTGCGCCGCCGGGACGAGCGGTGGCGGGAGCGGGTGCGCTCCTTCGCCGGCCCGCGGACGACTCCGGCCCAGAAGCTGCTCAAGGTGTTCGACGCGCTCGCCGACTGGCTCGACATCGAGAACACGCGTGGTTGCGCGTTCGTCAACGCGCACGCCGAACTGCCGTCGCCCGACCACCCGGGCCGGCAGGTGATCGCCGCGTCGAAGCAGTGGTTGCTGGGCTACCTGCGGGACTTGGCAGTGGACGCGGGCGCGCGGAACCCGGCGCGGCTGGCGGAGGCGCTGCTCGTCCTGGTCGAGGGCGCGACGGTCGCGGCGTCGCTGGACGTGGCGCCGACGGCGGTGGCCACGGCCAAGCGCGTCGCGAAGTCGCTGGTGGACGAAGCCACGGCGGCGCAGCACAACTCGGCGTCCCGTCGGTAGGGCGCCGGTCACCGGGATGGCCCTTGCCCCGCCGCGAGGCCGAAACGTACCGTGAGCGGGCCGTGGTGCTCGGGAAGTCCGGTGTGAAACCGGCGCGGCCCTCGCCACTGTGAACGGGAAGTCCCGGCCCGGGACAGCCACTGGACGCGAGTCCGGGAAGGCGGGCCGCGGATGTCGATCCGAAGCCAGGAGACCGGCCACGGCACGTTGGACCATCCACGAGGTGCTGGAAGGCGGTCTCCATGGGGACTTCACCCACCATGTCCTGGCGCAGGCAGGACACCTACCGCACGGGCCTGTTGCTGCTGGCGATCGTCGTGTTGCACGCGGTCGCCTTCGGGATACTCGCGTTGCTCGTGGTGCCCGGGCACTACGCCGTCGGCGCGCAGGTGTTCGGCTTCGGGCTCGGGCTGACGGCGTACACGCTCGGCATGCGGCACGCGTTCGACGCCGACCACATCGCCGCGATCGACAACACCACCCGCAAGCTGATGGCCGAGGGCCAGCGCCCGGTCTCGGTCGGGTTCTGGTTCGCGCTCGGGCACTCCACCGTGGTCGTCGTGCTGGCGGTGCTCGTCGCGATCGGCGCGAAGGGCATCCTGAGCTGGACCGAGGACGGCTCGTCGGCGCACCGGGTGCTCGGCGTGATCTCCACCGGCGCGTCCGGCGGGTTCCTGTACCTGATCGGCATCCTGAACCTGGTCGCGCTGGTCGGCATCTGGAAGGTGTGGCGTGAGCTGCGCCGCGGCCGCTTCGACGAGGCCGAGCTGGAGGCGCGGCTCGACTCGCGCGGGTTCGTCAACCGTTTCCTCGGCAGGCTCACCCGCTCGATCCGCCGCCCGGGTCAGATGTACCTGGTCGGGCTGCTGTTCGGCGTCGGGTTCGACACCGCCACCGAGGTGCTGCTGCTGGCGCTCGCCGGGTCCGGCGCGGCCGCCGGCCTGCCCTGGTACGCGATCCTGTGCCTGCCGCTGCTGTTCGCCGCCGGGATGAGCCTGTTCGACACGCTCGACGGCACATTCATGAACTTCGCCTACAACTGGGCGTTCGCCAACCCGGTCCGCAAGATCTACTACAACCTCACGATCACCGGCCTGTCCGTCGCGGTGGCGCTGGTCATCGGCACGATCGAGCTGGTCGGTGTCGCCAGGGACGACCTGGGCTGGTCGGGCGCGCTGGTCGACTGGATCGCGGACATCGACCTCGACAGCGTCGGCTACATCGTCGTCGGGTTGTTCGTGGTGGTGTGGGCGGCCGCGATCGCGTACTGGCGGCTCGCCAGGGTCGAGCACCGGTGGAGCTCAGCCGAGTGAGGCCGCCCGCCCGTTCGAGCTGAGCGCGGCGGTCAGGTCCTCGCGGGCCCGGAACACGCGGGACCGGATGGTGCCGACCGCGCAGTCGCACACCTCCGCCGCGTCTGCGTAGGACAGTCCGATCACCTGCGTGAGCACGAACGCCTCCCGCCGCTCCGGCTCCAGCTCGGCGATCAGCTTGCGCAGCACGACGAGCCGGCCGTGGTCGGGCGTCTGGGCGCCGCTCTGCTCGGCGGTGGCCACCCAGTCCTCGACCTGGCTGGTCTGCGGGCGGCGGCGGTTGCCGCGCAGGTGGTCGGCGGCGACGCGCTTGGCGATCGACAGCAGCCACATCCGCGCGGGCGACCGGCCGGCGAACGACGGCAGGGCGGCGAAGGCGCGCAGGTAGGTCTCCTGTACCAGGTCCTCGGCCACGCCGGGGTTGGACAGGTAGGTCAGCAGGCGGTGCAGCTGCCGTTGGGTGGCGGACACGAAGCGCTCGGCGGCCACCCGATCGCCGCGCGCCGCCAGGAAGGCGTCCCGGGTGATCTCGTCGTCGTCCACTTCGCGTTCCTCCCAGTGCGGCCTGACGGTGCGGGCCCTGACCGATGACCTTATGGCCTTCGCGGCATCCGGCGTCAAGGAAACATCACAGGTATGTGAAATCCCAACCGATCCCAGGATCCGGAGCAGTGAGGGGAACTATCCAGCGCGGGCGGACGACAATGCAAATATGGACTGTGCAACCGCGCGCGAGGCGATCTCGGCCAACCTCGACGGCGAGGACCCCGGGGTGGATCCGGTGGCGCTGGACGAGCACGTCTCGCGCTGCGCGGCCTGTCTGACCTGGCAGGACGAGGCGGCGGCGGTGACGCGCCTGGTGCGCCTCGAGCCGGCGGCCGCGTCGCCGGACGTGTCGGCGCGCGTGCTCGACCATGCGCCCGCGCCCGCCCGGCCGGCGCGGCTCGACTGGCCGCGGCTCGCGCTCGTCCTCACCGCGATCGCCCAGATGTCCATCGTGGTGTCGCTGTTGTTCGTGCCCCAGCGGATGGCCGACGGGATGGCGGTCCAGCCCGGATCACACCTCGAGCACGAGGCCGCGGCGTTCAACTTCGCCATCGCGATCGCGCTGCTGTGGGCGGCCGTGAAGCCGCGACAGGCACGCAGCCAGCTGCCGGTCCTGCTCAGCTTCGCCGCCGTGCTGGTCGGGTTGTCCGTGCTGGACCTGGTCGGCGGCCGGGTCGGCTGGGAACGGCTGGCCAGCCACCTGCCGCTGCTGTTCGGCCTGTTCTGCGCGGTGCTGGTGGCGCGGCGCGACGGCCGGTGGCCGTGGCCGGGCAACCGGGCGGGCGCCGAACCGGCGAGCCGCACCGGCTCCGCCGAGACCGGCCAGGACCTCGCCGAACCGGCGGCGCAGTCCCGGAAGTATCAGCCGCCCGCAGCGCGGCGCAACGTCGCCTGATCGATGTCGTCCGTGGCGAGCCAGCTGGCCAGCAGGCCCAGCGCGCGCTCGGAGTCAGAGCCCGGCTCCGCGGTGTAGGTGACGATCGCCTGGTCCGGTTCGTCCGGCAGGCGCAGCGTTTCGTACCGCAGGTGCAGCTCGCCGACCAGCGGGTTGTGGATGCGCTTGTGGCCGTGCGCCTTCTCCCGCACGTGGTGCCCGGCCCACAGGCGGCGGAACAGGTCGCTGCCCAGTGACAGCTCGCCAATCAGCTGGGCCAGGCGGGGATCGCCGGGGCAGCGGCCCGCCTCGGCGCGCAGGTTCGCCACCAGCTCCTCGCAGACCTGGTCGAACTCCGGGTGCAGGGCGCGCGCCTCGTCCTCGTTCAGGAAGAACAGTTTCGGCAGGTTGCGCTCGTCCGGTGGCAGCGAGCCGAAGTCGAACGCGATCGCGCCGCCCATCGGGTTCCACGCCAGCACGTCGAGGTAGCGGCCGAAGACGAAGGCGGGCACCGTCATGGCGTCGAGCAGTTGCTGCACTGCCGGCCGCACCTGCTGCGCGGGGCACCGCCCGGTCCGCCTGAGCCGCGGCGACGCGAGGTTGTGCAGGTAGGAGCACTCGTCCGGGTTGAGGCGCAACGCCCTGGCGAGCGACTCGAGCACCTCGTCCGACACGTTCCGCGCGCGGCCCTGCTCCAGACGGGTCAGGTAGTCGACGCTGATCCCGGCCAGCTGCGCCAGTTCCTCGCGGCGCAGCCCGGCGACCCGCCGCCGCGTCACCCCCTGCGGCAGTCCCACGTCGCGCGGGTCCAGCGCCGCGCGGCGCGCCTTGAGGAACGCTCCCAGATCAGCTCCGTCCACGCCTCCAGTATCCGGATCCGCCGGCGCGTTGCCTGGTACTGCCAGACCCAGGTCGAGCGTTGCCTGGTCCTCCTCCCCGTCCGCGGCGATCTTGGGCACCACACACCAGAGGAGGAACTCGAAATGCGACGACGGATTCTCGGCGGCACCGGTATCGAGGTCAGCGAGTACACGCTGGGCGCGATGATGTTCGGCGCGTGGGGCAACCGCGACCACGACGAGTCGGTCCGGATGATCCACACCGCGCTCGACGCGGGCATCAACTTCGTCGACACCGCCGACATCTACTCCGACGGCGAGAGCGAGGTGATCGTCGGCAAGGCGCTCAAGGGTCGCCGCGACGACGTGGTCCTCGCGACCAAGGGGCACTTCTACGGCCTGAACAGGCCCGGCAGCAACTCCCGCCGCTGGCTGACCCGGGCGCTGGACAACAGCCTGCGACGGCTCGGCGTCGACCACGTCGACCTCTACCAGGTGCACCGCCCCGACCACAACACCGACATCGACGAGACCCTGTCGGCGCTGTCGGACTTCGTGCGGGCGGGCAAGGTGCGCGCGATCGGGTCGTCGGTCTTCCCGGCCGAGCAGATCGTCGAGGCGCAGTGGGTGGCCGAGCGTCGCGGGCACGTGCGGTTCCGCACCGAGCAGCCGCCGTACTCGATCCTCAACCGGGGCATCGAGGCGCACGTCCTGCCGACCGCGCAGCGCTACGGCATGGGGGTGCTGACGTGGGGGCCGCTGTCCGCGGGCTGGCTGTCCGGTAGGTACTCCACACCGTCCGATGTGGACCTGCAGGCCGGCCGGGTCGCGTTGCAGAACCACAAGTTCGACCCGGCCCTGCCCGGGAACGCGGCGAAACTGGCGGCCACCAACGAGCTGAAGAAGGTCGCCGCCGACCTGGGCCGCCCGCTCACGCACCTGGCGCTCGCGTTCGTGCGGTCGCACCCTGCGGTCACCTCGGCGATCATCGGCCCGCGCACGCCGGAACAGCTCGCCGACCTGCTGGCAGGCGCGGACCTCGTGCTCGACGACGACGTGCTGGACCGGATCGACGAGATCGTTCCGCCGGGCGTCGACCTCAACGCCGTCGACCCCGACTACACCCCGCCCGCGCTCGCGGACAAGTCGCTGCGGCGGCGCTGATTCGGCGTGGAGGCCACCCGCGGCCGGGTGGCCTCCACCCGATCACTTGCCGCCGCGCGCCATCCGGAGCACGTCGAGGGCCTCGTCGAGCTGGGCTTCGGTGAGCTTGCCCTGCTCGATGTAGCCGCGCTCGACGACGACCTCGCGGATCGTCTTGAGCTCCTTGAGCGCCTGCTTCGCGACCGCGGCCGCCTCTTCGTAGCCGATGTACTTGTTGAGCGGCGTGACGATCGACGGCGATCCCTCGGCGTAGGCCTTGGTGCGCTCCTCGTTGACGGTGATCCCGGCGACCACCTTGTCGGCGAGCAGCCGGGACACCGCGGCCAGCAGGCGCGCCGACTCCAGCACGTTGCGCGCGATGACCGGCAGGTTCACGTTGAGCTGGAAGTTGCCCTGCGAACCGGCGTAGGCCACCGCCGCGTCGTTGCCGATGACCTGCGAGACCACCTGCAGCGTCGCCTCCGGGATCACCGGGTTGACCTTGCCCGGCATGATCGACGAACCCGGCTGGAGGTCCGGCAGCTGCAGCTCGGCGAGGCCGGTGCGCGGACCGGAGCCGAGCCAGCGCAGGTCGTTGGCGATCTTGGCCAGGGACACCGCGACCGTGCGCAGGTGCCCGGAGGTCTCGACCACGCTGTCCTGGCTGGCCTGCGCCTCGAAGTGGTTGCGTGCCTCGGTCAGCGGCAGGCCGGTCACCTTCGCCAGCTCCTCCGCCACCGCCGCGCCGAAGCCTTCCGGCGCGTTCAGCCCGGACCCGACCGCGGTGCCGCCGATCGGCAGCTCACCCAGCCTGCCCAGCCCGGACTCCAGCCGCTCGATGCCGAACCGGACCTGCGCCGCCCACGCCCCGGCCTCCTGGCCCAGCGTGATCGGCACGGCGTCCATCAGGTGCGTGCGGCCGGACTTGACGATGTCCTGCCACTCCGCGGCGCGCCCCTCGATGGTCTCGGCGAGGTGCTTCAGCGCCGGGATCACGTCGGTCAGCACCGCCTCGGTGGCGGCGATGTGGATCGTCGTCGGGAACGTGTCGTTCGACGACTGCGAGGCGTTGACGTGGTCGTTCGGGTGCACGTCGCTGCCCAGCGCGCGGCTCGCCAGGGTCGCGATGACCTCGTTGGCGTTCATGTTCGACGAGGTCCCGGACCCGGTCTGGAACACGTCGATGGGGAAGTGCGCGTCGTGCCTGCCCTCGGCCACCTCGTCGGCCGCCGCCGCGATCGCGTTCGCCAGGTCGCCCTCCAGCACGCCGAACCGGGCGTTGACCCGCGCCGCCGCGGCCTTGAGCAGGCCGAGCGCGCGGATCTGGGCGCGCTCGAGGCCCCGGCCGGAGATCGGGAAGTTCTCGACGGCGCGCTGGGTCTGTGCCCGGTACAGCGCGTCGACGGGCACCTTCACCTCGCCCATCGTGTCGTGTTCGATCCGGTATTCAGGTTCAGCCATAACCCGAGTCTGGCCCTTCCGCCGGGCGCTCGCTCCGTGTGTTTGCGCACCCGGAATGGTTAGATCGGTGGTGACTTGGATCACGGCGGAAGGGCGGCGGCCCATGGCTCTGTCAGTGGACGTCCTGATCGTCGGCGCGGGCCCGACCGGCCTGTTCGGCGCGTACTACGCCGGGTTCCGCGGGTTGTCGACGGCGGTCGTCGACTCGCTGCCGGAGGCCGGCGGGCAGGTCACCGCGATGTACCCGGAGAAGCTGATCTACGACGTCGGCGGGTTCCCCGCGGTGCGCGGCCGCGACCTGGTCAAGGGGCTGGTCGAACAGGCCGCGCCGTGGAACCCGGCCTACCTGCTCGGGCGCAAGGCCGAGGAGCTGCGCCGCGGTGACGACGGGCTGGACGTGGTGCTCGACGGCGGTGAGGTCGTGCACGCCAGGGCCGTGCTGATCACCGCGGGAATCGGCGAGTTCACGCCGCGGCCGCTGCCGGCCGGGGACGGCTGGCTCGGCCGGGGCATGGTCCACTTCGTGCCCTCGCTGGACGCGCACGCGGGGCAGGACGTCGTGGTCGTCGGCGGCGGCGACTCGGCGTTCGACTGGGTGCTGGCGCTGCACCCGCTCGCGTCGAGCGTCACCCTGGTGCACCGGCGCGCCAGGTTCCGGGCGGCGGAGTCGATCGTCACGCAGGCCCGCGAGCTGGGGGTGCGGATCATCACCGACGCCGAGGTGACCGCTCTGCGCGAAGGGCCGGACGGCGCGCTCGCCGAGGTCGAGGTGCAGGTCAAGGGCGAGGAGCCGGTGGTGCTGCCCGCGCAGGCGGTCGTGGCCGCGCTCGGGTTCACCGCCGACCTCGGGCCCATCGAGAACTGGGGGCTGGACATCCACCAGCGCGCCATCCGGGTCGACTCGACCATGGCGACCGGCGTGGAACGGGTTTTCGCGGCCGGTGACGTGGCCGCCTACCCGGGCAAGGTCAAGCTGATCGCCACCGGGTTCGGCGAGGCCGCGACCGCGATCAACAACATCGCCGTCACCCTCGACCCGGAAGCGCACCTGTTCCCGGGGCACTCCAGCAACCTGTGAGTCAGGCGGGCGGCGGTGGCGTGGAGGTCGTCGTCGGGCTAGGGGAGGGCGTGGGAGCCGGCGCCGGGGTCGGCGTCGGGCTGGGCGCAGGGGCCGGGGGCGGTGGTGGCGCGGTCTGCTCGGTGATCCACTGCGTGTACGCCAGCGCCGAGGTGTAGATCGACGGCGCCGTCGTGCAGGCCGGATCGTTGTTGCCGGAGCGGCTGGTCAGGCCCAGCAGCAGCCACCGGTCACCGGCCCGCACCAGCTCCGGCCCGCCGGAATCGCCGTAGCACGCGCCGGCCGTCCCGCCCGGCGAGTCGGTGCACAGCTCGGTCGCCGGGTCGATGGCCGCGCAACGGGCCGCGTCGACGAGCGTCGTGTCCAGCTGCTGGAGGTCGATCGGCGCGGAGCCGCAACCCGGGGTCGGGCAGAGCTGGCCCCAGCCGAGCAGCCGCACCGACGTGCCGACCGCGACCGATGTGCCGAGCCCGACCGGCGCGGCCTGCACCGGGCCGGCCAGGTGGACCAGGGCGATGTCCCCGCCCGGCCCGCTCGGGTTGTAGTTCGGGTGGGTGATGACCCGGTCCGGTTTCGCGACCTCACCGCCCTGCGTGCGGTCGTTGCTGCCGATCCGGGCGGTGAAGGTGTCCGCGGGCTGGTCGTGGACGCAGTGCGCCGCCGTCAGCAACCACTGCGGGGAGATCAGGGACGCGCCGCAGAAGTGCCTGCCCGCGGTGGTCTGCAGCGACGCGACGAAGGAGTAGGTCTGGTCGGCGGACACGCCGCCGACCAGGTCCGGCCGGGCCGCCGCCGACTGCACCGCCCCGGTGACGGCGAGCAGGCAGGCGGCGGCGATCAGCAGGAGGCGTTTCACGGCAGCGGGGGCACCACATCGTCGTCGGGGGCATCGGTCAGGACACCGTCGAAGTCGACGGAGGAGTACGCGCGGAGCTTGGTCAGGCGGTGGTAGCCGTCGATCAGCCGCACCGTGCCGGACTTGGAGCGCATCACGATCGACTGGGTCGTCGCGCCGCCGGAGCGGTAGTGCACCCCGCGCAGCAGGTCGCCGTCGGTCACGCCGGTCGCGCAGAAGAACACGTTGTCGCCGCGCACCAGGTCGTCGGTGGTGAGCACGCGGTCGAGGTCGTGCCCGGCGCCGATCGCCTTCTCGCGCTCGGCGTCGTCCTTCGGCCACAACCGCCCCTGCAGCTCGCCGCCGAGGCACTTCATCGCGCAGGCGGTGATGATGCCCTCCGGCGTGCCGCCGATGCCGAACAGCATGTCGACACCGGTGGTCGGACGGGCGGCGGCGATCGCTCCCGCGACGTCACCGTCGGAGATGAACCGGATCCGGGCGCCCGCCTCGCGGACCTCCTTCACCAGCTGCTCGTGCCGCGGGCGGTCCAGGATGCACACCGTCACGTCGGAGACCTCGGTGTGCTTGGCCTTCGCGACGCGGCGGATGTTCTCCGCGACCGGCGCGGACAGGTCCACCACGCCCGCGGCCTCCGGGCCGACGGCCAGCTTCTCCATGTAGAAGACCGCCGACGGGTCGAACATCGCGCCGCGCTCGGCGACCGCGAGCACGGCCAGCGCGTTCGGCATGCCCTTGGACATCAGGGTCGTGCCGTCGATCGGGTCCACGGCGACGTCGCAGGCCGGGCCGTCCCCGTTGCCCACCTCTTCGCCGTTGTAGAGCATCGGGGCTTCGTCCTTCTCGCCCTCGCCGATGACGACGACACCGCGCATCGACACGGTCGAGATGAGCTGGCGCATCGCGTCGACGGCCGCGCCGTCGCCCGCGTTCTTGTCGCCCTTGCCGACCCAGCGGCCTGCCGCCATGGCGGCTGCCTCGGTGACGCGCACCAGTTCCATCGCGAGGTTGCGATCCGGCGCTTCCTTGCGTCTGGTCGAGCTCGGGGACTGGGTGCCGCTGGTCATTGCTGCCCTCCAGGGTCGTGCTGGCGCGGGTAACGATTCTCTCAGACTCGCGCGGGCTCGCAGGGCAGCGTCGTGATGGCGAATGTCACCCTTCGTCGCCGGTTTCGTCCTCCACGGACTTCAGCGCGTCCTCGATCCGCTCGCGCGCGCCTTCCAGGTGACGCTCGCACAGCTTGGCGAGGTGCTCGCCCTTCTCCCACAGCGCCAGCGACTGCTCCAGGGACAGACCGCCCGCCTCCAGCTCGCGGACGACCTCGATCAGCTGGTCGCGGGCCTGTTCATAGCCGAGTTCTTCGGTCACCGGGTTGTGCTCCTCGGGGGTCGACGAGCGCACACTACCGCGCTCGCCATCGCGTGGTCGTAACCGGCGAAGGCCGTGGCGAACTCCTGGCCGTCACCCTCGGTGATCGCCAGTTCGATGGACCCCTGCGCCTGCGCGACCCGCCTGCGGTGCGGCGCGCCCTCGTTGAACCACCACTTCACGCCCACGAAGGCCGAGGTCGCCTCCGACAGCTGCCGCAGGCGCGCGTCCAGGTCCCAGCGGCCCGGCACGGCGCACCCGGCCAGCAGCGACGCCCAGCAGGCGCCGGCCGCGGCCTCGGCGGCGCCTGCCCGGTCGAGAACGGCCTGCGCCCCGGCCCGGGCCGCGGCGTCCGTGGTGAGCGGGAGGAACGTTGCCCGAGCGGAACGCAGCACTTCCTACTCCCCAGGTTCGGTGGATTTCGCGACCGCGTGCACCGCTCCGTCGACGACGCGCACGCGCAGCGGAGTTCCGTCCGCTACTTCAGAGATGTGCCGGAGCACCTGGAGGTTGCCTGCGTCGTCCCGGTATTGCACGACCGCGTACCCGCGTTCGAGGGTCGCGGCCGGTCCGAGCGCGGTCAGCTTGCCGCGCGCGCCGGAGATGGCGGCCTGCTCGTGCGAGACCAGGTTGAGCACCGCGCGGCGGCCGCGTTCCCGGTGCAGCTCGATCTCGTCCGCGCGCCGGTTGATCGGGCCGAGCGGATCGGCCAGCACGGGGCGGCTGCGCAGCTGGTCGAGCAGGCGGCACTGGGTGTCCACCCAGCCGTGCAGCGCGCGGCGGGCCCGGTCGCGCATCTGCCGGACCCGCTCGGTCTCCTCCTTGACGTCCGGCACGACGCGCTTGCCCGCATCGGTCGGGGTGGAGCAGCGCACGTCGGCGACGTGGTCGAGCAGGGGCGTGTCCGGTTCGTGGCCGATGGCGCTGACCACCGGGGTCCGCGCGGCCGCGACGGCGCGGCACAGGGTCTCGTCGGAGAACGGCAGCAGGTCCTCGACGCTGCCGCCGCCCCGCGCGATGACGATGACCTCGACGGACGGGTCGGCGTCGAGCATCTTCAGCGCCTTGACGATCTGCGGCACCGCCTGCACGCCCTGCACGGCGGTGTTGACCACCTGGAACGGCGCGGCGGGCCACCGGGCGTGCGCGTTGACCAGCACGTCCCGCTCCGCCGCCGACGCGCGGCCGGTGATCAGGCCGATGCCCTTGGGCAGGAACGGGAGGCGGCGCTTGCGTTCCTTGGCGAACAGGCCCTCGGCGGCCAGGAGACGGCGCAGCCGTTCGATGCGGGCGAGCAGCTCACCGATGCCGACCGCGCGGATCTCGGTCGCCCGCAGCGAGATCGTGCCGCGGCCCAGGTAGAAGGTCGGTTTGGCGTAGACGACCACGCTGGCGCCGTCCCGCAGCGGCGGTTCGATGCCGCGCAGCAGGCCGGTCGGGCAGGTGACGGTCATGGAGACGTCGGCGGCCGGGTCGCGCAGGGTGAGGAACGCGGTCTGGGTGCCGGGGCGGGCGTTGATCTGGGTGACCTGGCCCTCGACCCAGACCGAGCCGAGCCGGTTGATCCACTCGGCGATCTTGCGCGCGACGGTGCGGACCGGCCACGGGTTCTCGGCGGAGGTGGGTTCGGCGCTCACTCCGCCTCGGTGTCCCCGGTGGCGTTGGCGCGCTGCACGTTGGTGATGCGACGGGCCAGCATGCCGACGAACTGCGCGCGGTTCTCGTGGGCGCGCTCGTACTCCAGCAGCTCTTCGAGTTCTTCGAGGGAGAAGCGGCGCAGGCGAGCGCGCAGCTGGGGCAGGGTGAGCTCGTCGTAGTTGGCCAGGTCGAGCGGGCCTTCGCCGGTGCCGGCCGGGCTGTCGAACTCGCCCTCGACGTGCTCCTCGCCCAGCGCGCGTTCCTCCTGCTCCCAGGGGCTGTCGCCGACCTCGGCGAGCACCGCGTCCGGGCGGTGGCCGTTGCGGTCCGGGCGCGGCTGTTCGGCAGGCTGGTCGGCGGGCAGGTCCTCGTCGAAGGTGGCCCAGCTCGGGGCGTCCTCGACGGGGCGCAGCGAGGCGAGGGCGTCGTCACCGCGGATGGCCAGCTCGGTGACGTGCTGCTGCATCCGCATGGAGAACTGGAGCACGCCGGAGATCACCGTGACCGGCAGGCCGAGCAGGGTTTTCGGCAGGTCGCGGGCCCGTTCGGCGGCGGTGACGGCCAGGCCCGCCGCGACGCGGAGGGGAAGCGGGAGTGGCTTCATGGGTACAGCGTGCCGCACCTTGGCGGTTCAGCCCAACCGGTGCGGCGTGGCGACGTGACGGGATGCACAGAATTCGGGCGAGGGGTGCCCGGTGGGGGCGGGGTTCGCCTGCCGGGCGGCCCGTACCCTGGACGTATGACTGCTGTCTCCGAGCCCGTCAAGCGTGTGTTGCTGGCCAAGCCGCGTGGCTACTGCGCCGGCGTCGACCGCGCCGTGGTCGCCGTGGAGAAGGCCCTGGAGCTGTACGGGCCCCCTGTGTACGTGCGCAAGGAGATCGTGCACAACCGGCACGTGGTCGAGTCGCTGCGCGAGCGTGGGGTCATCTTCGTCGAGGAGACGTCCGAGGTGCCCGAGGGGGAGCTCGTCGTATTCTCGGCGCACGGGGTGTCGCCGGCCGTGCGGGCGGAGGCGGAGGAGCGCAAGCTGCGCACCATCGACGCGACGTGCCCGCTGGTGACGAAGGTGCACAAGGAGGTCAACCGGTTCGCGCGCGAGGACTACGACATCCTGCTGATCGGCCACGAGGGCCACGAGGAGGTCGAGGGCACCGCCGGTGAGGCGCCGACGCACGTGCAGCTGGTGGACACGGCCGAGGACGCGGCGAAGGTCGAGGTGCGGGACCCGTCGAAGGTCGTGTGGCTGTCGCAGACCACGCTCAGCGTCGACGAGACGATGGAGCGCGTCGACCAGCTCAAGGGCCGCTTCCCGAACCTGGCGGACCCGCCCAGCGACGACATTTGCTACGCGACGTCCAACCGTCAGACGGCGGTGAAGGCGATGGCGCCGGAGTGCGACCTCGTGCTGGTCGTCGGGTCGAAGAACTCGTCGAACTCCCAGCGCCTCGTGGAGGTCGCCAAGCAGGCCGGCGCGAGGGACGCGCACCTGATCGACTTCGCCCGCGAGGTCGACGAGAAGTGGCTGGAGGGCGTGACGACGGTCGGCGTGACGAGCGGTGCGTCGGTGCCGGACGTGCTCGTGATGGACCTGCTGGCGTGGCTGTCCGAACGCGGCTGGGGCGAGGTGCAGGAAGTGACGACCGCGAACGAGAAGATCGCCTTCGCACTGCCCCGCGAGCTGCGAAGCGTCTGACCGCGCGGGGTTTGGTGCCGGTCGGATTCGGCGGGGTGGTTGGCCGGTTCCGAGACGACCCCTGTCCCAGAACTGCCTCTTGCCCTGTGCCCTCAGACCTGAACCGCCGCGGTTGTTGAAGGCGGCTAGGACCCTGCTGCGGTTGTTGAAGGCGGCTAGGACCCTGCTGCGGTTGTTGAAGGCGGCTAGGACCCTGCCGCGGTTGTTGAAGGCGGCTAGGACCCTGCCGCGGTTGTTGAAGGCGGCTAGGACCCTGCCGCGGTTGTTGAAGGCGGCTAGGACTCTGCCCAGCTCGGCGCGCTGCGTCTGGCCGAACTCTGCGCATCGGTTGCTCCGGTACTGACTTCACAGCGCTGGGGCACCGGCTCCACAGCCCCGACGCCAATCCCACTGCAGCCCGCGCTTGTCCTCGCCGCAGCCTCGGCGTCCGTCCGCTCCACGGCCCAGGCGCTCGTCCCGACCGGAGCCCGGCGCGCTCGCCTCAACGCCAGCACGCCGGCTTCGCTGGAGTCCGGCCCGCTGGGGCAGTTAGCACGTTGCGATCTCGGGCGTGGCTGTCTTGAGCCCGGCCTGCTGCCGCAGCTGGCAGATCGCCCGCTCAGGCGTCCTGCTGCCGCAGCTGGCAGATCGCCCGCTCAGGCGTCCTGCTGCCGCAGCTGGCAGACCGCCCGCTCAGGCGTCCTGGTTCCAGCGCAGGCAGACCGCACTCTCAGGCGTCGTCGTCCCAGGGGCGGCGGCGTGGGGTGTTTCCGCGGCGGCCTTCGGGGGCTCGGCGCGGGTCCAGGCGTGGGTCGCCGCCTCGTGGGGGGACCCGGCGGGGGCGGTCGGCAGCCGGACCGCCGGCGCGTGGTTCACCGCCGCGGCGGTCGGCTTCCTCCGGGGGCACGCCGCGCTGCCGCGGGCGCCGTCCCGGGGGCGGCGTCTTGCCGCCGCGGGCTTCGCGCCGCGGGTCGTCCCGGAGACCCGGGTCCCGGCGTGGGTCGTCCCCAGCCGGACGCCGCGCGCCACCGTCCGCCCCGCGACGACCGCGCCGAGGCGCCTCGTCCGCGGCGCGACGCGGATCGTCGTCGACCGGGCGGCGTCCGGGACGTCGCCCCGCCGCACCACGTCCGGCAGCGACCGCACCCGCAGCAGCACCGTCACCGCCCGGACGGTCCTCCGCGCCGGCATGGTCCTCCGCCGGACGGCGCCGACGCGGCGCTTCACCCCGCGCCGCACCGCCGCGAGCCTCGCCGCCGGGACGCTTCGGGTCCGTGGGCCGCTTGCCGTCGCTGGCCTTCGCCTTCGCGTCCGGGTTGCGCTCCCGGTAGATCCGGACGATGCCCAGCACCAGGGTGCAGCCCGTCGTGATCGCCATCGTCGGGAAGCCGTTGATCAGCGGCGTGCCGACCGCCAGCACCTTCGTCAGCATGTCGCTGTTGTCCGGCAACCCGGAGACCAGCAGCACGACCCCGGGCACGGTGATCCCCAGGATCAGCGGGGGCTCCACCATCGGCCCGAACAGGCTGCGCCGCTGCACGCCGCACACCGCGCCCACGGCGCCGACGAAGTACGCGCCCTGGAACAGCCAGCCGAGCTTGTTCTGCGCCTGCATGTCGACGACCGCGCCGATCACCGCCAGCCCGAAAGCGAGGAGCACGGCACCCCACCACGGCAGGCCCCGGCGTTCACCGACGATGGGACGCTGATCCCACGGCACGGGGATGTCGTCGGCGTCGGAATCGCTCCGGCGATCGGGAATGGCGGTCACGAGGCAACACCGTAACCTGTAGCCGACCCCACTGGCTCCCCATCCCGCCGAGGATGCGGTTCAGACCACTGGCGCGGCCCCGCGGGTCCCCGTCGTGATCAGGGGTTTCGGCTCGTCCGGCCGTGTTGGCAACGTGCCGGTAACGCGAATTTTTCGCTAGCTCGCGGCTATCTCGTCCCCCCTTCGGATGGGCGCCACTTCGGTCGGGCTGGCGGCCGCGTCCGACAGTGGCGCCACGGCTGCCCGGAACCCTTCGAGCGCCTCCATCTCCCGCCGTCGCGCCGACAGGAACCGCTGCAGGTGGGTGCTGCTGAGGTTGAGGGCCTCGACCGCGTTGCCGGCCGCCCGGTGTGCGGCCGCCGCGCCTGCCCGCACCCGCTCGATGTCGTCCACGACCGCCCGGTCGCTCGCGGCGAACAGCGCGGCCGACGCCACCACCGCGAACCCGGTCGGTCCGCACAGGAACACCCGCCGGTCGAGCATCCAGCGCAGCAGTTCGGGATCGGTGTCCAGCGCCGCCACCACGGCCGCGTCGGACGGCACGAACATCACCGTGCCGTAGATCGCGTCGGCCCAGCGCTGGTACCCCTTGCCCGCGAGTTCGGCCGCCCGGGAGCGGAGGTTGCGGACGTGGACCCGCAACGCGTCCATCCGCTCGTCCGGATCGTCGGTCTCGACCGCTTCCGCCCAGCAGGCCAGGCTCGCCTTCGCGTCGACCGGCACGGCCCGGTCGCCACCGACCCGCAGCACCATGTCCGGTTTGGCCGATCCACCACCACCCAGGTCGGTCTGCAGTGTGTAGTGCAGCCCCTCGCGCAACCCCAGCGCCCGCGCGGTCTCCGCCAGTACCTGCTCGCCCAGCTCGCCCCGGCCGGTGATCGAGGCGAAGGCCACTTCGTACCTGCGCAACGCGGCCTGCTGCTGATCCACGCGTGACCGCTCGGCTTCGACCTGCCGCGCCGCCGCGTCCGCGCGGCGCATGCTGTCGCCGTAGAGCCGCCACAGCAGGGCGACCGCCACGACCAGGACCAAAGCGATCGCGACGGCTGCCGTGCTGATCACGGTGGAGGCCACTGCCGCCCTCCTTTCTTGATCGTCGAGAACGTGACCGCATCATGACGGAGGGCACCGACAAAAACGGGGCCCGCCCGCGCGGATCCACTCCGAACACACGTTCGGGTGAGGGATCGCGGTGTGTCTGCGGGATTCTGTCGGACCCCCCTCCTAACTTGGGCCACGTGAGACTCCTGCACACCTCCGACTGGCACGTCGGACGCACCTTCCACGGGCTGGACCTGCTCGCCGAGCAGGACGCCGTGCTCGGGCACCTCGCGGACGTGGTGGCCGCCGAGGGGGTGGACGTCGTCCTCGTGTCGGGCGACATCTACGACCGCGCCGTGCCGTCCGCCGAGGCGGTGCAGGTCGCCAACCGCGCCCTGAGCCGCCTCCGGCACGCAGGCGCGCACATCGTCCTGACCTCCGGCAACCACGACTCGGCCCCGAGGCTGGGCGCGTTCGGCGAGTTCGCCGCCGCGGGCGGTCTGCACCTGCGGACGACGATCGACCGGATCGCCGATCCGGTCCTGCTCGACGACGACCACGGGCCGGTCGCGATATACGGCATCCCTTACCTGGAGCCGGAACCGGCGCGGCACGCCCTCGGCGTGACGGGCGCGCGCGGGCACACGGGCGTGCTCACCGAGGCGATGCGCCGCATCCGCGCCGATCTCGCGAACCGTGCGCCGGGAACCCGCTCGGTCGTCCTCGCACACGCGTTCGTGACCGGCGGCGCGCCCACCGAATCGGAGCGGTCCATCGCGATCGGCGGTGTGGAACAGGTTCCCGGCTCGGTCTTCGACGGCGCGGACTACGTCGCGTTGGGACACCTGCACGGCCCGCAGACGCTCGCCGAGCACCTGCGGTACTCGGGCAGCCCGGTCGCCTACTCGTTCTCCGAGGCGCAGCAACGGAAATCGGTGTGGATCGTGGACCTCGACGCGTCCGGCCTGACCGGCGTGCGGCGGCACGAGCTGCCGGTTCCGCGCCGGCTCGCGAAGATCACCGGCAGGCTCGCGGACCTGCTCGCCGACCCGGCACACGACGAGCTGATCGAGTGCTACCTGTCGGTCACGCTCACCGACGCCGTCCGTCCGGTGGACGCGATGCGGTTGCTGCGGGAGCGGTTCCCCCACGCCGTGCACCTGGAGTGGCAGCCGGAGAACGGGAAGACGTCCGCGGCGTTGCGGTACGCCGCGGCGGTGCGGGGCCGGTCCGACGAGGAGATCGCGCACGGTTTCCTCGACGACTGCCGTGGCGCGCCGCCGAACGAGCGGGAGGCCGCGCTGCTGCGGACGGCCCTGGAGAAGGCGGACAGGGAGGACGCGGCATGAGACTGCACCGGCTGGAGGTGGCGGCCTTCGGACCGTACCGGTCCCGCGAGGTCGTCGACTTCGACGCGCTCGGCGCCGACGGGCTCTTCCTGCTGCACGGGGACACCGGCGCGGGCAAGACGACGCTGCTGGACGCGGTGGCGTTCGCGTTGTTCGGCACGGTTCCCGGCGCGCGCGGTCAGGTCAAGCGCCTGCGCTGCGACCTGGCGGATCCGGACGAGCCGACCGAGGTCGTGCTCGAACTGACCGTGCAGGGGCAGCGGCTGCGGTTGCAACGCAGCCCCGAATACCAGCGTCCGAAACGGCGCGGCGAGGGAACGACGACGCAGCAGGCGAAGGCGGTGCTCCGGTGGGTCGGTCCGCCGCCCGCCGGCCAGCCCCCCGAGGGCCTGACGCGGATAGACGAGGTCGGCCGCGCGGTCCAGCGTCTGCTCGGGATGAGCGCCGAGCAGTTCTTCCAGGTCGTGCTGTTGCCGCAGGGCGAGTTCGCCCGGTTCCTGCGCGCGGACACCGACGAGCGCGAGAAGCTGCTGGAGAGGCTCTTCGGCACCAAGCGGTTCGCCGAGGTCGAGGGCTGGTTCCGG
Source organism: Amycolatopsis thermoflava N1165 (assembly GCF_000473265.1). Taxonomy (NCBI): domain Bacteria; kingdom Bacillati; phylum Actinomycetota; class Actinomycetes; order Pseudonocardiales; family Pseudonocardiaceae; genus Amycolatopsis; species Amycolatopsis thermoflava. The sequence goes on from NZ_KI421511.1 coordinate 7,033,820, forward strand.
GAGCGGAGGGCGGACCGGCGGCGCGAACTCGACCAGCAGCGCCAGGAACTGCGCGAATGGACGGCGCGGTTCGCCCAGGTGGCCGGGGAGGACGTGCCCGAAGAGGACATCGCGGGCTGGGTCGCACGCACCGGCGAGCGGATCCGGACCAGCGTGGAGCAGGCCCGCGACGACGAGAAACGCGCGAGGGCGGCACGCGAATCGGCTGATGAGCTGCTGGCCGAGCGGCTGTCGGCGGCGGAACGCGTCCGCCGGGTCCGGGAGGCGCACCGGCGGCTCGCGGCGTTGGCCGAGCAGGAAGAGGAACGGACGCGCTGGGCTGCCGAGCTCGAGGCGGCGAGGCGGGCGGCGGCGGTGGTGGGTGTCGCGGCACAGGCGGACCGGTGCGCGGCGCAGCTGGACGAAGCCCGCGAGGCCGAGGAACGCAAGGCAGCAGCCCTCGCGGCGACCGGATTCACGGACGTGCAGGCGGACACCGCGCACTTGCGCAAGCTGTCCGGGAAGCTGCGCGAGGAGGCCGGTGCGCTCGCCGGGCTGGTGGCCGAGGCCGAGCAGCAGGTGCGCGATCAACGGGACATCGAGCGCCACGCCGAGGCAGCGAGCGAGGCCAGGGCACGCGTGCAGGTGCTCGGGGAAAAGCTGGCGGGCATCCCGGAGCGTGTGCGAGACCTGCGGGAGCGCCTCGACGTCGCGATCGACGCCGAGGCGAAGCTCGGTGAGGTCCGCAAGCGCGAGTCCGAACTGGTCGCCGCGGTCCGGGACGCGGAGCGCCTGCCCGCGGCCGAGCGCGCCGTGGCGGATGCCGGAGCGGCGGCCCGGGAGGCCATCGACCAGCACCAGGAGGCGCGTGAACGGTTCCTCGAGCTGCGGAGGTGGCGGCTCGACGGCATGGCGGCCGAGCTGGCGTCCCGGTTGACGTCCGGCTCGCCGTGCCCGGTGTGTGGTTCCTCCGATCACCCGGCTCCGGCCATGGCCGCGCCGGAGGCCGTTTCACCGGAGCAGGAGCAGGCGGCGGAAGAGGCGGAGAGCCGGGCGGAGCGGCGCCGCAAGTCGGCGGAGGCGGCCAAGCACGACGCCGAAACGAAGCTCGCGGCGCTGCGTGAGCGTCTGCGGGGCCGGGACGGCGCGCAGCTGACCGAGGAACTTTCCTTGCTGCGCAGGGAGATCGCCGGGCTCGACGCGCTGGCACAACAGCGGGCGCCGCTCGCGAAGCAGGTGCAGGCAGCCGAGACCGAGCAACGGGAGCTGGAAGCGAAGCGTGCGGCCGAACTGCAGGCGGCCACGGCCGCCGAGACCCAGCACCGGGCGCTGACCGAGCGCGTCGCTGAACGCGCCCGGCGCCTGGACGAAGCGCGCGGTGACCACCCCGACGTCGCCGCCCGCCGCGCGCACCTGACGGGGATCGCGCGGGCGCTGGACGCCCTGGCCGAGGCGCGGTCCGCGGCCGCTAGCGCCGCCGAACAGCTCGAGCGTCAGCGCGCCGACGTTCGGGAAGCGCTGTGGCGGGCCGGTTTCGAGACCGTGGAGGAGATGCGGGCCGCCGCGCGTGACGAGGCGACGGTCCGTGATCTGGAGAAGCGACTGGCCGATGCCCGTGCGGCGGAGGCGGCGGCGCGCGCCACGCTGAACGAGCCCGAGCTGTTCGGGGTGGGGCCGGACGACGAGGTGGACGTCGAGTCGGCCAGGGCGAAGGCACAGGCGGCGCGGGAACGGGCCGAGGCTGCGGTCGCTGTCCTGCGGTCGGCGACGGCCCAAGCCGATGCGCTGGGCACGCTGGCCGAGCGGCTGGCGGCCGCCACCGAGCGGCTGCGGCCCCTGGAAGAGGAGTTCGCCGAGCTCGACGCGCTGACCGACGTGGTCAACGGGCGCGGGCAGAACGCGCGGAAGATGTCGCTGCGGTCGTACGTGCTGGCGGCACGGCTGGAAGAGGTGGCCATCGCCGCGACGGCGCGGTTGCAGACGATGAGCCAGGGCCGCTACTCGTTCGTGCACTCCGATGCGGCCGGATCGCACGGCACGAGGGGTGGCCTGGGACTGGACGTGCTGGACGACTTCTCCGGCACGGTCCGTCCGGCGAAGACGCTGTCCGGCGGGGAGTCGTTCCTCGCGTCACTGTCGCTGGCCCTCGGGCTGGCCGACGTGGTCGCGGCGGAGACCGGCGGCTCGCTGCTGGACACGTTGTTCGTCGACGAGGGCTTCGGGACGCTCGACTCCGAAACCCTCGACGTGGTGATGAACATCCTCGACGAGCTGCGGGCCGGTGGCCGGGTGGTCGGCCTGGTGTCCCACGTGGAGGAGCTGCGGCAGCGGATCCCGACCCGGTTGCGGGTGCGCAAGTCCCGCACCGGGTCGAGTTTGGAGCTGCAGATGGCGTGAACTTCAGGAGCGGTACGGGGTTTCGTGGTCGAGCAGCCAGCGCTTGACGTCGACTCCCCAGCGGAAGCCGCCCAGCGCGCCACCGATGCGAAGCACCCGGTGGCAGGGCACGAACAGCGCCGCGGCGTTGCGGGCGCAGGCCGAGGCCGCGGCGCGGACGGCGGCGGGACGGCCGGCGAGGGCGGCGTACTCGGTGTAGGTGACCGGCTTGCCGGCGGGCACCGTGCGCAGCACGTCCCACGCGTGCTGCAGGAACTCGCCGGACCGCTGGCGCACGGGAATGTCGTCGATCGCGTCCAGTTCACCGTCGTGGTAGCGGCGGACCGCGGTGCTGACCGCACCGAGGTCGCGCTTCTCACGGAGGTCGGACGGGCGCAGGGAGGGGGAGATCTGGGGAGTCAGTTCGCCGAGGTCGGCGGTCCAGCCGGAGGCCAGGACGGCGCCGTCGCTCGCGACGATGGCGGTGAACGGTCCGATCCGGGTGTCGGTCGTGGACCAGTGGGCGATGCTCATGTCGGTTCTCCTTGACGGGGTTCAGGCTTGGCTGGAGCGCCACAGGTACATGCCGGCGTAGGACCGCCAGGGCCGCCACGCCTGTGCGCGTTCGTTGAGTGCGGGGATGTCGTCGGCGATGCCGAGGGCGGCCGCGCCCTTGCGGAGGACGAGGTCGCCGGTGAGCAGCACGTCGGGAGCGCCGAGGACGCGCATTAGCACGTAGTCGGCGGTCCAAGGGCCGATGCCGGTGAGGGCGAGGAGTTCGGCTCGCAGTTCGGCGGGATCGCGTCCGACGTGCACGTCGACGTCACCGGAGGCGAGTGCGGCGGCGGCGCCGAGGATGGCGTCGATCCGGCGCTTCGGGCCGCGCAGCACCTCGTGGCCACGCTCGGCCACCGCCTCGGCGGTGGGGAACAGCAGGAGGTCTTGCTGCCACGGGACCGGTTCGCCGAGCGCCGCGGTGAGGCGGCCGGCGGCGGTGCGCGCGGCGGCGACCGAGACCTGCTGGCCGAGCATGGCGCGCAGCACCAGCTCGAAACCGTCGGCGGCGCCGGGGACGCGGATGCCCGGGGTCGCGGCGACCGCCGGGGCCAGAGCCGGATCGCCGGCGAGCACGCGCGCGACGGCCTCGGGGTCGGCGTCCAGGTCCAGCAGGCGCCGGGCCCGGGTGACGGCCGCGCCGAGGTCGCGGACGTCGGCGAGCCGCAGGTCGCAGCGCACGTGCCCGTCCTGTGGCGTCAGCGTCACCGTCGCGGCGCCGTGCGGGAGGCGGAGGGTGCGGGCGTAGCTGTGCTCGTCGACGGACTCCACGCCGGGCACGGCCCGGGCGGCGAAGAAGCCGAGGAGCCCGGCGGCGTCGAACGGCGGGCGGAACGGCAGTCGCAGGGACAGCCGGGTCCCGGCCGTGCCCGCTTCGGGCTCGGCCGCACCTGCCCGGCGGCGTGCCGCGGCCGCGGCGGTGCGCAGCTGCGACGGAGTGCGGGCGAAGACCTCGCGGATGGTGTCGTTGAACTGCCGGACGCTGGCGAAGCCGGCCGCGAACGCGACGTCGGCCAGTGGCAGCTCGGACAGCTCGATGAGCAGCCGCGCCGAATGCGCCCGGTGCGCGCGGGCCAGTGCCAGCGGTCCCGCGCCGAGCTCGGCGGTGAGGACCCGGCCGAGCTGCCGCTCGGAGTAGCCGAGGCGGCGGGCCAGGCCGGGCACGCCCTCGCGCTCGACGACCCCGTCGGCGATCAGCCGCATGGCCCGTGCGGCGAGGTCGGCGCGCACGTTCCACTCCGGTGAGCCGGGCACGGCATCCGGCAGGCAGCGGCGGCAGGCGCGGAATCCGGCGGCTTGCGCCGCGGCGGCGGTCGGGTAGAACCGCACGTTCTCCTGCCGCGGGGTGAGCGCCGGGCAGGACGGCCGGCAGTAGATGCCGGTGGTGCGCACGGCCGTGATGAACTGGCCGTCGAAGCGGGCGTCGCGCGAGGCGACGGCGCGGTAGCACCGCTCGTTGTCGCGCCAGAGTGCCTGCTCGGCCGGTGCGGCGATGGCTGTCATGGGTTCGATCCTGCCAGCAGGTCAGGCGCCTGACTGGCGGAATTCCGACATGGCCGTGAACGGGCGGCCCGGTCGGGCCGTGGGCCCGCCCCGTAGACTTCGGGCCGTGAGTCTGACCCTCGGTATCGTCGGCCTGCCCAACGTCGGCAAGTCGACCCTGTTCAACGCGCTGACCCGCAACGACGTGCTCGCCGCGAACTACCCGTTCGCCACGATCGAGCCGAACGTCGGCGTCGTGCCGCTGCCCGACGAGCGTCTGGACAAGCTCGCCGAGATGTTCAGCTCCGCCCGCACCGTGCCGGCCACGGTGTCCTTTGTGGACATCGCAGGCATCGTCAAGGGCGCGTCCGAGGGGGCCGGCCTCGGCAACAAGTTCCTCGCGAACATCCGTGAGGCCAACGCGATCTGCCAGGTCATCCGCGTGTTCGACGACCCGGACGTGGTGCACGTCGACGGCCGGGTGGACCCGTCGTCGGACATCGAGACGATCAACACCGAGCTGATCCTCGCCGACCTGCAGACGCTGGAGAAGGCGTTGCCGCGGCTGGAGAAGGAAGCCCGGACGAAGAAGGAGAACCGGCCCGCGCTGGAGGCCGCGCAGAAGGCGAAGGACATCCTCGACAGCGGGCGGACGTTGTTCTCCGCTCAGAAGGAGGTCGACACCGCGCTGCTGCGTGAGCTGAGCCTGCTCACCCTGAAGCCGTTCCTGTACGTCTTCAACGCCGACGAGGGTGTGCTGACCGACCAGGCGAAGCGCGAGGAGCTGACGAAGCTGGTCGCCCCAGCCGACGCCGTGTTCCTGGACGCGAAGGTCGAGGCCGAGCTGCTCGAACTCGACGACGAGGAGTCGGTGCGCGAGCTGCTGGAGTCGGTCGGCCAGACCGAGCCCGGCCTGCACGCGCTGGCTCGCGCCGGGTTCCACACGCTGGGCCTGCAGACCTACCTCACGGCGGGCCCGAAGGAGTCCCGCGCGTGGACGATCCCGCAGGGCGCCACCGCGCCCCAGGCCGCGGGCGTCATCCACACGGACTTCGAACGGGGCTTCATCAAGGCGGAGGTCGTGTCCTTCGACGACCTCGTGGAAGCCGGCTCGATGGCCGCCGCGCGCTCCGCGGGCAAGGTCCGGATGGAAGGCAAGGACTACATCATGGCTGACGGCGACGTGGTGGAGTTCCGCTTCAACGTCTGAGCCGGCCTGCGGCGCCGATGGGTCACGCGGGATCGCGCGTCGACATGCGGGTGGGTGCGTTGCCCAGGAGGGCAGGCATCCGGGTGTCGGCGAGTTTGAACAGCGCCGCGAACGCCAGGGCGAGCACCACGACGAGCCCCGCGTTGTGGATGGCTGCTCCAAGGCCCAGTTCGGTCACGTCCAGGAACGGGTACGGGTACCAGTCGGTGAAGGCGCCCGCGACCGTCGACCACGAGATCCGCGCGCGGCCCGAACAGCAGCCACGCCGCGATCGTCGCCCGCGGGGAGATGTAGTGGAAGCCGATGGTCGCGGACAGGGCGGCTCCGGGTGAGGTGCACCTGGGGGGCCAGCACGATCGCGAACACCAATGAGGATCCCCAGGAGCGCGTCCAGCCGCACCACGCGCCAGACCGGGCCGTCCAAAGTGGGGCGCCACACCGGCACCGGAGCAGCGGCGAGCACGACCATGTCGCTCTCGACGGTGCAGTAGCTGAAGAGCCGCCACAGGCGGACGCCAAGGCTGAGGCTTCCCCGGTCTGGCCGGAGTTCGCGTCCGCGCGGCCGGTGAAGATCAGCGTCAGCGGGACGGCGAGCGAGGCGGTCACGCCGAGCGCGATGAGCCCGTGCCACCCGCGGGACACGGCCCAGGACGTTCGAGGCGCGGGAACCACGTGACCGAAAGTAGCCCTCGATCCACGGAGCGCGAGCTCATGGCGTGAATGGCGACTCCGGGCGCGGGAGGTGGGGTGGCACGAGGGCAGTGGGGGTTCGGGCGGCTGGTGGCCCGTTCGCTGGTCCCGGGTGCGGGGTGGTGCCCGAGCCCAGTGGTCTCGGGCGAGTGGGGATATCGGGTGCGGGTTGCGGGCACGGGGCCTTGGGTGCGGTGGCGCGGGAAGGGCGAGGCTGCCTGCCGCGGCGGTGGGGGTGCCGGGCGGGCGGGGAGCGTAGCCCGCGTGCCGCGTGCCGCATGCCGGGTGCCGGGTGCCGGGTGTTGCGCGTCGTGCAGAGGCGGCGCGGGATCTGCTCGGGGGACAGGGCAGCCGCTGGCGGCTGGGCGACATCGGGAACACGAGAACGCCCAGGCGGGGGAAGCCTGGGCGTTCTCCGTGAACCGACGGGGCGCACGGGCAGTGCCCGCACGCCGCGCCGATCAGCAGGTCACGTTCACCGTGCCGCTCGACTCGAACGACACGTGCACGTGGTCGTAGTGGTTGGCCGTGGCGTCGCCGCGGTCTTCCATCGTCGACCAGCCGCTGCCGTCGTTGTAGCGCTGCCTCCAGATCACGTACTTGACGTTGAACTCGGACTGGTTGGCCAGCACGTAATCCGCGATGGCGTTGCCCGTGGAGGTGTCCACCATGAAGTCCAGCGCCAGGCCGCTGGGGTGGTCGCTCGTGCCGGAGCGGCCCGCTCGGCCGCCGATCTCGTCCACGCCGAACTTCGCGGCGATGTGGTTGCCCACCTTCGCCACGTGGGGCAGCGTGCCCTCGAGCACCGACGAGCAGGCGTTCGCCGCCTTGGTCGTCGTCTTCGGGGTCGTCGTCGTGGACTTCGGCGTCGACTTCGAAGTGGTCGACGGCGGGGGCGCCACGGACGGCGTCGTCGTCGACGGCGGGGGAGGCGGCGGCGGGGTGGTCGTGCTGCTCGACGTGCTCGTCGGGGCCGAGGTCGTCGGCAGCGGTTTCATCTGCGCCGCCATGCTGGCCGTGTCCTGCCTGCTGAAGTTACCGGTCAGCCAGACCGCGAAGCCCAGCACGAACGCCGCGGCCAGGCCGATCGCCAGGGGGACTCTCAGCGATTTCGCTTTGGATCTATGTCGACCCACCATTCGGAAGATCACCATTTTCGGGGAGGGGACTTTTCGGCCGTTCGGGGGATGGCCGCCCGTGACATTACGAATAGGACACGGAAATGTCACCAACGAGTGGTCATGGACACAGATCAACAGCGCATGAAAAAGGCCCGCCGGGGCACCGGCGGGCCGCTGACCTGCTGGGACTCAGCCCAGCGCGGCGAGCACGAGAACGGCGAGCAGGGTGATGGCGGTGGCCAGGCCGGTGACCCAGGCGCGCTGGACGGGCGACAGGGCGGGCGTGCTGTTCATGGCGGCGAACCTCGGGGTGAGCAGGGACTTCCGCGCGTGACAGCGCCCGCGACGCCCCCGTCGTTACAACCCGGCGGCCGACGTGACCGAAATCACTCCTGCGGTCCCCGATGTCGCGCCGTCTACCAGAACACGGCACCCGCCGCGGCGATCATCAACCCGAACGCCAGCGTCCCGACCACCACCGCCCGCGTCTCGCCCGGCGGTTCGACGGCGGCGGACGTGACCGCCGAAGCGGTCCCGGCGAGCACTCCCAGCAACAAGGCGACGGCGGCTCCCACGGCGGCCAGTCGCGTGACAACCTTCCTCATGGTGCGTTCCCTCCACCAGGGGCAACGCACGGGACCGGCCGCGAAGTTGCCGGTCCGGCCTAGATCACAGCGCGTCGATCGTGCCGTCGATCTGTTCGGCGAGCGACACGTCCTTCGCGGTGATGCCGCCCGCCGAATGGGTGCTGCACCGGAACGTCACGGTGCGCCACCGGATGTCCATGTCCGGGTGGTGGTTCACGCCCTCGGCGATCTCGGCGACGCGGTTGACCACCGCGATGGCCTGCGGAAAGTCGGCGAGTTCGGCGGTGCGCTCCAGCGCGTCGCCCGCGCGCTGCCAGTACGGCAGCTTGTTGAGGGCCTCGGAGATCTCGGTTTCGCTCAGTAGTTCCGCCATGTGCTCCATGGTGGTACGGCGGCGGGTACGCTGCACGGTTGCCACGGGAGTCCGGGTCCACCGGGCTGAGAGGCGGGTTCGCCCGCGACCGTTCGCACCTGATCCGGATCATGCCGGCGCAGGGAGGGCCCCGACCTTTCTCGCCGGAACGAGCGAGGAGTGGTCATGAGATTCCGCACGGGCGTCCTGGTCGGCCTTGTCGCCGCCCTGACCGCGGGCTGCACGCTGGCCGGCAACGACGCGGACAACGGCCCGGCCACGGTCACGCTCGTCACCCACGACTCGTTCGCCGCTCCGCAGCAGGTCCTCGACGCCTTCCAGCAGCAGACCGGTATCACGATCAACGTCGTGAAGAAGGGTGACGCGGGCGCGCTCACCAACACCCTGGTCCTCACGAAGGCCAACCCGATCGGCGAGGCGGCCTTCGGCGTCGACTCGACCTTCGCGTCGCGCGCGCTCACCGAAGGCGTCTTCGCGCCCTACACCAGCCCCGAGGCCGACCGCGGCCCGCAGCGCTACGCCGTGGACTCCGAGCACCGCCTGTCGGCCGTCGATGTGGGCGACGTCTGCGTCAACGTCGACAGCACCTGGTTCGCCGAGCGCGGCATCCCGGAGCCCGCGACCTACGACGACCTGGTCAAGCCGGAGTACAAGGACCTGCTGGTCGTGGAGAACCCGGCCACCAGCTCGCCCGGCCTGGCGTTCCTGCTCGGCACCATCGCCCGCTACGGCGAGCAGAACTGGCAGGGCTACTGGACCCGGCTGAAGGACAACGGCATGCGTGCCGTCGCCGGCTGGGAGGAGGCCTACGGCCAGGACTTCTCCGGCTCCTCCGGCAAGGGGCCGCGGCCGATCGTGGTGTCCTACGCGTCCTCGCCCGCGGCGGAGATCGGCGAGGACGGCAAGCCGCGCACGAAGGCGCTGCTGGACACCTGCTTCCGTCAGGTCGAGTACGCCGGCGTGCTGGCCGGGTCGCCGAACGCGGACAAGGCCCAGAAGGTGATCGACTTCCTGCTGTCCCAGCAGTTCCAGGCGACGGTGGCGGAGAACATGTACGTCTACCCGGCGCGGGAGGGCGTGGCGTTGCCCGCCGCGTGGACGACGGCCGCCCCGCTGCCGCCGAACCCGGCGAGCCTGCCCGCCGAGACGGTGCAGGCCGGGCGTGAGCGGTGGATCGAGCAGTGGCGCTCCTTGCTCGGCCAGTGAGCCGTGCCGGGCTCGGGCTGGCGGCACTGGCTGTGCTGCCGCTCGGGTTCCTGGTCGTCTTCTTCGCCTGGCCGGTCGTCGCGATCCTGCGGCTGGGCTTCGCCGACGGCGGGGTGCTCGCCGCGCTGGCCGAGGGCGAGACGTGGCGGCTGGCGTGGTTCACGGTCGCGCAGGCCGCCGGTTCGACCCTGATCGCGGTGGTCGCCGGGTTGCCGGTCGCGTTCCTGCTGGCGCGCGTGCGGCTGCCCGGGGTGGCGGTCGTCCGGACGCTGGTGCTCGTCCCGTTCGTGCTGCCCACCGTGGTGGTGGGCCTGGCGTTCCGGGCGCTGTGGCCGGACGGCGGCTGGCTGTCCATCGTGCTGGCCAACGCGTTCTTCAACGTCGCCGTTGTCGGCCGCACGGTCGCCGGGCTGTGGGCGTTGCTGGACTCGCGGGCCGAGGACGCCGCCCGCGCGCTGGGCGCGTCCCGCTGGCGCGCGTTCCGTTCGGTGACGCTGCCCGCGCTGATGCCGGCGATCACGTCCGCGGCTGCCGTCGTGTTCCTGTTCTGCGCCACCAGTTTCGGCGTGGTGCTGATCCTCGGCGGCGCGCGGTACCGGACGCTGGAGACCGAGATCTACCTGCGCACCGAGAACCTGCTCGACCTGACCGGAGCGGCGGCGCTGTCGCTGGTGCAGATCGCCGCCGTCCTGGGCGCGCTGCTGCTCGGCGCGGCCGCCCGCCGCCGCCGGGAGAGCGCGCTGCGGCTGCGGTCGCGGCGGGAGACCGCGCGCCGCCCGGTCGGCGGGGAGTGGGCCGTGGTCGGCGCGGCGGTCGTCGTGCTCGGCCTGCTGCTGACCCCGATCGTCGCGTTGCTGCTGCGCTCGGTGTCCACCGTGGACGGCTGGAGCCTGGCCGGCTACCGGGCGCTGTCCAGCACCGGAAACGACGGCACGCTCCAGGTCTCCGGCTGGGACGCGGCGCTGAACTCGCTGCGCACAGCCACCGACGCGACGGTGCTGGCGATGGTCATCGGGGTGTCGGCGTCGGTCCTGCTGGTTGCGCTGCGCCGGTCGCCGGGACGGCTCGCGCGCGGGGTCGGCGAGTCGATGGACGCCGCGCTGATGCTGCCGCTCGGCGTGTCCGCGGTGACCGTCGGGTTCGGCTACCTCATCACGCTCGACGCGCTGCCCGGCGACCTGCGCCGGTCGCCGCTGCTGGTGCCGCTCGCGCAGGCGCTGGTGGTGATCCCGCTGGTGATCCGCACGGTGCTGCCCGTGGTGCGGTCGATCGACGACCGCCTGCGCCAGGCCGCGGCCACCCTCGGCGCGAGCCCGGCGCGGGTGTGGCGCGAGATCGACGTGCCGCTGGCCTCCCGCGCCGTCGTCGCCGCGGCCGGGTTCGGCTACGTCGTCGCGCTCGGCGAGTTCGGCGCGACGAGTTTCCTGGCGCGCCCGCAGACGCCGACGCTGCCGGTCGCGATCGCGGCGCTGATCGCGCGGCCCGGCCAGCTCAACAACCAGATGGCGTACGCGGCGTGCGCGCTGCTCATGCTGGTCACCGCGGCCGCGGTGATCGTGATCGACCGGCTCGCGTCCGGCCGGGTGGGGGAGTTCTAGCCATGGCGTTGACCGTGTCCGGCCTGACCGTGCGGTACGGCTCGTTCATCGCCGTCTCCGGCGTGGACCTGGAGATCGCCGACGGCGAGGTGCTCGCGCTGCTCGGCCCGTCCGGCTCCGGGAAGTCGACGCTGCTGCGCGCCATCACCGGTCTGGAGCCGATCACCGCGGGCAGCGTGCGCTGGGACGGCGCCGACCTGGCGCGCGTGCCGGTGCACAAGCGCGGGTTCGGGCTGGTGTTCCAGGACGGCCAGCTGTTCCCGCACCGGGACGTGGCCGGGAACATCGCGTTCGGGCCGCGGATGCACGGGATGTCGTCGGCCGAGCGCGCGGAACGCGTGAGCCGGCTGCTCGACCTCGTGGGCCTGACCGGCTACCAGAAGCGGCGGGTGACCGAGCTGTCCGGCGGCGAGGCGCAGCGGGTCGCGCTGGCCCGCGCGCTCGCGCCGGAGCCGCGCCTGCTGCTGCTCGACGAGCCGCTGTCCGGTTTGGACGCCGGGTTGCGTGAGCAGCTGGCCGTCGACCTGGCCGAGATGCTGCGCAGCGCGAAGATCACCGCGCTGCTCGTCACGCACGACCAGGAGGAGGCGTTCACCCTCGCCGACCGCGTCGCCGTGCTGCAGGCCGGGAAGATCCGCCAGGCCGGGGCCGTGCGCGAGGTGTGGCGGCGGCCCGCGGACGAGAACGTGGCGCGCTTCCTCGGTGTCACCACGGTCGTCGACGGCGAGGCGGCGGACGGGATCGTGCGCTGCCCGTTCGGCGAGGTCGCCATCCCGGAGGCCGCGGACGGGCCGGTGCGGCTCGGCCTGCGTCCCGCCGGGCTGCGGCTCGCGACCGCCGGGATCACCGGCGAGGTGCTGACCAAGGTGCACCGCCGCGACAACGTCCGCCTGTCCGTGCGCACGAGCGCCGGCACGGTGGACGCGGTCGCGGCGGTGTCCGCCGACGTCAACCCGGGCGACGAGATCAGCATCGCCCCCGACCCGGACGGCGTGGCCCTGATCGGCTAACCGTCCTTCGTGGACAGCCGCGCGTAGGCCAGCGACAGGCCGATCACGACGTAGCACGCGGCGCGGATCGCGCCCTCGCCGAGCTGGTCGGCCGGGATCGGGTCGCGCAGGATGTCCGCGATCGCGGTCCAGGACTGCGGCAGCAGGAACGGGTGCAGCCAGTCCACCGCCGACAGCAGGAGCAGGACCGTCGACACCACGACGCCGGCCAGCATCGACACCACCACGACCATCGGGTGCTCGGTGCACGCCGAGATCGCCAGCGCGATGGCCCCGACCGCCCACAGCTGCAGCGTCACCCACGCCGCCGCCAGCGCGACCCGGCCCAGTGCGTCCACAAAGGACAGCGTGTTGCCGGACAGCGTGAACAGCGAGCCGGTCCCGTTGATCACCAGCCCGGTGATCATCGCGACCACGGCCATCAGCAGCGCCGCGGCGAGCGTGAACGTCGCGACCCCGAGCGCCTTCATCAGTAGCAGCCTGCCGCGGCTCACCGGCGCGAGCAGCAGCCCGCGCAGCGTGCCCACGGCCGATTCACCGGCGAGCGCGTCGCCGGCCGACATCGCCGTGACCAGCGGCAGCATCAGGTTCAGCGTCAGCCCGAGCGTGGCCAGCGGCAGGACCAGCGCGTTCCCGGCCGCGGACGCCAGCAGCGCGTTGTCGCCGTCACCGCCGCCGGGCCCGCCGCCGCTGTCCCCCGCGATCGTCAGCCCGATCCCGACGATCACCGGGATCAGCGCGAGCAGGCCGAGCACGATCAGCGTGCGCGGGCGGCGGAAGATCCACCGCAGCTCGGCGCGGTAGAGCCGGTGGAACGGCACACTCCACCGTTCCACCGGCGCCGCGTCCAGTGTCGCCGTCATGACGTCCCCTCGTCCACATCCGGCAGGCCCCCGGTTTCGGAATCCCGTTGCGTCAGCCGCGCGAACAGGTCCTCCAGCCCGGTGCGGGCCCGCTTCGCCTCGTGCACGGACACCCCGGCCCGCACCAGCGTTTCGATCACCTGCGGCGCGGTCGCCGAGGTCAGGTCCGCCCGCACGCCCTCCGGTGTGAGCCGGCCGGGGATGCGGTTGTCGCGCAGCGCGGTGAGCGCCTCGTCACCGTCCGGAGTGGACACGACCAGCGACGGCGTGCCGGACTCCAGCAGCTCGTCCAGCTCGCCCTGCGCGACCACCGTGCCGTCGTGCAGGACGGCCACGTGCGTGCAGGTCGCCTCGACCTCGGCGAGCAGGTGCGAGGACACCAGCACGGTGACGCCCTCGGCGTGCAGCTCGCCGATGATGTTGCGGATCTCCCGCGTGCCCGCCGGGTCCAGCCCGTTGGTCGGCTCGTCCAGAACGACCATCCGCCGCGGCACGAGCAGCGCCGAGGCGAGCCCCAGCCGCTGCTTCATGCCCAGCGAGTACCCCCGGTAGCGCCGGTGCGCGGCGTGCCCGAGCCCGACCCGCTCCAGCGCGTCGTCGACCGCGCGGGGGATCGCCGCCGACGACAGCCGCGGCTCGGCGGCCGCGACGCGGCGCAGGTTCTCCCGCCCGGACAGGAACGGGTGGAACCCCGGCCCCTCGACCAGCGCGCCCACCTCGGGCAGCGCCCGCGGCGCGCCGTCGGGCATCCGGTGCCCGAGCAGCTCCACCTCGCCCTCGGTCGGGCGGACCAGGCCGAGCAGCATCCGGATCGTGGTGGTCTTGCCCGAGCCGTTCGGCCCGAGCATGCCCAGCACCGCGCCTTCCGGCACGTCCAGATCGACCTGGTCCACCGCGACCGCGGTCCGGTACACCTTGCGCAACCCCCTGGTCCGCGCGGCGAGTGCCGGACCCGCGGTGGGCGCTTCGACCGAAGCGCCCACCGGCAGTGTCTCCGTCATTTCGCTCCCAGAGCCTCGATCAGCACCTGCTCCGGCACCGCGCCGACGGCGAAGCGGCCGTCGTCGGTGACCAGCGCGGTGCCGACCTTCGTGGTGATCACGTAGCCGGTGCCGAACGCGCCGCTGACCGGCTTGCCGAACTGCGCCAGCAGGGCCTTCGGGTCCACGTTTTGCCCGCGCTCGCCCTGCTGCGGCGCCAGCGCCTCGGCCGGGAACGAACCGGTCAGGACGCTGTCCCAGCCGTCGCCGCTGACCTGCACCGCGTCCTCGACGGCCCGCTGGTCCGGGTGCTCGGCCGGCGCTTGCTCCTCGGTCACCTTCGCGCCCTGCGGCGGGGTGAACTGGAATTCGCTCGCCGGCTGCGGCGCGAACGCGATGTCGCTGAACGCCACCTGGAACGCCGGGTCCGACGTGCCGTAGGTCATCACGGCCAGGCGCAGCGGCACGCGCTTCTCGGCGTCGACCGCGACGCGCACCTCGCGCAGCAGCGTGCGCTCGGTCGGCTTCGGCGTCAGCACCAGCTCGTACGCCGCGCGGCCGGCGACGCGCGCCGTGCCCTCGACCGTCACGGTGCTGCTCTCGCGGACCTTCGCGAGCACCTGCGTCGTCGCCGTCGCCGGGTCGCTGAGCTGGTACTCCTCCGGCTTCTGCAGCGCTTCCGGCGGCACGGTGACCTTCGTGGCCTCGTTCGACGCCGAGTCGTACGTCCACACGGTCGCCCCGTTGCGGACGATGGTGTGCTCGCTCGCCCCCTGCTCGATCGCGAGCTTGCTGTTGCCCGCGCCGTCGTTGTAGACGCGGGCCGCGTCGATGTCCAGGCTCGTGCCCCCCGGCAGGGTCGAGACCGGCAGGCCCAGGTTGTTGTCCACCTCGACCGTGCCCGCCAGCGCAGGCGTCTTGGTGGTGGCCACCGACTGCACCAGCTCCTCGGCGCTGATCGCCGGCAGCTCGGGCGCCTCGCCCGCGGCCGCGGGCATCGCGAGCCAGGCGAGCCCGGCGGCGCCGAGCGCGGATCCGGTGACCGCGGCGGTGATGGCCTTCGTCTTCGGCTGCATCTGTTCTCCCTGTGTCAACCGAGCACCAGTGTGCTCTTTCCCCGCCGCTGACACTCCTCGATCCGCCCTGAGATGGGCCTGAGATGCTGAGAGACCGCTGAGAGCGCGCGCCCGAGCTGGAAAAACCGGGCATGCTAGACAACCGTGAACCCTCGGATCCTCGTGGTGGACGACGAGCCAGGTGTGCGCAAGGCGCTGCACCGCGGGCTGCGCGCGGAGGGCATGGACGTCGTCACCGCTCCCGACGGCCCGAGCGGCCTGCGCCTCGCGCAGACCGGGTCGTTCGACGTGCTGTTGCTGGACATCATGCTCCCCGGCCTGTCCGGGTACCGGGTGCTGCAGGCGCTGCGCGCGCAGGGCATCACCACGCCGGTGCTGATGGTGTCGGCCAAGGACGGCGAGGTCGACCAGGCCGACGGGCTCGACCTGGGCGCCGACGGCTACCTGGTCAAGCCGTTCTCGTTCGTCGTGCTGGTCGCGCAGATCCGCGCGGTGCTGCGGCGCGCCTCGAGCGAGGGGACACGCGGGCCACTGCGCATCGGGGGTCTCGTCGTCGACCGCGCAACCCGCGAGGTGCACTGGCACGACGACCCGGTCGCGCTGAGCCCGCGCGAGTTCAGCCTGCTGGAGGTGCTGGTCGGGCGCGCAGGGACGGTCGTCACCAAGGACGAGCTGCTGCGTGCCGTCTGGGGTGACGAGCAGGCCGCGACCCGCAACGTCGTCGAGGTCTACGTCGGGTACGTGCGCCGCAAGCTCGACGCGGTCGGGGCGGGCGCGCTGGTGCGGACCGTCCGCGGCCACGGCTACCTGGCCTCCGACGCCGCGCTGGACGAGGTCCTGCCCGGGTGACGTTCCTCCGCCGGTGGTGGGAACGCCGGTCCATGCAGTTCCGGATCACGGCGCCGGCCGCCGCGGTCACGCTGGCGTTCCTGCTCGGCCTCGCCATCGTGGCGGGGCGCGGCCTCGGTCCACTGCGGGACTCCTCCGTCGACACCGAGCTGTCCGAGGCGCTCGCGCCCGCCGCCGCGGCCGTGTCCGCCGGGCAGCCGCCGGCGCCGTCGGACGGGGTCACCCTGCGCGTGCTCGACACCGCGGGCGCGCCGGTCGACGGGGGCCCGGCGGCCACGCTCGGGCCGGGTGACGTGCGTGCGCTCAAGGCGGGGCAGTCGGTGACCGTGGACCGGATGCGGTGGCTGGGCTCGGTGGTGACCGCGCCGGACGGGCAGCTGCGGCTGGTCGCGGCCGGGACCGGGCTGGTGGGCCAGCGCGCGGCCGTGCAGAAAGCGGCGACCTGGTTGCTGTGGGCGGCCGGGATCGGCGCGGCGCTCGCCGCGATCGCGACCTGGCTCGTGGTGCGGTTCGCGTTGCGGCGCGTGAGCCGCCTGCGTCGCACCGTCCGTGCGCTGCCGCCGGGGCAGCGGGTGCCGCTGCCCGAGGCCGACGACGAGCTGCGTGCGCTGGCGGCGGACTTCAACGCGTTGCTGGCGCGGCAGGAGGAGGCGGCGCAGCGGCTGCGGCGGTTCACCGGCGACGCCGCGCACGAGCTGCGCTCGCCGGTCGCGTCGATCCGCGTGCAGGCCGAGGTCGCCGTCGCGAACCCCGATCCGGAGCTGGCGCAGGAGACGCTGGCCGACGTCCTCGCCGAGGCCGAGCGGTTGTCCGCGCTGCTGGACGGGCTGCTGACGCTGGCGCGGTCGGACGCCGGGGAGCTGCCGCCCGCCGAAGCGGTGGAACTGCTCACCGAGGCGCGCGCGGCCGCGGACCGGCTGCCGCCCGGATCGCCCGCCGTGCGCGTGACCGGGGTGGTCGGGCAGGCGTGGGCGCACGCGGCGCACTCCGAGGTGGAGCTGGTGCTGAACAACCTGCTGCGCAACGCCTGCCGGTACGCGTCCTCGCAGATCGTGGTGTCGGTGCTGCCCGGGCACTCCACGGTGCGGCTGGTCGTGGACGACGACGGGCCGGGCATCCCGCCCGGTCATCGCGACCGCGTGTTCGACCGGTTCTACCGGGTGGGCGACGACCGGGCTCGCACCTCCGGCGGCACCGGGCTCGGGCTGGCGATGGTCGCCGAAGCGGTGCGGCGGCGCGGCGGTCGGGTGTCCGTCGGCGAGTCGCCCGAGGGCGGTGCCCGCTTCCAGATCGTCTGGCGATCGGCCGGTAACGTCTCCACCTCGTGAAGGTGATCGTGGGAGCGGCCATCGTGCGGGGCCGGTCCCTGCTCGCCCAGCAGCGCGCGTACCCGCGCGAGGTGGCCGGGCTGTGGGAACTGCCCGGCGGCCGCGTCGAACCCGGCGAGTCCGAAGTGGACGCGTTGCGGCGGGAGTGCCGCGAGGAGCTCGGGGTGGACGTCGTGGTCGGCTCGCGCGTGGGACCGGACGTGCCGCTGCGGGCCGGGCTGGTGCTGCGGGTGTTC
Source organism: Amycolatopsis thermoflava N1165 (assembly GCF_000473265.1). NCBI lineage: Bacteria > Bacillati > Actinomycetota > Actinomycetes > Pseudonocardiales > Pseudonocardiaceae > Amycolatopsis > Amycolatopsis thermoflava. Next base: position 7,051,339 of record NZ_KI421511.1, read on the forward strand.
GCCGCTTCGCTGACCGACGAGCGCGCCCGGCCCGAGGCGCTGGACCACAAGGCATTGCGCTGGCTCGACGCGGACGGCCTGGACGGCGTCGAGTGGCTGCCCGCGGACCTCGAACTGCTCCCGGACCTGCGGCGGTTGCTGGCCTGAGTCAGCGTCCCGTGGCGCCGTCGATCAGTTCACGCAGGATGTCGGCGTGCCCGGCGTGACGCCCGGTCTCCTCGATCAAGTGAGTGAGGGTCCAGCGCAGGGACGGCGCCGGGCCACGCCGCCCGCCCGGACGCGGCCCGGGCGCGGCCAGGTCCGGGCAGGCGGCGATGACCTCGTCGCCGCGGGCCGTGGTCTCCCGGTAGGCGCGGAGGATGTCGTCGGCGGTCTCGTCCGGTTCCGGGCGGAAGGTGGCCGCCCAGTCGCCTGCCGGCTGGCCGAGGAGCCAGTGGCGTTCGACGTGGGTGAGGTGCTTGACGAGGCCGAGCAGGTTCGTCCCGGACGGCACCCCGGGGGTGCGGGCCTGCGGTTCCGGGACGCCCTGGGCCTTCGCGACCACCGCGGCGCGCAGGTAGGCGAGGAAGCCTGCCAGCACGTCCTTCTCCCCGGGGCCGGTCCTCGGCGGGCGGGTGTCACGACGGCGCGCTGTGGGAGGCATGGCCGCCACCCTGGCACGGGCTCTACCCGGTCGGCACGGAAATTTGCCGGATCAGCAAGGCCGGGTCACATTCCCGCGCCGATGAGCCGCATCGCCGAGGTCAGGCGGTGCTCGCCGCGTTCGGCGGCCCGGCTCGCGCCCTCCTTGCGGATCCGCGCCAGCTCCGCCGGGTCCGCCAGCAGCTCCAGCGTCCGCTCCCGGATCGGGCGTAGTGTCTCGACCACCGCCTCCGCCACGGCTTCCTTCAGCGCTCCGTAGGACGAGAACTCCGCCGCCACGTCCGCGGGCCGCTCGCCCCGGCAGCCGGCCAGGATCTCCAGCAGGTTCGCGACCCCGGGACGCTCTTCCGGCGCGTACTCGACCCCGGTGAGCCCGTCGGTGACCGCGCGCCGCACCTTGCGCCGGATCAGGTCCGGCTCGTCCAGCACGAACACCACCCCGGCCGCGTCCCGGGCCGACTTCGACATCTTCCGCGCCGGGTCGCTCAGGTCCCGCACCCGCGCGCCCGTCGGCGGCAGCACTGGCCGCGGCACCGTGAACACCTCGCCGTAGGTGCCGTTGAACCGCCTGGCCAGCGCCCGCGCCAGCTCCACGTGCTGGTTCTGGTCCTCGCCGACCGGCACTTCCGCCGCGCCCTGCAGCAGGATGTCGGCGGCCATCAGCACCGGGTAGGTCAGCAGGCTCAGCCGCACCCCCGGCTGGCCACTGCCCTTCTCCTTGAACTGGATCATCCGCGCGGCCTCGCCGTAGCTGCAGGTGCACTCCAGGATCCAGGTCAGCGCGCCCAGCTCGCGGGACAGGTCCGACTGCACGAAAACGCGCTCGGCGGGGATCCCGGCCGCCACCAGGATGGCCAGCATCTCGCTGGTCCGGCCGCGCAGCTTGCCCGGGTTGTGCGTGGTCGTCATGGCGTGCAGGTCGGATACGAAGTACAGGTCGTCCGGCCCGCCGTCGGTCACCCAGCGCTGGATCGCGCCCAGGTGGTTGCCGAGGTGGGTGTGGCCGGACGGGGTGATCCCGGAAATTCGCATCGGTTGCTTCCTCGGGTCGGTGGCCACCCCCGCCACGGCCCCGGGAACGACGAAGGCCGCCTGCGCGGGCGGCCTTGTCGTGGGTTTCAGCGCACGTCGGAGGGACCGCCTGCGGGCGGCCACCAGAAGTTCACGATCGTACGCACGCGGACAGCGTAGCAGCGCCCGAAAGTAATATCCACATTGCCTTCCGGAAAGCAATTCTTTGGAATGTCGAACCGCTGTTGCACAGATTACTGGCAAATGGCTGAGAATTGTTTCCCGGGGGTCCTCGCCGGGGCTACCGTGAAGGCATGTACATCGTGCTGATCGACTACACGGCCCCGGTGGAGGAAGTCGACTACTACCTGGCCGACCACGCGAAATGGCTGGACCGGCACTTCCGGTCGGGCGAGTTCCTGACGGCCGGCCGGCGCACGCCGCATTCCGGTTGCGTCATCATCACGCGGCCGATGCCGCGGGTGAAATTGGAGGCGATTCTGGCCTCCGACCCGTTCCACCTGCGCCGCCTCGCGCGACACGAAATCGTCGAATTCGGCGCCACCCGCACCGCGCCGGAACTCCGCTTGGTGAACGAGGCGCTGGCCGTCTAGGCCGCCTTCTTGATGTCCGCCTTCGCTCGCTGGAGTGCGAGGACCGGGCACTTCTTGCAGCGGGGCTTCGAGCGGCAGCACTTCTTCTTGACCTTGCCCGCCTTCATGAGCTTGCGGACGACCTTGCGCGGGTCCGCGTCCTTCTTGCCCAAAACCACCACTCCACGACTCGGGGGTGCCCTCAGGTTAGGTGAGCCTAAGTGATCATCCACCGTGGCACTGGTCACAATGTGGTACCGGGTATCCTGAACGGGATCGCGTATGCCAAAGCGGGCCCGCGATTCATCCCTTCGAAATGTTCAGGAGCCCTCGCGTGCCCACAGCAACCGCCGAGAAGGTCCGCACCGACCTCCGCAACGTCGCCATCGTCGCGCACGTCGACCACGGGAAGACCACCCTGGTCGACGCCATGCTGCGGCAGTCCGGCGCCTTCGGCGAACGTGCCGAGCTCGTCGACCGCGTGATGGACTCGGGCGAGCTGGAACGTGAGAAGGGCATCACGATCCTCGCCAAGAACACCGCCATCCGCCGCGAGACCGCCGACGGCCCGGTCACCATCAACGTGATCGACACCCCCGGCCACGCCGACTTCGGCGGCGAGGTCGAGCGCGGCCTGTCCATGGTGGACGGCGTCCTGCTGCTGGTCGACGCCAGCGAGGGGCCGCTGCCGCAGACCCGGTTCGTGCTGCGCAAGACCCTGCAGGCCGGCTTGCCGGTCGTGCTGGTGGTCAACAAGGTCGACCGCCCGGACGCCCGCATCGCCGAGGTCGTCGAGGAGACCCACGACCTGCTGCTCGATCTGGCCGGCGACATCGAGGATGCCGACCTGGACGCGGTCCTCGACCTGCCGGTGATCTACGCCTCCGCGCGGGCGGGCAAGGCGAGCCTGGAGCAGCCCGCCGACGGCGCCCTGCCGGACAGCGAGAACCTCGACCCGCTGTTCGACGTCCTGCTGCGCCACGTGCCGCCGCCGAAGGCCGACCCGGACAGCCCGCTGCAGGCCCTGGTCACCAACCTCGACGCGTCGAACTTCCTCGGCCGCATCGCGCTCATCCGCATCCACGCCGGCAAGCTCCGCAAGGGCCAGACCGTCGCGTGGCTGCGCGAGGACGGCTCGGTGCAGAACGTCCGGATCTCGGAGCTGCTGGTCACCGAGGCCCTGGAGCGGGTGCCCGCGCAGGAGGCCTCGGCCGGTGACCTGGTCGCCATCGCGGGCATCCCGGACATCACGATCGGGGACACGCTGGCCGACGTCGAGAACCCGGTGGCGCTGCCCCGGATCACCGTCGACGAGCCGGCCATCTCGATGACGATCGGCGTGAACACCTCGCCGCTGGCCGGCCGCAACGGCGGCGACAAGGTCACCGCGCGCCTGGTCAAGGCCCGGCTGGACCAGGAGCTGATCGGCAACGTGTCGATCCGCGTCCTGCCCACCGAGCGCCCGGACACCTGGGAGGTCCAGGGCCGTGGCGAGCTGGCGCTGGCGATCCTGGTCGAGCAGATGCGCCGCGAGGGCTTCGAGCTGACCGTCGGCAAGCCGCAGGTGGTCACCAAGACCATCGACGGCAAGCTGCACGAGCCGTTCGAGCGGCTCACGCTGGACATCCCCGAGGAGCATCTCGGCGCGGTCACCCAGCTGCTCGCCGCCCGCAAGGGCCGCATGGAGGACATGAGCGGGCACGGCACCGGCCGCATCAAGCTGGAGTTCGTGCTGCCCGCGCGTGGCCTGATCGGGTTCCGCACCGACTTCCTGACCGAGACCCGCGGCACCGGCATCGCGAACCACGTGTTCGAGGGCTACCACCCGTGGGCGGGCGAGATCCGCACGCGGCACAGCGGTTCGCTGGTCGCCGACCGGTCCGGACCGGTCACCTCCTACGCGATGATCCAGCTCGCCGACCGCGGCACGTTCTTCGTCGAGCCGGGCGCCGAGGTGTACGAGGGCATGGTCGTGGGCGAGAACCCGCGCGCCGAGGACCTCGACATCAACATCACCAAGGAGAAGAAGCTCACCAACATGCGCTCCTCCACCGGCGACGAGCTGGAGCGCCTCGCGCGCCCGCGCAAGCTGGGCCTGGAGGAGGCGCTGGAGTTCTGCGCCGCCGACGAATGCGTCGAGGTGGCGCCGAACGCGGTGCGCGTGCGGAAGGTGACGCTGGAGATCACGCAGCGGGCCAAGGAGCGTTCGCGCGCCAAGTCGCGCGGCTGAGTTCGCCGGGCCGGGGGACGTCCATCGCGGTGGGCGTCCCCCGTCTCGTTTTCCGGGGGAACCACGACACGCTCAGCAACGTCCACCTTTCGGCGGTACCTGATCCGGTGACAGCGAGTCCCGGCCGGTCTGGCAATCTCGGTACCGCGGCTACAGGCCTTGTGACACCATCATGGGCTCATCAGGGGAGGCAGCGTGCGGGGAAGCGGTAAAGCGGCGGCACTGGTCACGGTGCTGCTGACCGCGTTGGCCGCCTGCACCAGCACCCCGCCACCGCCGGTCGTGACGTCGCCGGTGGCCCAGTCGTCGAGCCCGGCGGCGCCGACGGCATCGCAGATCGTGATCGGCGTCGACGACATCGCGGGCGGTTACAACCCGCACAACCTGGCCGACCAGTCCACGATCACCACGGCGCTGTCGCAGATGCTGCTGCCGTCGGTGTTCCGGCCCGACGCCAACGGCGAGAACCAGCTCGACACGACGCTGATGCGCTCGGCCGAGGTCACCTCGACCGACCCGTTCACGGTCACCTACCTGATCCGGCAGGACGCCTCGTGGTCCGACGGCGCGCCGATCGCGGTGGAGGACTTCGTCTACCTCGCCGAGGCCATGCGCGACCAGCCCGGTGTCGTGCAGCCCGCCGGGTACCGGCTGATCAGCAACATCCAGCCCAGCGAGGGCGGCAAGGGCGTCCAGGTGACGTTCTCCGAGCCGTACCCGGGCTGGCAGACGCTGTTCTCGAACCTGCTGCCGCAGCACCTGCTCAAGGACGCGCCGGGCGGCTGGCAGGGCGCGCTGCAGGACAGCTTCCCGGCCTACGGCGGGCCGTTCTCGATCAAGACGCGGGACAACGCGCGCGGTGAGATCATCCTGGAGCGCAACGAGCGCTACTGGGACAAGCCGGCCGCGGTAGATCAGATCGTGCTGCGCCGGTCCGACGCCACCGGCCTGGCGGGCGCCCTGCGCAGCGGCAACGACCAGTTCGTCATGTCCCGCACCGACAGCGCCGGCCTGAACCAGTTCCAGGTGCTCGGGCCGAGTGTCCAGCTGAGCACGGTGGCCAGCCCGCGGGTGGCCGAGGTGCTGCTGCGCCCGGCGAACGGCCCGCTCGTGGACGACCAGGTGCGCGAGGCCGTGTCGGCGATCATCGACCGGAACAAGCTGATCGACGAGGGCACCGGGGGCGGCCCGTCGGCCGGGCTGCGGGCCGACGCGCAGGTGCGGTGGCCCTCGCAGGCCGGCTACGCGCCGACGATCCCCGCCGGTTACGGCGTGCCGGACCCGGCGAAGGCGGAGTCGCTGCTGACCGCGGCGGGCTACGTCAAGGAAGCCGGCATCTGGCGCAAGGACGGCAGGGCGCTCACGCTGGTCGTCGCGTCGCCGGGGCAGCAGGAGCCGTACGCGAGCATGGCGAAGGAGCTGAGCAACCAGCTCATCGCGGCCGGTATCCAGGTGAACACGCTGAACGCCCAGCCGCGCGACCTGTTCGCCAACCTGCTGGCGTTGCCGGTGAGCCAGGGCTCGACCGCCCCCACGGGCAACACGAACGCCGTGGGCGTCGACATCGCGGTGGTGCCGCTCCCGGTGGGTGGCGACGCGGCAACGGTGCTGGCCTCGACGTTCGGTTGCCGTCCCGGACAGTCCACGCCGTCGGCGAACGTGGCCGTGATCCCGGCGAACCCGGCCGCCGTCTGCGACGAAAACCTGCAGACGACGATCGAAGAGGCGCTGACCGGGGAGAAGCCACTAACCGACGCGCTGGCCGAGCTGGAGCCGAAGCTGTGGGCGCAGCACACGGTGCTGCCGTTGTTCCAGCTGGCCGACACACTCGCCACCGGGCAGGGCATCTCCGGGATGACCGCGGGCCCGCCGCTGCTCGGCCCGTTCAGCGAAGCCGTGAACTGGACCCGCAGCCCCCGCTGACCCCGCAACGACGAAGGCCCCCGGCGGAACCGGGGGCCTTCTTCTCGCACAAAACAGAACACAACCGCGACCCGGCAACGAAACACACCAACCGCCCGAGCCACCCCTCTCCCGCAACCCGATCCCCAGCCAAATCGGTTGCCGAGCCACCGGGTCAAGGCACGCTTTCCCGCCTTGACGCGGTGTCTCGGCAACCGAACACTGAAAGATCGGGTTCGGGAGGACTCTCTCGATCGGGGCGTAGCGAAGCGAAGCCGGCGATCGAGCCACCCGCGTAGCGGAGATCAGATCAACTGCCGCGCCTGCGCATAATGGCAAGCCGCCGGGTGACCCTGCCCGCGGTCGACGAGCAACGGCTCCTCGTCGATGCACTTCGAGCGCTCCGCGTCGCTCAACTCGTTCGCGAACTTCGGGCACCGCGTCCGGAACCGGCAGCCGCTCGGCGGGTTCGCCGGGCTCGGCACGTCACCGGTGATCACGATGCGCTCCCGCGAGCGTTCCTTGCGCGGGTCGGGCACCGGGATCGCCGAAATCAGCGCCTGCGTGTACGGGTGCGCCGGGTTCTCGAACAGCTCCTCCGACGGCGCCGTCTCGACGATCTTGCCCAGGTACATCACCGCGATGCGGTTGGCGATGTGCCGGACCACGGACAGGTCGTGCGACACGAACAGGTACGACAGCCCGAACTCCGACTGCAGGTCCTGCAGCAGGTTCAGCACACCGGCCTGGATGGACACGTCCAGCGCCGACACCGGCTCGTCCAGCACCAGCAGCTTCGGCTGCAGAGCGAGCGCCCGCGCGATGCCGATGCGCTGCCGCTGGCCGCCGGAGAACTCGTGCGGGTACCGGTTGCCGTGCTCGGGCCGCAGGCCGACCGTGGCGAGCAGCTCGCGCACCCGCTCCCGGCCGCCCTTTTCGTACAGGTTGTGGATCCGCAGCGGCTCCGCGATGATCTCGTTGACCGGCATGCGCGGGTCCACCGAGGCGTACGGGTCCTGGAACACGATCTGCATCTGCCTGCGCAGGCGCTGCATGTCCTTGCGGTTCAGCTTGTGCAGCTCGGTGCCTTCGAAGCGCACCTCGCCCGCGGTGGCCGGCTGCAAGTTCAGCACCACCCGCGCGGTGGTCGACTTCCCGCACCCCGACTCGCCGACGAGCGCGAGGGTCTCCCGCTCGTAGATGTCGAACGACACCCCGGACACGGCCTGGACCTCGCCGATCTGGCGCCGGATCAGCCCGCCGCTGCGTACCGGGAAGTGCTTGACGACGTCGCGGGCCGACAGCACCGGGGTCCGCTGGTCCTGCTCGGGCAGCACGCCGGCTGCGCTCTCGCTCATTCGGTCTTCTCCCCGGGGGTCACCGCGGCCACCGCGTCGACGTCGTCGACCGAGGTGGGGTTGAACAGATCAGTGGCTTCGCGGCCGGCCAGCTGGTCGCTGAAGTGGCAGGCCGCCTTGTGCAGACCGTCGGTGGTCGGCGCGAGCACCGGCTCCTCCCGGTCGCAGATGTCCTGCGCCATCGGGCAGCGCGGGCTGAACGGGCAGCCCGGCGGCATGTTGACCACCGAGGGCGGCGAACCCGCGATCGGGGTGAGCCGGTCGGTCTTGATGTCCAGCCGCGGCAGGCTGCCGAGCAGGCCCAGCGTGTAGGGCATGCGCGGGGTGTAGAAGATGTCGTCGACCGTGCCTGCCTCGACCACCTTGCCCGCGTACATGACCTGCACCCGGTCGGCCTGCCCGGCGATGACGCCGAGGTCGTGGGTGATCAGCACCATCGCGGCGCCGGTCTCCTGCTTCGCCGCCTGCAGCGCGTCCAGCACCTGCGCCTGCACGGTCACGTCCAGCGCGGTCGTCGGCTCGTCGGCGATGATCACCTCGGGCCGGTTGGCGATCGCGATCGCGATCACCACGCGCTGCCGCATACCGCCGGAGAGCTGGTGCGGGTACTCGGTGGCCCGCTGCTGCGGGTTCGGGATGCGCACCAGGTCCAGCAGCTCCACGGCCTGCTTGCGGGCCACGTCCCTGCGCACGTCGTGGTGCGCGGTGATGGCCTCGGCGATCTGGTCGCCCACCGGGTAGACCGGGTTCAACGACGTCATCGGGTCCTGGAAGACCATCGCGATGCCGCTGCCGCGGACCCGCGTCATCTGCTTCTCGGACAGCTCCAGCAGGTTGCGGCCCTTGAAGTTGATCGTGCCCTTGACGCGCGCCGAACGGGGCAGCAGGCCCATGATCGCCAGCGAGGTCACCGACTTGCCGGAGCCGGATTCACCGACGACGCCCAGCACCTCACCGCGGCCGAGCTGGTAGCTCACACCGCGCACGGCCTGCACCAGGCCGTCGTCGCTGGGGAACTGGACGGTGAGGTCCTCCACCGAGAGGACGGGGTCGGCCGTCGTCTGGGAGTCGAACGAGGTCATGCGCGCACCTTCGTCTGCTGGGGGTCGAACGCGTCGCGGAGCCCGTCCCCGATGAAGTTGATCGTCAGCGCGATCAGGATGATGAACAGGCCCGGGAAGTAGAACAGCCACGGGCGGGTGTCGACCGCCGTCTGCGCGCTGCTCACCAGCAGGCCGAGCGAGGTGTCCGGCGGCCGCACACCGAAGCCGAGGAACGACAGCGCGGTCTCCAGCAGGATGCCGATGGACACCAGGATCGTCGCGTTCACGATCACCGAGCCGAGCGCGTTGGGCACCAGGTGCCGGAAGATGATCCGCCCGTCACCCGCGCCGAGCGCGCGGGCCGCCTCGATGAACTCCTTCTCCCGCAGCGACAGCACCACACCGCGCGCGACCCGGGACACGTAGGCCCAGTACAGGCCGGCGATGACGACCGCGATGAGCCACCAGCTGCCGCCCGCGTTGTGGCCGAGCACGGCCGCGACGGCCAGCAGCGGCAGGGTCAGCACCAGGTCGGCGATGCGCATCAGCACCGTGTCGATCCAGCCGCGGTAGTAGCCGGCGACCGCGCCCCAGATCGTGCCGACGACCGTGGAGAAGATCGCGACCAGCACGGAGATCTGCAGCGAGATCTGGGTGCCGCGGAGCACCTGGGCCAGCATGTCCTTGCCGACCGCGTCGGTGCCGAACGGGTGCGCCAGCGACGGCGCCTCGGAGTTGTCCGGCGTGATGTCCTCGGGCCCGTACTTCCAGAGCCAGCCGCCGACGTAGGCCAGCAGCACGATCACGATCAGCAGGATCAGGCTCGCCACGGCCAGCCGGTGCTGCAGGAACCGGCGCAGCACCAGCTGGAACTGGCCGCGCTCCTGGACGGTGAACTCGCGCTCGACGGTGCCCTTGGGGCTGTCCTGCAGCTGGGCCGTCGCGGTGGTTTCGGTGGTCGAAGGCTCAGGCATGGCGGATCCTCGGGTCGAGCACGCCGTACAGCAGGTCGGCGACAAGGTTGAACAGGATGACGAAGGTCGCCGAGATCAGCAGCCAGGCCTCGACGGCGTACACGTCGCTCTGCGCGATGGCGTCGAGCAGGAAGGTACCCGCGCCCTGCCACTGGAACACCTTCTCGGTCACCACGGCGCCGGAGATGATGGACGCCAGGTCCAGCGCGGTGACGGTGGTGAGCGGGATGAGGGCGTTGCGCAGCGCGTGCCGCCGCATCACGACGCCGCGGGACAGGCCCTTGGCGCGGGCGAGCCGCACGTAGTCGCTGTTGAGCACCTCGAGCATCGACCCGCGCTGGAAGCGGCTCCAGGAGGCGTAGGAGATCAGCGCCAGCGAGATGGTCGGCAGGATCATGTGCCCCAGCACGTCGCCGAGGTGCGCCCAGAAGCCGCCCTGCACGTAGATCGAACTCGCGCCGATCGTGTAGAAGACCTGGTCGCCGACGGTGTTGTTGATGTTGATGCCGGCCTGCTTCAGGAGCACCGCGAGCCAGAACGCGGGCATCGACAGGAAGAGGAAGCCGAAGAAGGTCGCCGTGTAGTCCAGCTTGGAGTACTGCTTCACGGCGCTGACGGCGCCGACGACGATCGCCAGGATCAGCGCGATGACCATCGCGAGGAAGATCAGGCGGAACGTGACGCCGAAGCGGGAGATGACCTCCGACCCGATGTCCATCGTCGAGTTGACGGACGGGCCGAAGTCGCCGCGGAAGATGCCGGTGATCCAGTTCCAGTATCGCTCCATCAGCGGCTGGTCCAGGTGCAGCCGGTGGGTCTCGGCGGCGATGGTCTGCGGTGGCGGTGGCGGATTTCGGGTGATGAGGTTGCTGAGCGGGTTGGCCGACAGCGACACCATCACGAAGACGACGAACGTCGACAAGATGAGGATCGGCACCGACACGAGCAGCCGGCGCAATGCGAAGGCGAGCATGGAGGTCTTCCTGCTGAAGTTCGACCAGCACGCCGCTCGTGACGGCGGAACCGGGCGGCGCGACCTGTCTAGTTGTGGTGGTTTCGTGCGGTTAGGGGGTGGGGGAGACCGGCGTCGCCGGCCTCCCCCACCGAATTACTTCTCAGTAATGTACTCCGGCTCGGCTGGTCAGCCCTTCCGGATGCCCCATTCCTGCATGTTGTAGACCGGCCCGTCGAGGGTCGAGTTGTTGCGGATGTTGGCGATGTTGTCGTACGACGCGATGAAGGTCGGCTTCTGGTACAGCGGAAGCACGTACGCGTCGTCGGCCATGATCTGGTCGGCCTGGTTGAGCAGTTCCGACGCCTTCGCCTGGTCGGTCTCGGCGTTGGCCTGCGCGATCAGGTTGTCGACCTGGGTGTTGCTGTACTCGCCGTAGTTGCTCTCCGAACCGGTGGTCCAGTTCTGCTGCGCACCGGAGAACGGGAACGGCGAGGCGACCCACGCGAACACGATCACGTCGAAGTCGCCGTTGCTGGTGGTGTCACCGAGGTCGTCGGTGGGGATGATGTCCACCTTGACGCCCAGCTGGCTCGCGGCCTGCTGGAACAGCTCGCACTCGTTCTGGCGGATCTGGTTGCCCACGGTGTAGCGCATCCGCAGGGCGGGCACCGGCGCGCCGCTCGGGTCGATCAGCTGGTCGCCCTGCAGCTTGTAGCCGGCCTCGGTGAGGATCTGCTTCGCCTTGTTGATGTCACCCGTGCCCTGGCCGGTGGACGAGATGACGTCCTTGTAGCCCTCCTGGCCCGGCATGAAGTTGTGGTTCTGCAGCGGCTTCACCTTGTCGGTGAACTGGCCGACGGTCTTGTCGATGATGCCCTGGACGTCGACCGCGGTGTACAGCGCCTGACGCAGCGCCTTGTTGGCCAGCGCCGGGTTCTTCAGGTTGAAGTCGAAGTGCTCCCAGGTCAGGCCGAGGCCGATGTAGGAGGACACGTTCGGGATGTTGCGCACCTGGTTGACCAGGTCGACCTGCGGCTGCGGGTAGATGACCTGGACCTCGTTGTTCTGCAGGGCCGTCGGCTCCTGCGAGGCGTCGGTGATGATCCGGAAGATCACGCGCGACAGCTTCGGCTTGGCGCCCCACCACGCGGGGTTCGGCACCATGGTGATCGACACGTTGTTCTGGAAGTTGTCGATCTTCCACGGGCCGCCGGACCAGGTCGGAACCGTCTCGCCGAACCACTTGTACGACTCGGCCAGGCCGGCCGGGGTGTTCAGGTCACCGTGCTGGGCGGCCAGGTGCGCGGGGTACATCGCACCGGTCGAGCTCCACAGGACCTTCCAGTCGGTGAACGGGTTGGTGAAGGTCACGGTGACCGTCTTGCCGTTGTCCGAGCCCACGACCGAGGCGATCCGGTCGTAACCGGAGGTGCTGGCGGGGGCGCAGTCCGGGCAGTCCTTGCCGTTCTGGACCTTCCAGTTGTAGATGAAGTCGTCCGCCGTGATCGGCGTGCCGTCGGACCACACGGCCTTCGGGTTGATCTTGTAGACCACCGTCTGCGGGTTCGTGCTGGTGATGTCGGCCGAGGTCACGAAGTCCGTCGCCAGCGTCGGCTTGAGGTCCGGCGTCGTGTAGAAGGTGTAGGGCAAGATGCCCTTGGTCACCATGCCGGTCTCGAAGACGTTGCCCTCACCGGACGTGACGTTCCAGTTCGGGATGTTCTTCTCGATCGCGAAGGTGACGTCACCGCCGTCCTGCAGCTGGTCAGCGGCGGCCGAGTTGCACGCGTTGGCGTTGGCGTCGCACTCGGCGAAGGCCTGTCCGGTCTGCACACCGCTGTTGTCACCACCGCCGCCGCCACACGCGGCGAGGACCAGCGCGGCGGTCGCGGCGAGCGCGCCGATTCTGGCGGCACGTGACTTGGTCTTCCCTAACATTCATTCTCCTTGCTCGACGCCGTCGTGGGTAGCGAGGCGGCCTCGTCCTGTGGCGGCGAACTGTCGAGGTGATCGAGTTTGCCCACCGTAATCGTGCAACCTAGGCAGCGGAACAGCCGAGACGGCCACTCAGCGTGAGATTGTGATGGAACAGTGACGCGCGGTCCCTAACTCGAACGGGTGACGAGAGTCGCCGTTCGTGGCCGCAGGTCCTGCCCACCGGATCTCGGTGCACGGGCACCCCTTCTTGGATTTCCCCTGCTACGGCGCGGTGCGTAGCTCGGGGGAGAATAACCGACGCGTCCCACTTTGTGGACCCCACGAAAGGACTAGTCATACGCCTGTGACAGGAACGCCACACAATCTTCTAATTAACCTGAAGTCGTGACCGCTACCTCCGCACGCAGGCTCCTGCTCGTCCACGCCCACCCGGACGACGAGAGCATCACCACCGGCGGGACCATCGCCCGCTACGCCGCCGAAGGGGTCGAGACGACCCTCGTGACCTGCACACTCGGTGAGGAGGGGGAGATCATCCCGAAGCGGCTCGACCAGCTCGGGGCGTGGGCGGGGGACCAGCTCGGGGGCTACCGAGCGGGGGAACTGGCCTCCGCCGTCCGGGCGCTCGGGTTGACCCGGCAGTGTTATCTGGGGGGTATCGGGCGCTGGCGCGATTCGGGCATGGCCGGCACGCCGTCGGCCGACCACCCGCGGGCGTTTTCCGGAGGAGATCCACGTGAGCAGGCCGCCCAGCTGCGGGCCGTTCTCGACGAGACGCGGCCCCATGTGGTGGTGACCTACAACGACTTCGGAGGGTATGGGCACCCGGACCACATCCGGGCACACGCAGTAACCATGCTCGCCGTCGAGGACGCCCCCTACGTGCGGCGGGTCTTCCACATCGCCGCCTCGCGCGACGCGCTCGCCCGCGGGGTCGCGCGCCTGCGTGCGGAGCCCGGGCTGCCGTGGCGGCTGCCCGCCGACGGCGAGCTCCCGGTCACCCCGGACGAGGAGATCACCACCGCCATCGACGTGCGCGACCACCTCGACGCCAAGATCGCGGCGCTGGCCGCCCACGAGACGCAGATCAGCGTGCGGCCGCCGGCGTTCGCGTTGTCCAACGGCATCGCGCAGCCCATCGACGAGGTCGAGCACTATGTGCTTGTGCGCGGCCCGGCGGAGGGCGCGGAGCGCGACCTGTTCGGAGGGCTGTAGGTGTCCAGGCTGCTGCTGGTGCTGCTGGTGCTCGACGCGGCCCTGCTGGCCGTGCTCGAACTGTTCTTCCTGCCGCTGTACGTGGGCGGGACCATCCCGTTCCCGGTGACCGTGCTCGTCGCGGCCCTCACCACCCCGCTGCTCGTGCGGCTGGCCGGGCGGCTGGTGGCGCCGCGCGCGGCGTTTGCGCCGCTCGTCGCGTGGGTACTGGTGATAGTGATCGTCGGGCTGTTCGGGCCCGGCGGGGATCTCGTGTTGCTGCAGGACTGGCGAGCGTTGCTGCTCATCGCCGGCGGGGCACTGCCGGCGGCCATGAGCCTCGGCGGCGCGCTCGCCGTACCGCCGAAGAAGGGTGCTGCCAGCCGTGGGTGAAGCGATTTCCGATCGTCAGGTCGTCGGCGTGCTGCGCCCGGTCGTGCGCGCGTCCGGCCCGGTGCTGCTCGCGCTGCGCACGCCGGGCCGCCTGGAGGGCCTGGCTTCGGTGCGGGTGCCGGGATCGGCCGCGTGGGAGGCGACCGACCGCGACGGCCACATCGACTGGTGGGTCAACCGCCTCGGCAGGCTGACGTCGCTGGTCACCTCGATCCCCGGGCTGGGCGGCGCGCTCGCCGACCGGCTGCCGGTGCAGGACGCGCTCGGCACGGCCACGCAGGCCCTGCTGCTGACCGCCATCGCGGAGGAGTACGGCATCCGCGACGTCGGCGAGAAG